>NZ_CP102280.1:15000-363333 GCF_025150085.1 Dorea longicatena
ACGGTCCGGCGAGTTGCGCTGGCTGGCGAGGTTAAGCACCAAAGGTGTGGAGCCGAAGGGAAACCAAGTCTTAATAGGGCGAATGAGTCAGTCGGAGCAGACCCGAAACCGGGTGATCTATCCATGTCCAGGTTGAAGTTGCCGTAAAAGGCAATGGAGGACCGAACCCACATCCGTTGAAAAGGGTGGGGATGAGGTGTGGATAGGGGAGAAATTCCAATCGAACCCGGAGATAGCTGGTTCTCCTCGAAATAGCTTTAGGGCTAGCCTCATATAAGTCTTGCGGAGGTAGAGCACTGAATTTCCTAGGGGGCGTCAAAGCTTACCGAAGAATATCAAACTCCGAATGCCGTGTAGATGTTGTATGGGAGTCAGACTGTACGAGATAAGTTGGACAGTCAAAAGGGAAAGAGCCCAGACCTGCAGCTAAGGCCCCAAAATGTGTGTTAAGTGGAAAAGGATGTGGGATTTCAAAGACAACTAGGATGTTGGCTTAGAAGCAGCCATACATTCAAAGAGTGCGTAATAGCTCACTAGTCGAGAGGTCCTGCGCCGAAAATGTCCGGGGCTGAAACACACTGCCGAAGCTCAGGAATGTACCTAGTACATTGGTAGAGGAGCATTGTATACGGGACGAAGCAGTACCGATAAGGAGCTGTGGACTGTATAGAAGAGAGAATGCCGGAATGAGTAGCGAGAGGAAGGTGAGAATCCTTCCGGCCGAATATCTAAGGTTTCCAGAGTAAAGCTGATCTGCTCTGGGTAAGTCGGGGCCTAAGGCCAGGTCGAAAGACGTAACCGATGGACAACAGGTTGAAATTCCTGTACCTTAAGTAAACAGAACTGTGGGGACACGTGTGGAGAGCACAAGCCGGAAATGGAAAAGCCGGTGCAAGCGGGGTAGGAGTACAGTAGGCAAATCCGCTGTACAATCCGAAGACGTGATGCGGACCGAATTAAGAGTAGGGAAGTGTGTGAGCCATGCGTCAAGAAAAGCCGCTATTGTTTTACTTAAGCCCGTACCGTAAACCGACACAGGTGGATGAGGAGAGAATCCTAAGGCCGACGGGAGAAGCATTGTTAAGGAACTCGGCAAAATGACTCCGTAACTTCGGGAGAAGGAGTGCCAGCGAGAGCTGGCCGCAGAGAATTGGCCCAAGCAACTGTTTAGCAAAAACACAGGTCTATGCAAAACCGTAAGGTGAAGTATATGGGCTGACGCCTGCCCGGTGCTGGAAGGTTAAGAGGAGAGGTTAGCGGTAACGCGAAGCTTTGAATTTAAGCCCCAGTAAACGGCGGCCGTAACTATAACGGTCCTAAGGTAGCGAAATTCCTTGTCGGGTAAGTTCCGACCCGCACGAAAGGCGTAATGATTTGGGCACTGTCTCAACAATGCACCCGGTGAAATTGAAATACCAGTGAAGATGCTGGTTACCTGCGCCAGGACGGAAAGACCCCATGGAGCTTTACTCCAGCTTGATACTGGGATTCGGTATTGCATGTACAGGATAGGTGGGAGGCTAGGAAGTGATAACGCCAGTTGTCACGGAGCCGCTGTTGGGATACCACCCTTGCAGTATTGGATTTCTAACCAGCGACCATGAACTGGTCGGGGGACAATGTCAGGTGGGGAGTTTGACTGGGGCGGTCGCCTCCGAAAGGGTATCGGAGGCGCTCAAAGGTTCCCTCAGAATGGACGGAAACCATTCGAAGAGTGCAAAGGCAGAAGGGAGCTTGACTGCGACACCGACGGGTGGAGCAGGTACGAAAGTAGGACTTAGTGATCCGGTGGTATAAAGTGGGATTGCCATCGCTCAACGGATAAAAGCTACCCTGGGGATAACAGGCTTATCACTCCCAAGAGTTCACATCGACGGAGTGGTTTGGCACCTCGATGTCGGCTCATCGCATCCTGGGGCTGAAGTAGGTCCCAAGGGTTGGGCTGTTCGCCCATTAAAGCGGTACGCGAGCTGGGTTCAGAACGTCGTGAGACAGTTCGGTCCCTATCCGGCGTGGGCGTAGGATATTTGAGAGGAGCTGTCCTTAGTACGAGAGGACCGGGATGGACTGGCCGCTGGTGTATCTGTTGCATACCAAATGCATGGCAGAGTAGCCAAGCCGGGACGGGATAAACGCTGAAGGCATCTAAGCGTGAAGCCCCCCTCAAGATGAGATATCCCTACGTAAGTAGTAAGACCCCTTGAAGACGACGAGGTAGATAGGTCAGAGGTGGAAGTACAGTAATGTATGGAGCTGACTGATACTAATCGGTCGAGGGCATGACCAAGCAAGGTGATAGGTAGGATGAAAGAAAATATTTCTTGTATGCAGTTTTGAAGGTACATAGGTACAACAAAAGATGGCCCAGTGGCTCAGTTGGTTAGAGCGCCGCCCTGTCACGGCGGAGGTCGAGAGTTCGAGTCTCTTCTGGGTCGTTTGTATGGGATCATAGCTCAGCTGGGAGAGCATCTGCCTTACAAGCAGAGGGTCATAGGTTCGAGCCCTATTGGTCCCATCAAATAAAAAGAATATGGATGGATTCCCGAGTGGCCAAAGGGGACAGACTGTAAATCTGCTGCAAATTGCTTCGGTGGTTCGAATCCACCTCCATCCATTAGCCGTAAGGCACTCGCCGATGTGGCTCAATTGGCAGAGCAGCTGATTTGTAATCAGCAGGTTATCGGTTCGAGTCCGATCATCGGCTTTAAGTCACAAGACTTAATTTAATATCGCGGGGTGGAGCAGTCTGGAAGCTCGTCGGGCTCATAACCCGAAGGTCGTAGGTTCAAATCCTGCCCCCGCAACTCGCACAAAATATTGTGTGTATGCCCAGATAGCTCAGTCGGTAGAGCAGAGGATTGAAAATCCTCGTGTCACTGGTTCGATTCCGGTTCTGGGCATTTTCCTTGCGAAAGGAATAAGGGCGTGTAGCTCAGGTGGTAGAGCACTTGACTTTTAATCAAGTTGTCCGGGGTTCGAATCCCCGCACGCTCATGGAATGAGAGTGAAGTAGTATATAAGTACTACTTCTTTTTTTATTTAAAGAACTTGCCACCTACATGACCTGCCACTGGCAGCTCATTACGGATGCTTTGGCAACCGGTAGCTTTTCTTGCATACTTTGTTATTGAAATATATTGACATATTTTATTGAAGTGATTATATTATAATTAATAAGAGGGAGTAATCGGCATCTATATATTTCATAAAAGAGATATAAGAATGGAAGATATAGATGTTTACGATGACGTCAGTACGATGGCAAAAGAGCTATCCGTATCGTAATGAAATGATGAGACTTTTATTGCATAGTTTTTATGCAATAAAAGTCTCTTTTTTTATACCAAAGCAAAAGCATGTAATACAAGTTGACGGTGGCAGATTCTAGGTATACTTTCGATATATCAAAAATTAAAAAGGGTTATTGGCCAAAGAAAGAAAGGAGAACAAATATGCTGACAACAAAACAAGCAAGGGAGAATCAGGAAAAATATGGTTTCAATGAACTGGTAGAAGGGAAAAAGAAAAGTACCATGCAGATATTTCTGGAACAGTTTAAAGATTTTCTTGTTATCATATTGATCATATCTGCAGTGATTTCCGGTATCTTAGGAGATGCAGAAAGTGCGATTGTTATTTTTGTAGTAATTACGATGAATGCAATACTTGGAACGGTGCAGACCGTAAAGGCAGAACAATCGCTTAACAGTTTAAAACAGTTATCTGCTCCGGAAGCGAAAGTAGCAAGAGATGGAAATATTATTCAGATTCCGTCGAGAGAGGTGACGATTGGCGATGAAGTAATACTGGAGGCAGGGGATTGTATACCTGCAGATGGAAAACTTATAGAATGTGCAAGTCTGAAGGTAGATGAAAGTGCACTGACGGGAGAAAGCATAGCAGTTGAAAAGAATCTGGATGAAGTCGCAGTCGGAACAGCACTTGGCGATCAGACGAACAAAGTATTCTCCGGAAGTTTTGTTACGTATGGAAGAGGAAGATACGAAGTGACTGCAATCGGCATGAATACAGAAGTAGGAAAGATTGCAGATCTTATGAAGAATACATCAGAAAAGCGCACACCACTGCAGGTGAATCTTGATGACTTCGGAAAAAAATTGTCGATATTAATTCTGGTATTTTCAGGCATAATATTTGGGGTAAATGTATTTCAGGGAGAATCTATTGGTTCAGCGTTTATGTTTGCTGTTGCGCTGGCAGTTGCAGCGATACCGGAAGCTCTTAGTTCGATTGTGACGATTGTATTATCTTTTGGAACACAGAAGATGGCAAAAGAACATGCAATTATACGAAAACTGCAGGCGGTAGAAGGTCTTGGCAGTGTATCGATTGTCTGTTCGGATAAAACGGGGACACTGACGCAGAATAAGATGACAGTAGAGGATTATTATGTAAATGAAAAGAGAATACCGGCCGGAAAAATTAATCTGAAAAATGAAAATGAAAAACTGCTTTTGAGATTCAGTATCCTGTGTAATGATTCAACGAATACAGACGGACAGGAGATTGGTGATCCTACGGAAACGGCACTTATTAATCTCGGAAGTAATCTGGGAATCGAGATTATGCAGGTAAGGGAACGATATCCGAGATTGTCTGAGGTTCCATTTGACAGTGAGCGGAAATTGATGTCGACAGCTCATAGGATTCAGGATGATAAGATGTTAACGGCTGATCATATAATGATCGTAAAAGGTGCTGTAGATGTATTACTGGATCGTATGGACAGAATCAGAGTTGGAAATACTGTAAGAAGGATGACAGATTCTGACTGTAAGAATATTTCCATGCAGAATATGCAGTTTTCCAGAGAAGGGTTAAGAGTTCTTGCATTTGCATATAAACATCTGGAAGAGGAAAAAGAAATCGGTACAGAGGATGAAGAGCATCTGATATTTATCGGAATGATCGCAATGATGGATCCGCCGAGAGAAGAGTCGCAGGTTGCGGTAGCAGAGTGCCTGAATGCCGGAATCCGGCCGATTATGATTACGGGAGATCATAAAGTCACGGCTGCGGCAATTGCAAAGAGGATTGGAATATTAAAGGATGAGTCAGAAGCCTGTGAAGGTGCTGATATTGAAAATATGTCAGATGAAGATTTAAAAGACTTTGTAGAGGGAATCTCGGTCTACGCAAGAGTCTCTCCGGAGCACAAGATCAGGATTGTCCGTGCGTGGCAGGAAAAGGAAAATATTGTGGCAATGACAGGAGATGGTGTGAATGATGCGCCGGCTTTAAAACAGGCGGATATCGGTGTTGCAATGGGTGTGACCGGAAGCGAAGTTGCAAAGGATGCGGCGGCGATGGTTCTGACAGATGATAATTTTGCAACGATCGTGAAGGCAGTGGAAAATGGAAGAAATCTGTATCAGCATATTAAAAATGCAATTCAATTTCTATTATCCGGAAATTTCGGAGCAATTCTTGCGGTACTGTATGCAGCAACGGCCGGATTACCGGTGCCTTTTGCCCCGGTACATCTGTTGTTTATTAATCTTTTGACAGACAGCCTGCCGGCAATTGCGCTGGGTATGGAACCGCATTCTAAAGCGGTTATGGATCAGAAACCGAGACCTGTGAATGAGTCAATACTTACGAAAGCATATCTGGTGAATATCGGAACCGAAGGTCTGTGCATCGGGATTATGACAATGGCAGCATTCTTGATTGGATACAGAGGACAGGATGCAGTTCTGGCAAGTACGATGGCGTTTGGAACGTTGTGTATGAGCCGTCTGGTACATGGATTTAACTGCAAAGACGATAAGCCGGTAATATTCTCAAAGAGATTCTTTAATAATAAATATCTGATCGGAGCATTTGTCTTAGGTACTGTTCTGATCACGGGTGTTCTTACAATTCCGGGATTACATGCCATGTTTAAGGTTGTTACGTTAAATATGACGCAACTGATGACAGTATATGGTCTTGCATTTCTGAATCTTCCTGTGATTCAGGGATTGAAGTATTTGAAGGGAAAGACAAAATGGAATTAAAACAAGAGACAGTGAAGCAGATCAGGGGATTGATCATATTTACGGCAGTACTGATTGTCTGTCTGTGGAAATTTGATGTTGTGATAAGTGCGTTTCAATTTGTATTAAATATAGTATATCCGTTTTTGCTTGGCGGTGCGATTGCATTTGCCTTAAGTGTACCGATGAACTTTGTAGAACGGAAATTATTTACAGAGAGAAAAATTTCTGAAAAATATAAAAGAAAATATGCCAGGGGAATCAGTCTGATGCTTGTAATTGCCGGTGTAACCGGAATTCTGGCAATGATAATATTCGGGCTGCTTCCGCAATTGGCAGGAACATTTGCCAATCTGGGAAAGAGTATTCAGGAGTTTATCCCGCAGGTGCAGGGGTGGGCAGATCACTGGTTTCATAATAATAAAGAAATTATGAATGTCGTGAACAACCTGGAATTTGACTGGAATAAAATTATGGAAGCGGCGGCAGGCTTTCTGAAAAACGGAGCGGGAAGTGTGCTGGAGACTACCATTAATACGGCAAAAAATATTATTGGTGCAGTGGGAACGTTTTTTATTGCATTTGTATTCGCAGTTTATATTTTGCTGCAGAAAGAGAAACTGCGAATACAGGCGAAAAAAGTATTATTTGCGTTTGTCAGGAAGGGGAGAGCAGAAGCTGTATTGGAAGTGCTGGCTCTGACGTATAAGACATTTTCTGGTTTTTTGACGGGACAGTGCGTGGAGGCTTTGATCCTTGGAGCAATGTTTGTAATCACGATGACACTGTTTAGACTGCCATATGCACTGTTGACCGGAATTGTGATTGCATTTACGGCATTGGTACCGGTTTTTGGAGCATTTATCGGATGTGCGGTCGGGGCGTTTCTGATTTTTATGGTGAGTCCGTTTAAGGCGTTGATGTTCATTGTGTTGTTTCTGGTACTTCAGCAGATTGAGGGGAATCTGATTTATCCACATGTAGTGGGAAATTCGGTTGGACTTCCGTCAATCTGGGTGCTGGCAGCAGTGAGTGTTGGCGGAAGTCTGATGGGAATTGTCGGAATGCTGATATTTATTCCGTTGATGTCGGTGGTATATGCACTGTTCCGTGAAGTTGTCTACATTAAATTACGACAAAAGAATATTTATCCACAGGATATTTTATAAATGGGGATAACTTTGTGAATGTGATCATTTATTGTGGATGAAGAGGATATCAGTTTTGAAAACGTGATCGTTCTTTCAATTTACAGTAGATGACAGCAATGGCGGTACTGATCAGGGTTGATACAATACCGGCTCCGATAATAGAAGCAGGATTAACGCTTCCATACTGACTCCGATAAGCAATAACATTGATCGGAATAAGCTGAAGAGATGAAATGTTGATGATCAGGAATGTACACATTTCATTACTTGCTGTTCCGGCAGGGCGGGAGATACCGGGAGCCAGATGTTTGCGGCGCTGTTCTTCTAATTTCGATAATTCTTCCATTGCTTTTAATCCGGCAGGAGTGGCGGCCCAGCCAAGACCTAAGATATTGGCGATCATATTGGTGGTAATCGGTTCTTCGGCGGGGTGACCGGCGGGAAGATTTGGAAAAAGGAAACGAATGACCGGACGGATCTTTCTGGAAGCGGCCGGGATAGTTCCGGCTTTGGAAGCAATTTCCATCAGTCCTACCCAAAAAGACATGACACCGATCATGGTAATACAAAGTGAGATGGCTTCTTTGGATGAATCAAGTGCTGCATTGGTAATATCGGGCATCCGGCCTGTGAATGCGGCGTATACGATGCCTGTAAGAATCATAAAAGACCAGAGGTAGTTGAGCATAAGTGAGACTCCTGTATGTGGATATCTGAAGTATAATATGCAAACAGTGTGGAAAATATGACGGTATAAATCGCCATGCGTTTGTAAGGGGCTGCCGGAAATTGCACCAATCTCAGTTATATATTAATATATGACAAGCCAATAGAATAAACTGTAAGAGGATAATTTAAAGAAGGAATGTTAATATGCAAATATTGTTATATCTTACAGATTTCATAGTCCCGCTGGTAATCTTCGGGATTGTAGGTTATGGACTGTTAATGAAAGTTCCGGTATACGATACGTTTATTAAAGGTGCAAAGAAGGGGTTTCTGACAGTAATCAAGATTATGCCGACACTTGTCGGATTAATGGTGGCGGTGGGGATATTGAGAGCGTCCGGCTTCCTTGAACTGATTGCAAATGGAATCGGGAGATTTACGGACAGAATCGGTTTTCCGGGAGAGCTGGTTCCGCTTACAGTGGTAAAGATGTTCTCCTCATCGGCGGCGACGGGACTTTTGCTGGACATTTTTAAAGAATATGGAACAGATTCGTATATCGGACGGATTGCATCGATCAGTATGTCGTGTACAGAGACGATCTTTTATACCATGAGTGTATATTATATGACAGCCAGAGTCACGAAGACGCGCTATACATTGACGGGTGCGCTGCTTGCAACTCTGGCTGGTGTGACTGCCAGCGTAGTGCTGGCGGGTATGATGACATGATCGTGTGATGTGGTAAAATGTCACGGGAAAATGTAATTATTCCCAGGGTTTCTTATGATAATCTGAGGAATCTTTTTTGTCTCTGTGGTCTTTTCTGTTCTGGGATTTGCTCCATATGCGGAGAGCAGTGAGAATTCCGACCGTGTAAAGGATCGTGACTAATATTACCGGGTTATCCTTCAGAAAATAAATAACAAGGATAACGGATAACAGACAGATAAAGAGCTGGAATGTGGTCCAGAATCTTTTTTCGCGGACTTCTTTCGCCTGCTGAAGGAGTTCCATACGTTTCTGTTCCATACGGAGATATTCCATCAGATCTTCATCGCTGATGCGGGAAAGGATCTGCTCATCGCGGTTCATCTCAATCTTGCGTTTGGAACGGAAATTAGAGAAGAACTCACGGAACGGATGTTCATCTTTGGAGCGGGATTTTTCCTGTTGTTCGTAAAAGTCTTCTTCCAGGTCTTCGTCTTCTTCCGCATCTTTTTTCGAAAATTCTTTTGTATTCCGGGTGTCACTGAATTTGTCTGCGTTATCGGCAGCTTTACCGTCGGTAGTTTTGCTGTCGATAGTTGTTTGATTATCTGTGTTCTGGGGGTCGGTAATTTCCTTAGAAGCAGCCGTTTCAGTGTCTGTAGTTTCCTGCGCAGCAGATATATCAGCAACGGGATAAAGCACAACGTTGTCAGTGGCAGCAGGTGCGCTAGTTTCAGATTTCTTAGTCTTAGGTGATTCTTCTGTCGGTACTGCTTTTTCTATATTTTCGGACATGATTTTACCTCCGTATTCATTCTTATATTGTATGTTGTCTTTTATTTTATCTTTATTATCTTATCATATCAGCTATGAAGATAAAAAACAAATAAAGAGTGTATAAAACGGCGGAAAATAACTTGCAGTAGAAAAAAGCCCTTAAAAATGTTAAAATTGTAAGGAATCATTTGGAGGAAAACAAGATGCAGTTAATGAATGAAATCCCGGATACGTTCTGGAGTCTGTTCCGTTCGGTCAACCGGGATATTTATATTGAAGCACTTTTATGTATTAATGAAGAATACGAATATAATAACTATTTCCTGACGAAAGAGGTGTGCATCCAGATCTTAAGTGATATGAATGCGAAGAAACGGTTTGAGTTACAGCGGGAGGAAAATGATACGGATTTTGATATGCTGGAGACGCCGTCATCAAGGATATTAAACTGGCTTCTGCGGTCAGGATGGCTGAAGCGTATCGAGGATTATAATACACTGGTGACGAATATTGTCATTCCGGATTATGCGGCGGTGATGATCGATGCATTTGAAAAGCTGAATTCGGAAGATGCGTCGGAGACGGATATTTATATCCAGAATGTGTATGCGACGCTGTATGCATTTCGCAATGATCCGAGGGCGAGTATCGGGCTTTTGAGGACGGCACTGGTGAATACGAGGCGGCTGAATAAGGCACTGCAGGACATGCTTCATAACATGAACAAGTTTTTTGCAAAACTTTTACAGCAGGATTCGTACAGCGGGATTTTAAGAGAGCATCTGGACAGCTATGTGGAAGAGATCGTGTGGAAGAAGTATCATATTCTGAAGACGTCGGATAACTTTTACATTTATAAGATGGATATTAAGAAATGTCTGAGAGAGATCCGGGATGATGAGGCATTTATCATGAAGGTACAGGTGCGGTCGAAGATGCTTGGAGATAATCAGGATGATGTACTGGATCTGCTGGATCTAATCGAGCGGGGATTTGATGATATTGAGCACAGAATCGCTAATATGGATAAGGAACATACGAAGTACGTCCGTGCGACGGTAACGAGGATGAATTATCTGTTAAGCGGTGAGACTGATACGAAAGGTCTGGTGGTCCAGCTTCTGAATAAAATGTCGGAAGATCCGGATCAGATGGAAGAGATCATCACAGAGACCGGAAAGCGCATGAATCTGTCGCTGCTGGAAATTCTGTCGGAGAAATCTTTATATAAGAGAAGAAAATCCAGAAAAGACTTCATCAGCCAGCTTCTTCCGGATGAGACGACGGGAGATCTGGATAAGGATGATATCTTAAGACTGAACCGGATCCAGATGCGGTTCAGCAAGAAGCAGATTGAAGAATTCATCGAGAATAATATGGAAGATGAAGTGATGGATGCGTCGAAGATTAATATTGCTGACGAGGAAGAATTTGAAAAACTGATTCTTGCTTATGATTACAGTACGCGTAAGAACAGCAGATATATGGTGCTGGAAGAAGAACCGGAGATGGTGGAAAAGGACGGATACCGGTATCCGGCATTAAGATTCGTGAAGAGACGGGCGTAATAGTGTGTAATAATTTGTAATGCAAAACAGAAAGAAAAGTGATGAACAATAATATAAAGAAGTTCTGATAAAAGGAGTTCTAAGAATAATGATAGATTACTACGAACAGCTAACCCAGGAAGAAAAAGAAGAGGTCACAGAGGTCATCCAGACACTGTACCGTCAGACATTTCTCCTGGAAAGAAAATTTGATAAACGTGCGGGAAGGATGCAGTATACAAAAGAATACCGTACCTGTACGAAGCATCTGGAATTTTTTAAAGCATATTTTGAGGTGGCTGGGATCATACTGCGGGAAAATGTACATATGGGTGTGATCTATATCCAGGGAGAGCAGTTATGGGGTGAGAAGCTGCCGCGTCTGGCGACGATCTATTTACTGGTGCTGAAGCTTATCTATGACGAGCAGATGCAGACTGCATCGTCGAGCAGCCATGTGGTGACAACACTTGGTGCAGTAAACGGAAAAGCGGGAGAATTTCATGTATTGAAGAGTCTTCCGTCAATTACGGAAATGAGACGGACGATCGCACTTCTGAAGAAGTATCAGATCATCGAGCCGCTTGATGTTCTGGAAGAATTAAACGAGTCGACCCGCCTGGTCATCTACCCTTGTATCCATACGGTACTTTTAGGAGACGACATCAGGGAATTATTAGCGACATTCAGTGAGGAGGATCAAATTGGAGACGAAGCAGCCATTCAAAGCACTCTCGAAGATATGCCTGAATAACTGGCATTACATAGATAAAAAGATACTGACGCTCAATGAAGGAATCAACTTCTTCACCGGACATTCCGGAAGCGGTAAATCGACGGTTCTGGATGCGATCCAGATCGTGCTGTATGCTAATACGGACGGCCGTGGATTCTTCAACAAGGCGGCAGCAGATGATTCGGACCGTACACTGATCGAGTACTTAAGAGGTATGGTGAATATCAGTGAAAATAATGAATCACAGTATTTAAGAAATCGTAATTTTTCCAGTACGATCGTGCTGGAGCTGACACAGACGAATACCAGAGATAAACAGTGTGTCGGTGTTGTGTTTGACGTGGATACGTCGAATAATGACGTAAGCCGCCTGTTCTTCTGGCATACGGGAGAATTACTTCCGAATCATTACCGTTCGGAAGGCCGGTGCCTTACCACTGCGGAAATGCGTGAGTACCTGCAGCGTTCCTTTACGCCGGAACAGTTCTACTGCGGTCCGAGCAATGAAAGATTCCGGAGACAGCTATACGATATCTATCTTGGCGGTCTGGACATGGAAAAATTTCCAAAGCTATTCAAACGTGCGATCTCGTTCCGTATGAATATCAAACTGGAAGATTTCGTAAAGGAATATATCTGTATGGAGCAGGATATCCATATTGAGGATCTGCAGGAAAGTATCATGCAGTATGGACGCATGCGCAGTAAGATCGAGGAGACGATGGAGGAGATCAGAAGACTGAAGCTGATCTGCGGAAAATATGAGCAGTATGCAGAAAAATCCGATGAGGAGAAAGTGTGCTCTTATCAGATCGACCGTCTGGAGATTATGAACCATGAGGTGAAGAGTCAGGAAGCTAGAGACCGGATCAAGGTAAGGCAGGAAGCCATCGAAGATCTGAAGAAGCAGCAACAGGTGCTGGAGCAGGAAGAAAAGGACCTGCAGAAAGAGTATGAAGAGATCATTCTGCGGATCGCAGACAGTGGGTATGCAAGGCTGGAATCAGATCTGGATACATTAAATGAGACGCTGGAGCGTCTGAATAACGGAAAAGTCCGCTGGGAGCAGACTGCAGAGCATCTGAAGGCATGGACGGAGAAAGACATTACGCCAAATCAGGTGATCTGGGATATCGAAAAATTCGCAGACGGAAGCATTTCCGAAGAAGAGCTTGTGCGCCTGCAGGAAGGCTTAAAAGATCTGCAGGAGGAACTGGAAGACCAGAGACAGGAAGCGGATGCAGACCTTCGCCGGATCAAGAAAGAAGAGAAAGAGGCAAGAGCAGAATTAAAAGAACTGAAGCAGGGAAAGAAGGCTTATCCGAGAGAGCTGGAAGAGGCGAGATTCGAACTGCGTAACCGCCTGCATGAGCGCTGCGGCAAGTTCGTGAATGTGCATATTCTTGCGGATCTTCTGGATGTGAAGGACGAGAGATGGCACAATGCAGTGGAGGGTTATCTTGGAAATAATAAATTGCAGCTGATCGTGGAACCAAAGTATGCCAGGGCTGCGATGGACATTTACCAGGAGATGGATACAAAACGTTTCTTCCGGGCAGCAGTCCTGGATACGGAGAAGCTTACGAAGGATAAGCATCAGGTACAGCCGGGCGCGCTGGCAGAAGTAGTAAAAGCGAAAGAAGCGTATGTGCAGGAATACATTAATTTCTTCCTTGGAAATGTAAAGAAATGCGAATCACTGGATGAACTGCGTGAGTGCAGGATCGGTGTGACACCGGATTGTATGCTGTACCAGAGCTACAAACTGCAGCACATGAGTCCGGAGAATTACACCAGAAGAGCCTACATCGGTGAGACGAGTATGCGCCAGAGAATCCGCAAGCTGGAAGAAAAATGTGAGAAGTTAAATGGCGAGAGAATGCCGGTACAGGAGCTGTTAGAAGAGATCCGCCAGGCAATGCAGATGGAGATGTTGAAGCAGCCGGCAGAGGATTATCTCGGATGGCTGGCTGACAGCAAGGCAATCATTTCCAAAGAAAAGAAAAAGGCTCAGCTTCTGGAACAGATGCAGAAGTTAAAGGATGAATCCGTTGCTGCATGGGAAGGCAAGAAGAAAGAAGTGCAGGCGGCACAGGATGCGAAGAAAGAATCCGTATCCAAGGTGCAGGAAACAATCTGGGAGAACAAGAAAGAAATCGAACGTCTGAATGCAGAAGTTCTCGAATCGGAAGAACAGATGAAGGACGTGAAGAGAAAAGTAGCAGATAAGCGTTACGAGAAGGAGTTCCAGGAATATCTGGCGAGCAGAAAATCCGAGAATTATGAGTATCTGAGACGTCAGATGGTTTCGCGGGTATATACGCTCAGGGAAGAAGAGGAAGACGCTTACCGGAAGCTGGTGGAAGAGAGAAGCAGTTATATCAGAGAATATCCGAACCGTACATTCTCAACTTCTATCCGGGACAACGTGCCGTATGAGAAGCTTCTGAATTCACTGTCCTGCGATCATCTGGAGACTTACAGGGAGTCGGCGAAGACACAGGCGAAAGCGGCTGTGGAGCATTTCAAAGATGACTTCATCTTCAAGATCCGGAGTGCAATCCTGGAGGCTTATCAGAGAAGGGATGAGCTGAACCGGATCATCAGCAAACTGGACTTCGGTAAGGATAAGTATCAGTTCGTGATCACGAAGAACAAGGGTGCAGATGGAAAATATTATAAGATGTTCATGGATGATTCCCTGCAGATCCGTCCGTCTGACTTAGATGATACGATGGACAACCAGCTTGATATGTTCACGATGGAGCATGAGAACCAGTATGGGGAGATGATGAACGAGCTGATCAACATCTTCATCCCGCCGGAGAATGCGACGAAGGACGAGATGGATGAGGCGAAACGCAACATGGATAAGTATGCGGATTACCGAACCTATCTGTCATTCGATATGCAGCAGATCGTACATGGCGATAAGGAGATGACGATCGGACTGAGTAAGATGATCAAGAAGAACTCCGGCGGAGAGGGACAGAACCCGCTGTACGTGGCACTTCTGGCAAGCTTTGCGCAGCTTTATAAGATCAATCTGTCGCCGAAGATGCACCGGTCACCGACACTGCGTCTGGTTGTGTTGGACGAGGCGTTCTCCAAGATGGATGCCGAGAAGGTGGCAAGCTGTATCTCGCTGATCCGCGGACTTGGCTTCCAGGCGATCATCAGTGCGACGAACGATAAGATCCAGAACTATCTGGAGAATGTAGATAAGACTTTCGTGTATGCGAACCCGAATAAGAGACATATTTCCATTCAGGAATTTGAGAAGACGGAGTTTGGGGAGTTGGCGGAGGAATAAAGTCGAATGTTTGTGATGTAAATATTGTAAGAATCGATGAAGAGTGGTGATATGTGACTGGAAAAAGAAGATGTGCTTACGAAAGGATGTCAGTTTACCACTGACAGGTGATAATATGAATACAATAAAGAAAAGTCTGAAAGACAGGGTGTGGGATTATCTTATAAAAAATGAAAAATATATCGTGCCGGGAATCTTGATGATAGGTGGAAGCAGTTATTATCCAGCGAAAAGCAGAAGACGGTAGAGCTACATGCTATATCAGAGTTTGCGTTATATCTGGATGTTATGAATAGGTATTTTCTGCATAGCTATTGCGTGCCTGACGAGGTGTCATTCCGTAAATCTCTTTGAAAAGACGGTTAAAAATCGTCTGGTTAGTGAAACCACTCTCCTGCATTACCTCAGAAATGGACTTGTCTGTATTCATCAGAATACGTCCAGCATGAGAAATACGCACCTCATTCAAGTAACGAAGAAATGTGATACCCATATGCTGCTTGAAAAAACGGCAGAAATATTCTCGGCTGAATCCTACCTGATTAGCTACTTCTTCCAATGAGAGCTTTTCTGTATAATGTTCATTCACATAAGAGATGATCTTTCGCAGAATATCATTAGACTGACCTGTTCCAGTAGTCGTTCCCGGCAGGGAATATACGGAAAAATAACGAATCAAATCAGCAAGCATCAGCAATGCCGTGCCGTCTGAACGCATGGCGCTGGTGTTTTTATTTTCGACATTGGTTCGTGTCAGATCGTGTGCAAGCTGACAGAGGTGAATATACGGGGTGGATTTTGAATCATCCAGAGAAACCGGGCGGCATTTGATGTGATATAGTTCCAAATCCGGACAGTAAACAGAAAGCTGCTTTTTATCAACATGGATACATAAGAACATATATAGCTTAGAATCAGAATGAATAGAATGAACTTCTTTTGAATCAAAAACAATCAGTTGATTGCGCTGAAGGGTAAGATGTTCGTGCTCGATATGAATACGGACAGAACCATTCAGACAGAATAAAATCTCCATAGCCTCATGCCAGTGGGCCGGAATATGTGTGTTTTCAAGTGCTGCCATAGATACCTGTATTCCAAGATTGCCAAGTGGATGGAGTGCTTCGTGATATGCTTTTGCCATAATATCCTCCTTTATATGAATAGTAAATGTCAATATCGTTTTAAAATAAGATAATTATAGCACTGGTTTGAAATTGAAAACAAGGCTAAAATGCAAGATGTAAACGGAAAACAAAGAAAATAAATATATAGATAGTAAAAAAGGAGAGGTCAATATGAGTACAGTAGCAATTAAGAATACAATGGTAATGAATAACACAGAGAAAAAGGCTAGTTTAGTGGAGCGTTTCAAAAAATATGTCCTGGATAATGCAGAGTATTTTGCGGTGGCTTCTGCAGTGATGTCTGGAAATGGTTATGCAGCAGGACAGATCATGAGAGATGCAAGACGTGTTGCATCTGCTAACAGATAAGAAGGAATAAGAATGACTATTAAGGGTAAGACATCAGGTAAATAAGAAATGATAAATGATGGACTGCACCAGTTATAAACTGGAGGTAGTCCATTATTTTTTTAGGGCAAGGCCCTGTTTTCTATTGTGGAGTTTTGGGATGTTCCCCAAAACGAAACTTTAGGAAACAAATAAACCACCTGCTATGCGGGTGGTTGAAAGAGCTTTAGCGTTGTGTAGAAAACCTCCAATGATATAATAATAAAAGGTTCGCCAACCATATTATTAATCAAAGGAGGTCGTCCAAGATGGACAATAATAGTTTATCACATACAACGTGGAATTGTAAGTATCACATAGTTTTTGCACCGAAATATAGAAGGAAGATCTCTTTCCTTTCATTAGTACATTAAATATTTTACGAAAATAATCGAATTACAACCCAGACATATGTCTTACTACATATCTGATTTTCATATAATATGATAGACAGGAGATAGAGATATGAAGCAGATTAAAGACAAAGTTAAATGTGAAAGAGCAATTGAAAAGTTAGAGTTAGAGAAAGAGTTTGATACACAGAATCTGGAATTTCAGATATATCAGTACGAAAAAGGGGAATTGCTGTGTCAACCGTGCAATTCAGATGACAGGTTGCAGATTGTTATAGAAGGGACGGTAAATATTTATCATATACGGGACGATGGTTCTAAATATTTTATTGCTATGAATGAAGGAATTCATCTTCTGGGAGATATGGAATTTATGAATCCGGCACCATGTATTTATTTTGTAGAAGCAGTTAGCCCGGTAACTGTAGCGGTATTATCTCTGAAAAAATATCGCAATGTACTAAAACAGGATGTTAAATTTATGAATTTAATCGCATCTACTCTCGCTGCAAAACTTGGAATCGCTGCAAATGGCGAGTCGGTTAGTGCTTCTCTTAAAGATCGGATTCTCAATCATTTAGAGGATGAAAAAATTGTTGCTAAATGTGGGAA
Organism: Dorea longicatena; assembly: GCF_025150085.1. Taxonomy (NCBI): domain Bacteria; kingdom Bacillati; phylum Bacillota; class Clostridia; order Lachnospirales; family Lachnospiraceae; genus Dorea; species Dorea longicatena. Next base: position 32,383 of record NZ_CP102280.1, read on the forward strand.
AGGGACTTATTGGTTAATGTGAGTTATGAAAGAACGTCAATATATCATTGACAGGTGATAATATGAATACAACAAAGAAAAGCTTAAAGGACAGAATCCGGGAGTATCTGATTAAAAACATAAATTATATTGTACCAGGAATCTTAATGCTGGGTGGAAGTATATATTATCCTGAAAATTATAGAAGACATTAATTTATAAAAGCATTACAAATCATTCCTCAACAGCCGTTTCCGGATCGGAGGCACTTCAATACGAATGCCTTCACAGTTTGGCAGCATAGCTTTACAAAGCCAAAGTTAATGGCAATATCAGAAACAGACAGTGAGCTGTCATCCATAAAGATGGCAGCTTTTTTGATGCAGTATCATGAAACAAAGAAGATCGGTGTGCATTGTGCATAAAAAACTGGTATAAGAAATAATAAAATTCCGACTTTAATATTCAGAATAATGTTACAAAATATAATAGAAAATATAAGAATAATGTTACAAAAATATTGAATAACACGAGAATAATGTTACAATACTAATATCAGGAGGGCGATTCAATGCTTAAAAGAGAGATTTCGGAAAAATTAAAATTATGGAGAACTCAGAAAAATAAAAAGGCACTTTGTATTATAGGCGCAAGACAGATTGGAAAAACAACAATTATCAGAGAGTTTGCAAAACAAGAATATGAAAATTTTATAGAAATCAATTTCATATTAGATAAAGGTGCCGAAAAAATTTTTGAAGATAAATTGGATGCAGATACTATTATTGAGAACCTGACTGCTTTCAAGATGCAGAAGATGGAGCCGGGAAAGACATTGGTATTCCTGGATGAGATACAGGAATGCCCCAATGCAAGATGTGCAATCAAGTTCCTGGTTGAAGATGGACGGTTTGATTATATTGAATCCGGTTCACTTCTTGGTGTCAGGTATAAAGAAGTTCCTTCTTATGCGGTTGGATTTGAAGAGATTGTTTCTATGTATCCTATGAATTTCAGGGAATTTCTCCGGGCGAATGGAGTGCAGGATACAACATTTACTACATTACAGTTCTGCTATGAAAATCATAACGAAGTTCCAACAGTAATGCATGAAACATTGTTGAAACTTTTTGCAACTTATATTGTTGTAGGTGGAATGCCGGATGTTGTCCAGACTTATGTAGATACGCATGATATCGGAAAGGTAGTTAGGCTTCAGAGAAATATTCTGGAATTATACAGACAGGATATATCGAAGTATTCCGAAGGTGCGGAAAAAGTGAGGATTAAAGCCATCTTTGATAGTATTGCATCTCAATTGGATGATAAGAACAGACGGTTTATTTTAAACAGGATTGATGAAAATGGAAGAATGAATCGTTATGAGAATTCATTTATGTGGCTAAGTGATGCAGGTGTTGCTTTGCCATCTTATAATGTTACAGAACCACAGGCTCCGTTACAGCTTAATGAAAAGAGAAATCTGTTCAAATTATTTATGGGAGACACAGGTCTGCTCTGTGCTTCCTGCATGGAGAACATTCAGTTTGAACTCTTACAGGGGAATATGGATGTGAATATGGGAAGTATATTGGAAAATGTATTTGCCCAGTCAATAAAAAGCGGTGGATTCTCATTGAATTATTTTGAGTCGAAAAAGTACGGAGAACTGGATTTTGTAATACAGAATGGATTGAAGATTGACCTTCTTGAGATAAAATCAGGAAATGATTATCAAAAGCATTCTGCTTTGAATAGAGTATCTGCAGTAGAAAACTGGAAGTTTGGAAGAAAAATTGTATTTTGCAAAGGGAATGTTGAGCAAAAAGAGGAAATTGAATATTTCCCGTGGTATATGGTGATGTTTTATCAGAGAGAAAAAGAGCCGGAACATTATATTTATGAGGTAGATCTGTCGGATTTATAGCCAATGGGGACGGGGAAAATGGAATTTTCCCCGTCCCTGCTGGCTCTTTTTTGTATCGCCATGCGTTCGTAAGGTGCTGCCAGTAACAAGTCTTGCAGATTATCGTGAAATTAGATTGCCAAAACTGCTGACAGCAGATGTTTTTATCCCAAACTGGTAATTCGCTGGAATATTTCAAATATACAAAATTTAGAGATAGAAGCTGCAATGGTTATGACGATCACCGAAATGAGAGAATTAAAAGAACAAAGCAGCAGAAGCGCTGGGAGCATATCAGGTAAAGAAGCAGGGGGAATATACATTAGAGGATTACTATGCCCTGCCCGATGACCAGAGATATGAATTGATCGATGGCGTTTTATATGACATGGCAGCACCTGCCGTTACACATCAGGAGGTTGCTTTCGAGATTGCGGATGTGAAAAATCAGAAGGTAATTGTGTATGATCTGGGAGATGATTTTGGAGAAAATATGCTATACTGCTGATAGAAGTACTACGAAAAAAGTGGTACAAAAACCAGAAATGAAATGGAGAAAAGCATATGAAATTAACAATATTAGGAACCGGAAATGCAACGGTAAGTGAATGTTATAATACTTGCTATGCAATCAGCGATGAAGGGAAACATTTCCTTGTAGATGCAGGCGGTGGCAACCGTATTCTGAAAGTATTAAAAGACACAGGAATCGACATGAATGATATCCACGATATCTTCGTTACACATGAGCATGTAGACCACGTGCTTGGAATTATCTGGCTGGTGCGTATGATCGGACAGAGAATGAACCAGGGAAAATATGAAGGTGATCTTCGCATTTACTGCCATGAGGAGCTGGCAGAGAAGATTCAGGCAATCGCAAATATGACGATCCAGCAGAAGGTCTGTAAGCATATGGGGGAGCGAATCCAGTTTGATGTCGTGAAAGACGGAGACAGCAGAACGATTCTCGGATGTCCTGTGACATTCTTCGACATTGGTTCGACAAAGGCGAAACAGTTCGGATTCACCATGCAGCTTAAGAGCGGTAAGAAATTCACCTGTGTTGGTGACGAGCCGTACAATGAGGTGGATTATAAATATGTGAAGGGCAGTGACTGGCTGCTTCATGAGGCATTCTGCCTGTTCGGTGAGGCGGATAAATTCAAGCCTTATGAGAAGCATCATAGTACAGTAAAAGAAGCATGCCAGCTTGCGGAAGAACTCGGTGTGCCGAATCTGTTGCTGTATCATACAGAAGAGACACATCTGGCGGAGAGAAAGAAGTTGTATACGGAGGAAGGACAGCAGTATTATCATGGCAATCTGTATGTGCCGGATGATCTGGAGACGTTTGAGATATAGAAAAGCAAAAGAAAATAAAAATAGATTAGAATGTAAGAAAACCTGCCGACGGGCAGGTTTTCTTGCGTTCATTTTTGATCCGGAAGGGACAATAAAAAAGTCAAAAACCCTGTCCCCATGGCTAAAAAAGATCGAGCATATTATCCAGATAAATCTCTTCCCTGACATGCAGTTGATATTCCGGCTTCGTCATATAATAAAGCAGAAATTCAAGAATCAGCGCACTTCCAAGCCCGCGTCCTTCAATCTTAAAATTAGAAAATCCCATTGGCATGTAAATATTCTGTATATCATCCACACTGATGAATCCGGGATTTTCCATTGCCTTGGAAAAGCGGTAACCGTTACCGCCATCCGGCGAAGCACAGTGAAACTCCGGGGCAGGATTTCCGAGATTCTTCCGGCTGACGGATTCATAACAAGTCTTTCTGTCCTTACAGCCGAACCAGCAGCATTCATTGCATAAGAATTCTACTTTATCTTTCTGGTGCTGCGACATCAGGTCTAATTTATCGAATACTTTGTTTAACCGGAAGTCCGGTACAATATAACGGAAATCTTCTCGGTTTATTTCAGTTAAAAAATCCTGAAAATCTGTCAGAACTTTTGTGGTTGAAGAGATAAGGTAGAGATCAGGATAATTTTTTTGTAAATAGTTTAATAAAAGCTCGGAGTGCACGATCACGCCATTCTGGAGTTGATCTGTATGTGGTGAATTATCAGCATCAGAGGCGTGTTCGAACATTTTACAAAGCTCGTTACATTTCTTATCTGTAAGATGTTCTTCCCGTAGCAACGAATTACTGAACGTCAGCCGGGCCGAGATGCCGTATTCCCGCACCAGATCAAGCACGTCTTCCGGATCAGAATATCCAAATGAAGTACGCCCGCCGCCCCAGATACAATCCGAAGGAGCGCCATAGATCGAGCCAATCTCACACCAGTCGTAAAAATATTCCCTGTGTTTCCGGAATAATGGAAGGAATATGCGGTACAATTCGTAAAATTCAAACAGGCCTGGGAGGTGGTAAAAGGCAGTAGGATTATTATTTTGAATATTTGCTGTAGTTGCTGTATTCATGTGGTTACCTCTGGAAAATTTTCTATGGTTAATGATAACACATTATCCCGGCAGTGAACACGTATATTTCCGCATATGATACACCACATATACTGCAATCACAAGTTCCGTAAGCGGCATTGCGGACCACAGACTTCCGGGCAGGCAATGTCCTTATAGCATATTTTTAATTTATGTCGAGGTTTTACATGCATTTCACTTGCATTATCCACATACACGTGTATAATGAATCTTGTTCGGTATTTTTGAAAAAAAAGTATAGTAATAGAAAACTTTTGAAAATGTGGAGGTGAAAGCGTGGATATCGGAAAGAAGCTGAGGGAGCTTAGAAAGCAGAACGATCTGACATTGGAAGATCTGGCTTCGCGCAGTGAGCTTACGAAAGGATTTCTGTCACAGGTGGAGCGTAACCTGACGGCACCGAGTATTGCGACACTGGAGGACATTCTGGAAGCACTTGGAAGTAACCTGTCGGAATTCTTTCATGAAGAGGAAGAAAAGCAGATCGTGTTCGGAACAGATGATTTCTTCGTTGATGAGAAAGAAGATTACCAGGTGGAATGGATCATTCCGAATGCGCAGAAGAACCAGATGGAGCCGATTCTTATGACACTCTATCCGCATAAAAAGAGCCATATCCAGACCTCGTATACGGGCGAGGAATTTGGCTATGTACTGAAGGGAAATATTACGATTATGCGCGGCGGTAAAAAATATAAAGTGAAGGCGCATGAGACGTTTTATATGGATGGTGCGAAGAGTCATTATCTTTATAATCACGGTAACAGCCCGGCAAAGATATTGTGGATCACGACACCGCCGATTTTTTAAAGAAAAGAGAAGTGCAGCTGCAAATGTAAGGAAGAATGAGGATTATGAAACGATACCTTGCGGCTTTAAAATCTGAGAAGGGAGAGGAAAAATGGAAGAGAAAAAACTAATTGAATTTCGCAACATTGTGAAAAGCTTTGACACCCAGGTTGTGTTAAAAGGAATCAATCTGGACATATATGAAAATGAATTCGTAACCCTGTTAGGACCAAGTGGATGTGGTAAGACTACACTGCTCCGAATCCTTGGAGGGTTCCTGGATGCGGACGAAGGAAAGGTGATCTTTGATAATGAAGATATCACCGACAAGCCGCCGTATGAACGAGAGCTGAATACCGTATTCCAGAAATATGCATTATTCCCGCATCTGAGCGTATATGAAAATATTGCATTTGGATTAAAGCTTAAGAAAATGAGTAAAGATATCATCGACCAGAAAGTAATGAAGATGCTGAAACTGATCGGTCTGGAAGGCTATGAGGATAAGAATACGACACTGCTTTCCGGCGGCCAGCAGCAGCGTGTGGCAATCGCGAGAGCGCTGGTCAATGAGCCGAAGGTACTGCTTCTGGATGAGCCGCTGGCGGCGCTGGATTTAAAGCTTCGTAAGGAAATGCAGTATGAGCTGAAGCGTATCCAGCAGGAGGTCGGTATTACATTTATCTTCGTAACGCATGATCAGGAAGAAGCACTTACGATGTCGGATAAGATCGTCGTCATGCAGAAAGGTGAGATCCTTCAGATCGGAACCCCACAGGAGATCTACAATGAGCCGACGAACCGTTTCGTAGCAAACTTTATCGGAGAGAGCAACATCATTTCCGGAAGGATGATTGAGGATTATAAGGTTCGTTTTGATGATATTACATTCGACTGCGTGGATCATGGATTCAAGGAGAATGAGCCGGTGGATGTCGTGATCCGTCCGGAGGATATTGATATCGTGGATGTAAAAGACGGAAAGATGACGGGAGAAGTCTTAAGTGTCCTGTTCAAGGGTGTGCACTATGAGATCATGGTAGAGACCGTTCCGGGAACGAGCGTTACGGTCAACATGCGTGTCATCCGCAATCATGACGTAACCAGTGAAGACGGAAGCGAGAAGATCAGTGCCAACAACTTCTATGTAGACGTAGAAGATGTAGAGAATCTGGATGATAAGGAAATCGTCGCACTGTCGAATGCACAGGCATGGGAGACAGAGACGGATGAGTACATTTCCATTGCAAATATTGAATATGAACTGGAAGCAAAAGAAGGACAGTATCCGGTTACATTCAGCACTTCAAACGGAACCAGCATCGAGAGAACCATTTTCGTAGTCAACCAGCCGTTCGTTAAGAATGAGAAGGCAAATGAAGGTGTTATGGCGTTCAACTTCTTCAAGACGGTAGACGAGATCACAGAATCTCAGGCACTGGATACAGATCTTAAGACCTGGGCAAATGCACAGGGATGGAAGCTGACGGATGAAGACCAGAGTGTGGACATCAGTGTAGACTATGATTTTGATCCGGAAGAAGTAACAGAAGGCGTGTATGAGATTACATTTTCCACTACGGGACGTGAGTTCAAGATCCATACAACGGATTATTCGGAGGAAGGACAGGAGGTCGGCCTGACATTCTTCCCGGAAGATATCCACGTTATGCCGAAGGTGGTATTCTAAGATGAAGAAATTTTCACAGTTAGCATTTCCGTATATCGTGTGGGCAATATTGATGTTAGTATTCCCGATGGTCCTGATCGCACTTTATTCCGTGACAGATCAGGGAAACAGCATCTTATCGTTCACATTTACACTGGAACATTATGCCAAATTTTTTACCGACCCGGATTTCTTATTGATCCTCTGGCGTTCCATTGTAATTGCGGTGAAGACAACGGTGATCTGTCTGTTGCTGGGCTATCCGATTGCATATTATATTGCGCGCAGTGAGCAGAAGAAGCAGAATGCGCTGATCCTTGTGATCACGATCCCGATGTGGATCAACATGCTGGTAAGAACGTATGCATGGATCGGACTCTTAAGCGACGGCGGTCTGATCCAGAGAATCCTACATATGGTGGGACTTGGAAAGGGATCACTTCTTTATACAGAAGGGGCAGTGCTTTTGGGAATGGTATATAACTTTCTGCCATTCATGATCCTGCAGATCCAGACGTCACTTAGTAAGATGGACAATTCCTTGCTGGAAGCGAGTGCAGACCTTGGGGCAAGCCCGGCGCAGACATTTAAGCGTGTGACACTGCCGCTTTCCGTGCCGGGAATCATCAACGGGATTACGCTGGTATTTCTTCCGGCAGTCAGTTCTTTCTTCATACCGAAGCTGCTCGGCGGCGGTCAGTATTTCCTCATCGGAAATATGATCGAGAACCAGTTCATTACGGTCGGCGAGTGGAACTTCGGAAGTGCCATTTCCATGATCATGGCGGTCATCATGATGGTACTTATGATGGTTGTCCGTAAGATCGAGATTCGTAACCAGGGCGGAAAGGGGGTATAATCGTTATGAATAAGGGAAAACGTCCAATTGGGAAGATCCTTATGATACTGTCGGTTGTATTCTTCTACCTTCCGATCCTGTACATGATTATATTCTCATTTAACGATGGAAAATCACTTACAAGCTTTACCGGATTTTCGCTGCGCTGGTATAAGCATATGCTGGAATCGGCAGATATGATGGATGCACTGTCGACGACATTCAGTATCGCGCTGCTTGCGACATTTATCTCAACAGTAGCGGGAACAATTGCAGCGATCGGAGTCAGCAAGTCGAAGAAACTGATACGTGACCTGATGGAGCAGGCGAATAACCTGCCGATCATGAACCCGGAGATCGTAACTGCGATCGGATTCATGTTATTATTCATCACATTCCATGTGGAAAAAGGATACGTTACCATGCTTCTGGCACATATTGCATTCTGTATACCGTATGTTATGTTATCGGTAATGCCGAAGATCAAGTCACTTGATCCGAACCTCGCAGATGCGGCGATGGACTTAGGTGCAACACCGTGGCAGGCACTGACAAAAGTTGTCGTGCCGCAGATCACGCCGGGAATCGTAGCCGGGGCGCTGATCGCATTTACCATGTCGGTGGATGATTTCATCATCTCTTACTTTGTAACCGGACGTGGTGTGAAGAACTTAAGTATCATGGTGTATACAATGAGTAAACGTGTCAACCCGAGTATCAATGCAATCTCGACACTGGTGGTTGTGATCATCACGATCGTACTTGTGATCATCAATGCTGCACCGGCACTTTTTGCAAAACGTGCGAAGAGAAACAGCATCGGCAGACGAAATGTACTGTTACCGGCAGTTGCGGTTGCGTGTGTACTGGCGATCGTAGCCGGAGTTGTGACATATAATAACAAGAAAGAGCCATTGCCATTCGAGGGGCAGACGCTTCGTATCTACAACTGGGGCGAGTATGTAGGTGAACATATTATCCAGGATTTCCAGAAAGAGACAGGGGCAACGGTACTTCTTGAAAATTTTGATTCGAATGAACAGATGTATATTAAGGTTGCAAATGGAGAAGCTTACGACATTCTTGTACCAAGTGATTATATGATCCAGAGACTCATTTCCGAAGGATATTTACAGAAATTGGATAAGTCGAAACTGAACTGTATGGATAAATTATATGATGCGGTCAAAGGACTTCCGTATGATCCGGAGAATGAATATTCTGTTCCGTATTTCTGGGGAACAGTCGGAATCGTGTACGATAAGACAAAAGTCGACATCAAAGACCTGGAAAAAGAAGGCTATAACATTTTCCTGGATCAGAAATATAAAGGGGACATCTATCTGTATGACTCAGAGAGAGATTCCTTTATGATGGCATTGAAGGCATTGGGATATTCGATGAATACGTCTGACGAAAGCCAGATCCAGGAAGCGTATAACTGGCTGGTTCAATGTGTACAGACCATGAAGCCGGAGATCGTTACCGATGAGATCATTGATAACATGGCACAGGGAAGGAAGGCACTTGGTCTGATCTATTCCGGAGATGCGACATATGTGATCAATGAGAATGAAAACATGGGATACTACCTACCGGAAGGCGGAACCAACCAGTGGTCCGACGCCATGGTCATTCCGAAGAATGCGAAGAATCCGGAACTTGCACATGCATTTATCAATTATGCAAGTGATTATGACGGAGCTTATGACAATTCAAGTTATGTAGGTTATACATCGGCGAATAAGAAGGTTATGAAAGATCTGTATGGCAAGGGCGGAGAGTTCGAAGGAATTGATGCATATATACCAAGAACAGATAATAAGAATGATGAAGTCTTTGAGTATAATGAGGAGACGAAGAAAGAGATCAGTAATCTTTGGAGTAAGGTGAAGATTGCGGCTAGTAATACGAATTAATAAAATGGGACGGGGGATTTTTAAAAATCCCCCGTCCCATTTTTAAAATAAATACGCTCGAATCACATCAAACGATGCCGGCCCAACATCCAGAACCGCTTTATGAAACTGCATCTGCGTAAAGTTATCTTCCCACTTATCCACAGCATCTTTCTTAAGTTCCAGAAATTCCAGATATCCAATATAGTATTTTAAGTAATTAGCCGGATCGGCAATGATCAGATCATAGATATCCTCAATGGTCGCGTCATCCGTTATCCCATAAGTGTGGAAAAATGCTGCCGCATCGGCAAGTTTCCAGCCGTCATAATGAATTCCCATATCGGCAAGTGCATATAGTCCCAGAATGACAGAAGAGTTGCGTTGAAATATTGTAGCCTGTTCTTTGGTCAGTGTGGAAAAGTAGTAACTCATCATCTCACTGTAAGTGGCCCATCCCTCTGTGTAGCCGCCGTAGTTCAGTACACAGCGGATTGGATTGGGATGAAGGCTTGCGTAATAGACATTCTGGTATAAATGTCCGGGGTAGCCTTCATGGGCGAAGGTGGTGAAGAGAGAAAGGTTGTCGGTGATGTGTCCCTTGTTAATGTAGATTACATTTTCGGAAGTATTGTCGATGGCCGGGATCATGTAGAAAGCCGGACTTAAGTATTCTTCCATGGATTTCTGGACGTATTTGATCTGTGTATGAATCTGTGGATATGGTGGAAAATCCTTTGTAATCTTGTTTGATAATGTGGATAAAATCTTTTCAGGATCAGATTCGGAGAGTAGAGTACCTTGTGAGCTGAAAATGTCGGAGGTTACGGAAGATGAGCCAGAGGAGGAGTCTTCTGTCAGCACTCGCTGCATAACTGTAAGATCCGAAAGAATCTGTGCATTCGTAAGGTTTTGCAGTTCTGCAATACTGCGTGGGGAACCAGTCTCACTTCTTACCAGATATTCGTAGTAAGTCCGGCCATTTGGAAGATAGCATAGTCCGTTATTATTCTTACCGGAATTGCGAAGCTCGGACAGGCCGGAGATAAGCTGTTCATAAGACGGGAAAATATATTTTTTTATGTAGGCGCTGTTCTGCCGGGTATAGGCTTTTCGTTGTTTTTCGGTGAGGCCGCTGTTTTTTGTGGAAGCAAGTTCATCCAGCCGTTCTACAAAAGAAGAATAGAGATAATTACTCTCTTTTAAATGAACGAAATCCCGGCATTCTTTGATGATGGAGTCGGCAGTATAGGATGCCATAAAAAGGCCGGATTCGGCTTTTGTGTGTTCAAAATTCAGGATAGATCGGAAATATTCCGGTGTTTTAGTAAGAAGTTGCAGATAGTTTTCAATATCGGAGATCTCATAAAAACGGTATTCTGATAAGATGACCGGAAGCTGTGACTGAGTTCCTGTGAGAGGTGCAAGTGGTTCGTCGTAGAGTGTATAAGGGGACAGATCGTAGGCAGAATTCAGATAGTCATTCAGCACATCATAAGTAAGACGGTTGTCTTTGGAAAGAGATGTTCTGTTATAGGAGCGAAGTCTGGTCCGTTCCGCATCGACACTAGACCGGACCAGTTCGGGATCGGTGGTACATTGTCCATAGGAAATGGGCGCATTTTTTATGCCATATTTTTCGGGATCTTTTAAGGTGTAGTGGAGAGTAATTGTATTTCCACTGATTTCCTGTCGGAAAAGTTCAGAAGTATATTTCGAAAATGCCTGATCCGCATCCTGTTGAGAATGAAAGAACAGAAGAAAAAGGAGTAGAAGTACGGATGCAGACGGAAGCAAAAAGAGTAATGGCTTCCGTTTAAATTTTTCGAGAAATTTTTGCATAAAAATCCCCATATAAATCATTTGTATCATTTATATGGGGATTTCCCGCAAATATGTATTCATTGTTTATAACCGGAAGCTAATATCATAAACTTCCGGTAACTTATATGACTTATAATCCGGTAATCAGCTCAACAATAAAGACGCCGAGACATGCGAACAAGGATACCTTCAGCAGGCTCTTGCCACGGTAGGCCAGAAATACGGCGATGATAAATCCGGCAAGTGCAGACCAGATATTCGCAGTGGCACTGAGAATTGCCGGGAATGTCATAGCAGCAAGCGTCACATAAGGGACATAGTATAAAAATGATTTGATATACGTGCTTTTAATCTCTTTGCGGATCAGCGTCAGCGGAAGCATACGGATCAGGTAAGTAACTGCCGCCATCACAAATATGTAAATGTAAATATTATGATTCATGGTGTGCCTCCTTTGTACTGTCACTCAATTCGCCAGATTCTTCCAGTTCATCGTACTCGTCCTCTTTCACCGGGAAGAAATAAGCCGCAATTCCTGCAATGATCAGAGTAATGATGATAATACGGAATCCGGATGAAATATTCCGAAGTCCCGGTGTCTTATCAAATAAAAAGCTGGCTGCCATGGAAATGACAACAACACCTGCGAGTACACGGTTGTTATGGGCCGGCGGAATGATGATCGCCAGAAACATACCATAAAGTGCGACACTTAATGCACTGACAACACGAGCCGGTAATATATTACCGGACAGGATTCCAAGAAATGTACCGAATACCCATCCGAATACAGAGATAAATATAACCCCGTAAGAATAAAACGGACTTAGTTTTCCACCCTTGCAAACTGTGACGCCGAAGATCTCATCGGTCACACCGTAAGCAATGAGAAAACGGTGGAACAGCGGCGCTTCCGGATCAATCTTCTGCGAAAGCGCACAGGACATCAGACAGTATCTTAAGTTGATGATAAGCTGTGTGATGGCCATCTCTATATAAGAAGCAGTCGATGCGATCAGCGACAGCCCTGCAAACTGCCCGGCGCTGGTCACATTGGTAAGAGAGATCAGAACCGCATCAAAGATCGAAATTCCGACTTTTTTTGCCATGATCCCAAATGTAAATGAAACCGCTATGTATCCAAGACAGATCGGTATTCCGTCCTTGAAACCGGCGGTGAAATATTGTCTTCTGGTCATAATAAATTCCCCAATCTTATGTATAGTTTCTGTAAATAACGAGAATATTATAAGCTTTCTGGGAAGAAGCGTCAATGATGTGAAAAGTGGAAGCATATATGAATGATGGGAAAATATAAGAAAAAATTAGAAGATGATATCCGGTGTCCGCTCGAATATGGCCTGGCTATATTTGGTGGAAAATAGAGCGGCACTTCAGATCTGTAATTGTGAAGAACACGAAATATAGGTGCCGTTAAAAAATATAAAATAATGTGATCAGTCTGACTTGCAGGACGAAAAACAGAGAAGTATACTAAACATGAAAATTTTAAATTCATTCATAGCACACCGGGGAATCATCTACGGTGCAAGGAGGGCAATATATGTATACACCTGCAAAAGAACGATACAACATCATGGAATATAACCGCTGTGGAAGAAGCGGATTACTGCTTCCCAAGATTTCGCTTGGCTTATGGCATAATTTCGGAGATGCTTCCGATTATGAAAATATGAGACAGCTTTGCTTCACAGCATTTGACAATGGCATCACGCAGTTTGATCTTGCCAATAATTACGGTCCGGCTTACGGAAGTGCGGAGAAAAATTTCGGCAGAATATTAAAAGAAGATCTGATGCCATATCGTGATGAACTGATCATTACGACAAAGGCCGGATTTGATATGTGGGAAGGCCCTTACGGCAACTGGGGCAGCCGCAAATATCTGCTGGCGAGCCTGGATCAGAGCCTGAAACGTATGGGTCTGGATTATGTGGATATTTTCTATCACCACAGAATAGATCCGGAGACACCGCTTGAGGAGACAATGGGAGCTCTGGCAACAGCTGTTTGTCAGGGAAAGGCACTCTATGTAGGACTTTCAAATTATGATGGAGAGACTTTGGAACAGGCAGCAGCGATCCTGAAAGATCTGAAATGCCCGTTTGTAATCAATCAGAACTGTTATTCTATATTTGACAGAACAGTAGAAAAGAATGGATTAAAGGATATGACCGGCAATCTGAAAAAAGGACTCATTACATTCAGTCCTCTGGCACAGGGACAGTTGACGGACCGTTATCTCAATGGGATCCCGGAAGACAGCCGTATTCGAAAGGACGGAAGATTTTTGAAAGAAAGTATTCTTACCGCAGAGCGTATGGAACAGATTCGTAAGTTAAATGAACTGGCGGCTCAGCGTGGTGAGAAGCTTGCGGATATGGCACTTGCCTGGCTTCTTCAGAAAAAAGAAGTTACCAGTGTCCTGATCGGTGCATCAAAAACGCAGCAGATCCTGGATAATATAAAAGCAATACACAGTGCGCCATTTACAGAGGAAGAATTGCAGAAGATTGATGAGTACAGTCTGTAGTCCTTGACATCCCGCCCGCTTATATGCTACGATTTAAATTACGAGTGGATATATGACAAACGCAGTGATGAAGAGAGTATGTAACAGGAAATCTTACAGAGAATCCCGTGAACTGCCGGTGAGGATGCCGCAGTGTGCTGCTGAGAGGGATAGGTGGAACGTTACAGAAGATGGCTTACTGAGCGGTGTGGATGAGCATTGATAAAGATAGATAAAGATGTAAGTTCACGAAGGGCTCCGCCCTTTACAGCGGTGAGGTGGAGTGAACAGCTTCACCCGCAGAGACTATCAGTTGCGAGACTGGCAGTGAATGGAAGTGGTAACACGGATTTTCGTCTTCCCTGAGATTTATGAATTGTAACAGAAGTTATGAGGAGTGAATTCAGGGAAGATTTTTTGTTTATATAGAAAAGAAATCTGTTGGCAGCCAAAGCTTGCAGGCAGCAGGTTATGTAGATATTCAGATTCTGCGAAGGAAATATATCCGGTAAACATAAAAGGAGAGAAAAAGACATGTGTGAAAAATGTAATAAAGGAAAATATTATATTACAACAGCAATCGCTTATGCATCAGGCAAACCGCACATCGGTAACACATACGAGATCGTGCTGGCAGATGCCATCGCAAGATATAAAAGAAGTCAGGGATACGATGTATTCTTCCAGACAGGAACAGACGAACATGGACAGAAGATTGAGCTGAAAGCAGACGAAGCAGGTGTTACACCAAAGGAATTCGTTGACAATGCATCAGGCGAGATCAAGAAGATCTGGGATCTGATGAACACTTCTTATGACAAATTCATCCGTACAACAGACGAAGATCATGAAGCACAGGTTAAGAAGATTTTCAAAAAATTGTACGATCAGGGAGATATTTACAAAGGAGCTTACGAAGGAATGTACTGTACTCCGTGTGAGTCTTTCTGGACAGAGTCTCAGTTAGTAGACGGCAAATGCCCGGACTGCGGACGTGAGTGTAAGCCTGCAAAAGAAGAAGCATATTTCTTCAAGATGAGCAAATACGCAGACAGACTGATCAACTACATCAATGAGCATCCAGAGTTCATTCAGCCTGTATCCCGTAAAAATGAGATGATGAACAACTTCCTGCTTCCGGGACTTCAGGATCTGTGTGTATCCAGAACATCCTTCAAGTGGGGAATCCCGGTAGACTTCGATCCAAAACACATCGTATACGTATGGCTTGATGCGCTGACCAACTATATCACAGGAATCGGATATGACTGTGACGGCAACAGCACAGAGCTGTTCAACAAGAACTGGCCTGCAGACCTTCATCTGATCGGAAAAGATATCATCCGTTTCCATACGATTTACTGGCCAATCTTCCTGATGGCACTGGATCTTCCACTTCCAAAACAGGTATTCGGACATCCATGGCTTCTGCAGGGCGACGGTAAGATGAGTAAGTCCAAAGGAAATGTACTTTACGCAGATGAGCTGGTTGATTTCTTCGGAGTAGATGCCGTACGTTACTTCGTACTTCACGAGATGCCATTTGAAAATGATGGCGTGATCTCATGGGAGCTGATGGTAGAGCGTATGAACTCTGACCTTGCAAATACACTTGGAAACCTGGTAAACAGAACTATTTCCATGACAAATAAATACTTCGGCGGTGTTGTAACAGATAAGGGTGTTGCCGAGACAGAAGAAGAAAAGGCTGTCGATGCAGATCTTAAGGCTGTCACAGAAGATACTCCGAAGAGAGTCGATGCGAAGATGGATGAACTGCGTGTCGCAGATGCAATCACAGAGATCTTCGTACTGTTCAAACGCTGCAACAAATACATCGACGAGACAATGCCGTGGGCACTTGCAAAAGATGAGGCAAAGAAAGATCGTCTGGAGACCGTTCTCTACAACCTGATCGAGAGCATCAAAGCAGGAGCAAAACTTCTGGAATCCTTCATGCCGGAGACTTCAGAGAAGATCCTTGCTCAGCTTGGAGACGGAAAAGTAACAGAAAAACCGGAGATCCTTTTCGCAAGACTGGATGTCAATGAAGTAATGAAAAAAGTAGAAGAACTTCACCCACATGTAGAAGAGAAGGAAGAGGCAAAAGAAGAAGCTGACGAAGAAGTGATCGACATCGAAGCAAAACCAGAGATCACATTCGATGACTTCGGAAAGATGCAGTTCCAGGTTGGTGAGATCATTGCCTGCGAAGAAGTGAAAAAATCTAAGAAACTTCTCTGTTCACAGGTTAAGATCGGAAGCGAAGTAAAACAGATCGTATCCGGAATTAAGAAACATTACTCTGCAGAAGAGATGGTAGGCAAGAAGGTTATGGCTCTTGTGAACTTAAAACCTGCAAAACTTGCCGGAGTATTATCTGAGGGTATGTTACTGTGCGCGGAAGACGCAGAAGGTAATCTGGCACTTATGACACCGGAGAAGAATATGCCGGCCGGTGCAGAGATCTGCTAATGTAAGTATAGTAAGTATAGAAAGAATAAAAATGAGGACGGAGGATTTGGAAAATCACCGTCCTTGTTTGATATAGAACTTCATTATCTTTCAATATCCGACATCTATATACAGTATCTGTCATGCAAGTTATCCACATGATGTGGATAAGTATGTGGAAAACCTTGGGATAAGGGTGGGATAACCGTGAAATTCCTTGGGATAACGTGTGGAAAAGATGGGATAAATATTGGGATACTAGGGACAGGACATTTTTGATTTGAAACGGAGGATATATGATATTTGATACACATGCACATTATGATGATGAGCAGTTTAATGAAGACAGAGTAGAATTACTGAATTCGATGGAAGAGCAGGGCGTTGGCACAATTGTAAATGTCAGTGCAGCATATAATTCCTGCAGGAAGGTTATTGCACTTGCAAAGGAATATCCATTTGTATATGCGGCAGTCGGGATTCATCCGGATGAGGTCGGAAGCCTGAATGAAGAGACCTTTGCACAGATGAAAGAGCTGTTTAAAGAGGAAAAAGTGGTTGCGGTAGGCGAGATCGGTCTGGATTATTACTGGGACAATGAGCCAAGAGAAGTGCAGAAAAAATGGTTCATACGGCAGCTGGAACTGGCAGGGGAGCTGGATCTTCCGGTTCTGATCCACAGCCGGGAGGCAGCGGCAGATACCATGGAGATTATGAAGGAGCATGCGAAAGGACTAAGCGGTGTGATCCATTGTTATTCGTATTCTAAAGAGATGGCACAGGAATATATCAAGATGGGATTCTATATCGGCGTTGGCGGAGTGGTAACGTTCAAGAATGCGAAGAAGCTGAAAGAAGTAGTGGAAAATATTCCACTGACGTCAATTGTACTCGAGACGGACTGCCCGTATATGGCACCGGAACCAAACCGTGGAAAACGCAATAATTCTGCTTATATCCGTTATGTGGCAGAGAAGATTGCGGAATTAAAAGGTATTACGTATGAAGAGGTAGTCGAACAGACGGAGAAAAATGCAAGAGAGATGTATCGGCTGTAGAATACAATGTTCTATTTATACATATTTCATTTTTTATCCCTGTCAATCCCGGTCAAATTATTGTATAATGAGAAATAATCAAGAAACCATATAACAGATACGGGAGGATCTATGAAGGAACCAACGTTAGGAAATCCGCAGAATACCATCGAGGTTTTGCAGAAATATAATTTTTCATTTCAGAAAAAATTCGGTCAGAATTTCCTGATCGATACACATGTATTAGATAAGATCATACAGTCGGCGAATATCACGGAGGATGATATGGTACTGGAGATCGGACCGGGAATCGGTACGATGACGCAATATCTGGCACAGGCGGCAGGAAAGGTGATCGCAGTTGAGATCGATAAGAATCTGATCCCGATCCTGGAGGATACATTAAGCGGATATGACAATGTACGTGTCATCAATGAAGATGTATTGAAGCTGGATCTTAAGAAGCTTGCAGACGAAGAGAACAACGGAAAGCCGGTCAAAGTGGTGGCGAACCTGCCATATTATATTACGACGCCGATCATCATGGGACTTTTTGAAAATGAGGTTCCGGTAGAGAGTATCACTGTCATGGTGCAGAAAGAAGTTGCGGACCGTATGCAGACCGGACCGGGTAATAAGGACTATGGCGCACTGTCATTAGCAGTACAGTATTATGCCGACCCGTATATTGTGGCAAATGTTCCGCCGAATTGTTTCATGCCGAGACCGAAGGTAGGATCAGCGGTTATACGCTTGACCTGTCATCAGGAGAAACCGGTACAGGTGCAGGATGAGAAGCTGATGTTCAACATCATCCGTGCATCTTTCAACCAGAGAAGGAAGACACTGGCGAACGGTCTGAAGAATGCGGCGACATTAGATTTTACAAAAGAAGAAGTGGAAGCAGCGATTGATGCACTTGGAAAGGGTGCAAGTGTGAGAGGTGAGACACTGACACTGGAAGAATTCGCAAGATTGAGTGATTTATTATCTCCATATAAGAAAGGATGATGACGATGGACAGAAAAGAAGGGCAGACACTATTTGAGGTAACACCGGAAATCAGCCATTTTGCAGAACTTTGCGAGAAGAACAATGCGATAGACAAAGAGCTGTATACGAAGTACGAAGTCAAACGGGGACTCCGTGACCTGAACGGAAAAGGTGTCCTTGCGGGACTTACGAATATTTCCGATGTATGTGCGAAGAAGATCGTGAACGGAGAGGAAGTGCCATGTGCAGGAAATCTTTACTATCGCGGCTACAATATCAAAGATCTGGTGCAGGGGTTTCTGAAAGATAAGCACTATGGATTTGAGGAAATCGCCTATCTGCTGTTATTCGGTGAACTTCCGGATAAGACGCAGCTGCAGACATTTCATGAGACACTGGTGGAAAGACGGACATTGCCGCCGACATTTGTCCGTGATGTGATCATGAAAGCGCCAAGCCGTGACATGATGAACAGCCTGTCGAGATCAATCTTAAGCCTGTACACGTATGATCCTCATGCAGACGATACGTCGATTCCAAATGTACTGCGTCAGTGTCTGAATCTGATCAGTCAGTTCCCGATGCTGATGATCTATGGCTATCATGCATATAATTACCGTATGGGAGAAGATCTCTTCATCTATGCACCGTCACCGGAATTATCAACAGCAGAGAATATACTGATGATGCTGCGTGAGAATAAGGAATATACGAAATTAGAGGCAAAGATCCTGGATATGGCACTTGTCCTTCATATGGATCACGGCGGCGGTAACAATTCTACATTTACAACGCATGTGGTAACATCATCCGGAACGGATACTTATTCGACGATCGTGGCTGCTATGGCATCCTTAAAAGGACCAAAGCACGGGGGAGCAAATGTCAAAGTAACCCAGATGTTTGACGATATGATGGAAAAAGTCAGTGACTGGGAAGATGATGATGAGGTACGCCGGTATCTGACCGATTTGTTGGATAAGAAGGCATTTGACCGGAAAGGACTGATCTACGGAATGGGGCATGCAATCTATTCCGTATCTGACCCGAGAGCCGATATTTTTAAGAAGTTCGTTAAGCAGCTTGCAAGAGAAAAGGGCTGTGAGAAGGAATATGCACTGTATGAAAAGGTAGAGCACATGGCACCGGAGGTCATCGCAGAAAAGCGTAAGATATACAAAGGTGTAAATGCGAATGTCGATTTCTACAGCGGACTTGTATATAGTATGCTGGATCTTCCACCGTCACTTTATACACCGATCTTTGCGGCAGCGCGTATCGTCGGATGGAGTGCACACCGTCTGGAAGAACTTAAGAATGTAGATAAGATCATTCGTCCGGCGTACAAACCGCTGGCCGAATATAAAGAGTATGTCAGAATGGATGATAGATGATGAAGCATGAATTTTATTATACATCCAGAGATTCCGTGACAAAGATCCATGCGATCGAATGGCTTCCGGATAGAGAGATAAAAGGTGTCTTACAGATATGTCATGGAATGGTGGAGTATATTGACCGTTATGATGAATTTGCCGAATTTATGTCGGAGCACGGATATTATGTAGTCGGACATGATCATCTGGGACATGGGAAATCCATACAGACAGAAGCTGATCTGGGATATTTTGATGAACGGAAAGGGAATCAGTATGTGATCGGAGATATTTATCAGCTGCAGGAGATGACACGGAAAAAATATCCGGATGTGCCGTATTTTATGCTGGGGCACAGTATGGGGTCATTCCTGTTGAGACAGTATCTGACGATGTATGCGGAAGGCCTTGCGGGAGTTGTCATTATGGGAACCGGTCATCAGGGAATGCTGACGCTTTGTGCGGGAAGGATGATCTGCAGGATCATCGCAGCGTTCAAAGGATGGAAATACAAAAGTACATTTGTGGATAGTCTGAGCTTTGGAGGTTTCAATAAGAAATTTGAACCTGGTGAGACATCGAAGGAATGGATCACATCCGATAAGAAAAAACGGGATGAATATGTGCGGGATCCGCTGTGTTCCTATACATTTACACTGGGAGCCTATTATCAGATGTTTACCGGTATGAAGGTTCTGGTACGGAAGGGAAGTATGAAACGGATTCCGAAGACGCTTCCGGTGCTCTTTACGGCAGGATCCGATGACCCGGTAGGGGCTTTCGGAAAGAATGTGATCAGAGTCTATGAGAAATATAAAGATGCCGGGATAAAAGATGTGTCGATCCATCTGTATAAGGGCGACCGTCATGAGATATTGAATGAAGTAGACCGTCAGAATGTGTATCAGGATATCCTGGCGTGGATCGAGGAAAAAAATCGCAGATAAAACTGTTAAATGAATAAAATGTGGAAGAAAAATCCGCACAAATTGAGGAAATGTTAAGATTTTCAGTGTCTGTGCGGATTTTTTATACCAAAGTATGCAAGATATGAAATCTGAAATTCCAATTTACCTCCAGCTCCGCAACCAGATCGTAAAGGGTATTGGAAAAGGAGAATTTGAAGAAGGCGAACTTCTTCCAACCGTCCGACAGATGGCAGCAGTTTTAAGATCACATCCGGTTACACCAATACGGAGAAAAAGAGGATATAAAATCCGTAAAATTATTAAAAAATGGGCTTCCGAAGGAACATTTTAGTAAAACCAATGGTTCGGCTGATGAAAAACAGTTGCTTGGAAAATTTGACGGAGCAGAATCGGGAAAATGCCGGATGTATGTGTGGCTGGAACAATCAGAAGTCATACAGATTAAGACAAAGAAATATACGGTATTCATGAATAATAAGGATAAAGACCAGACGACTGCCTGGTATGAACAATTAAAAAAAGCGGAGCCATAAAAGCATCCGCAGAAATTACCGGTAAAATGGACCGCCAGAAGTGACCTTCTGGTGGCCTTTACTTTATGAGGGGGGCGATAGTTGTTATCCAACTATCTTTTTCTATTATAATCAAAAAATGTGTACAAAGTATGTTCATTTTATAAAAATGTGATATTTGTTGTTAAAACCACATTTTAGAACGAAAAAAGTATTATAGTAAGAGACAAGGGAAAAATGTTATTGAGGAATACAATAACAAATAGGATAAAAGAAAGGACTAATAGATATGAGTATGATCAAAAATATCAGTAAAGCAGAAGTATTAGTATTAAAAGATCAGGTAGCTTACCAGGAAGGACAGGTAGTCAGCAAAACACTGGCGCAGAACGATGCATTAAGTGTTACATTATTCTCTTTTGACAAAGGAGAA
This sequence comes from Dorea longicatena, assembly GCF_025150085.1. Lineage (NCBI taxonomy): Bacteria > Bacillati > Bacillota > Clostridia > Lachnospirales > Lachnospiraceae > Dorea > Dorea longicatena. Next base: position 54,020 of record NZ_CP102280.1, read on the forward strand.
GAGATCAGTACACATGAATCAGGCGGGGATGCATTTGTAACCTGTCTTGACGGAGTAGGTGAGATTACGATCAATGGCGAAAAATATGAGTTACATGAAGGGGAATCAATTATTATGCCGGCAAAGCATCCGCATGCAGTGCACGGAAAAGAGCAGTTTAAGATGTTGCTTGTCGTTGTATTTTAACAAGAATATGTTGTGATCTGTTTTATTAAAAAAGCGCAACAAAAAACTCTCCGGAACGGAGAGTTTTTTGTTGTTGTTATAATTACTAAAGGAATGAGAGTAAAGTGTACACCGAAGAGTGATTTCGGTGTGTTACTTTATGAGGGGGGTGATAGTTGTTGTTCATCAACTATCTGACATTTAGTATAAATGGAAAATATGTCTAAAATATGTTAAAAGCATAAAAGAATTCGAAAAAATCTTAAGTAAAAATGAAGCATATAAAAACAGAATCTAAACAGAAACAAGATCAGAGGCAGAAATGGCAGTTTTTCGTAAATGAGCAGTTATTATATCAAAAAATTCACTGGATGTCGGCTTAAGATGCAGTGGACGCAAAGCAATCTTTTCGAGGAGGGATTTATTGCCATGCTCCCAACAGACCTTTATAACGGTGCGGATATTCCGTTCAACGCTATAGCTGGTAGTATTATAATGACGTGCAATGTCTGGATAAAGATACTTACTGACGAAAAGGAGGTAATTTTCATCAGACAGACAAAGGCGTGTCCCATAAATTAAATATGCATATCCCCGATAAGTAGCGCCAATGCCAAGAGACCGGATAAGATATTCTATTTCTGGTTCATGCATAATACTTTCATCTTCTTTCTAAGTTAATTTTTAATATTTAAAATGTAACAGTTAAAAAAGAAATGTTTGCAGTATGAAAAAATATTAAAAAGATATCCATATCTATTATATAAAAAATCTGCTTAAGAAAAATATAGTTTATTATTTTTTGACGAAATATTAACACTCTGCATATCTCTGATAAAGTGGGCGGAAAGGAATAATTTCATAATATCTTAAGAAATTACAGAAACAGTACTTAAAAATTGGCTGGTATTCTTGTATATTATAAGGGAGGTGATGAATTATGTACAACATACTGGTATGTGATGATGATAAAGAAATCGTAGAGGCGATAGAAATCTATTTGTCGCAGGAAGGATATAAAGTATTAAAAGCTTACGACGGTGAGGAAGCATTGAAGCTTTTGGATAAGCATAAAGTGGATCTTCTGATCATTGATGTGATGATGCCAAGATTGGATGGAATCCGCGCAACGTTAAAAATCCGGGAAAAACAGAATATGCCGATCATTATTCTGTCTGCAAAGTCAGAGGATGCCGATAAGATCCTCGGACTGAATGTAGGAGCCGATGATTATATGACCAAGCCATTTAATCCACTGGAACTGACTGCAAGGGTAAAATCACAGCTTCGCAGATATACACAGCTTGGAAGTACAGTGGAAAAAGAGAATCAGGCAGTTTATACCGTGGGAGGACTTATGATCGATGACGATCAGAAAGAAATTACGGTTGACGGAGAGCCGGTGAAACTGACACCGATCGAATACAACATTTTATTGTTACTGGTAAAAAATCAGGGGAAAGTATTTTCTATTGACCAGATATACGAAAGTATCTGGAATGAAGATGCTATCGGAGTAGATAATACGGTAGCTGTACATATCCGTCATATCAGAGAGAAGATCGAGATTAATCCAAAGGAACCAAGGTATCTGAAGGTGGTCTGGGGTGTCGGATATAAGATAGAAAAGCTTTAGGAAGGGGTATATATGAAGAAATGGTACCGAATGCCCAAAGCAAAATTGTTTTTGATAGTGGGGGCACACGTACTGGCCGTTATCGGAGTATTATGTTTACTGTGGGTAACACGTTATCCGATACTGACACAGGAACTGTTCACTGTGGATGCGGCGAAGAGTTATGAAGAAAGCAATGCATTTGCCGATTCCGTGGCGAATGCAAATTATAATATACTGGATGAGATCCGGTATCAGACCTTATATGATACAGATGGCAAATATGATCCGGATAAGATCGTAGATGTGGCAAAATACGAAGATACCGGTGAGATAACAGGAAAAGATGAAACAGGCCTGTCGTTCCGTCTGGGAGATCTGTATTCCTGGGGAAAATTAATCTCGGAATCGATGACGGATTATGATGCGGCCAGGAGCAAATTAGATAAACAGGACGGTATTATCGTATGTAAACGTTCAGACGGAACTTATCATTATTTCCATTACAAAGATTTTAAACAGATGATCGATTACGGAGAGCTGTCATTTGTAATTACCGGAGACAGTTCTGCGGATGATATTTTGACAGAACTAAAGCAGGGAGAGTATCAGGAGAGCAACAGTGGGGAATCCAGATTCCGGGGACTTCAGGATATCGATGGAAAGATTGCCTATATCAATTGCTGGAATTATGATGGTGAAAGAGTTGTCGGGGATTATAAGACGGTAAATGGAGAGACGGTACTTCAGCTTGTGAACAATTCAAAAGAATGGAATGGCAAGCTGAATGAAGCGTACAGAATGATAAATAATTCAGCCGAAACGATCTATTCTGACGTTGATAATTATGCGGTAGCTCAGAATCAGTATCAGGAAGGCAATACGAACATAACGTATCTGTATGTTAATCTGGACAACAAGACGGTCATTACGAATAAGAAAAAATATCAGAACTTTGACAATTACAAAGAGAACCTGAAAAAAATGAAAAAATCAGGAAAATATGTAATCGTAAGACCAAAGCTTGCAGATTATGAAAGCAATATTGAAAAAGCCGGTAAAGGGGATTCGATGGCACAGAAGTGGCAGGAGACAGTGGCCGGTTATGTCGATGCGTCAGATTATATATATGCCTCTGTTGTAGATACGGATTATCCTGTAAAAGATAATTTTTATGAACAGGATGAGATCTTTACAAGGTACGGGGCCGGAGCCAAAGTGGCCGGAATACTGGGAATGGCGGCTGTAGCGGCATATCTTGTCATTCTTGTATTTCTTACAATCGGAGCCGGAAAAGTTAAAGAAGACGAAGAAGTGTATCTTATGAAATTTGATCACATTAAGACAGAACTGGCAGCTGCAAGTGTGCTGTTACTCTGGGCGGTGGTTGCGCTGGTAGGAGTAAAGGCCGGGGCATTTACATGGCAGAATGCAAGTGGAGAGACGATCTATATGGAGAATGTGGAGTCGTATCTGCCGGGAATAGTGGTTGGAAGTGTGGAGGCATTGTATACCTGCGCAATGTTTCTTTTCGGATATTTGAGTCTGGTGAGAAGAATCAAGGCGGGAACAGTATGGAAGAACAGTGTGCTCAGATGGCTTTTGATCTTCGTAAAAGAAATGTTCCAGAATATCCGTCATCTGTGGAAATCTATTATGGGATTTGCAATCTTCTTCATGATCCACTGGCTTACGTACGTATTTGGATCAGCGGGAAGTAGTATCTGGATCAGCAACCGGTTATGGGCGGTCATTCTGTTGATCATAGATGTTGCAGCATTTATCTGGATGGTACAGAAAGCGAAAGGAACCGGAAAGATCAAGACCGGGATCGAGAAGATCGCCGGCGGGGAAGTGGATTATCAGATCCCGGTAAATGGATTGCTGGCAGAGCATAAAGAAATTGCAGAAAAGGTGAATTCCATCGGCGAAGGTCTGGAAGCGGCGCTCGCAAAGAGCATGAAAAGTGAACGCCTGAAGACAGATCTTATCACGAATGTATCGCATGATATTAAGACGCCGCTTACATCTATCATTAATTATGTGGAATTGTTAAAGCAGGAGGACCTTAAGGATCCGAAGATCCAACGCTACATTGAAGTGCTGGAACAGAAATCACAGCGGCTTAAGACACTGACGGAAGATGTGGTGGAAGCTTCAAAAGTAAGCTCCGGCAATATCACACTGGAGTTCATGAATCTGAATCTGGTAGAAATGATCCAGCAGACGAGCGGAGAGTTTGAAGAAAAATTCAAGGCGCGTGATCTGGAGGAAGTGATGAACCTTCCGAATGAGGAGGTTGTAATCCGCGCAGACGGAAGACGGTTGTGGAGAGTGCTGTCTAATATATACAACAATGCGGCAAAATACGCAATGCAAGGAACAAGAGTCTATGCTGATCTTGAAAAGAAAGATGGTATGGCATATTTCAGCCTTAAGAATGTATCCGAGCAGCCGCTAAATATCTCAGCTGACGAACTGACGGAACGTTTCATACGCGGAGATGTATCAAGAAGTACGGAAGGCAGCGGACTTGGACTGTCTATCGCACAGTCGCTGACAGAAATGCAGGGCGGGACATTTGAATTGTATCTGGATGGAGATTTGTTTAAAGTAACGATAAAATTCCCGATTTCATAGTCTGGGCCGGAGGATTTTTTAAAATCCTCCGGCTCAAACTGTATTTACCGTTGTCCCTTTTTCGCAAATCCTACGGAACCATTAATAAAATTGCCATTTACGCTACTTGCGCTCCTGTCTAAAAAACAGTAGAATATAATATTATGAATGAATTAAGCAAATTATTACAGGAAAATTTAAATATAGAATTTATATCAGCAACGCTGAGTAACCCGAAGAATAAAGACAGTGTACAAAAAGTGAAAGTAAGACCGATCCTGAAAAAAGATGTCCTTTATTTTCAGCTCGAGTCATTCCGGAATAATCAGGCGTTTCACGAGAATGTGGAGGAGAAAAAAGCTTGTGAAATACTTCTTAAGTATATGGAAAATATGCGCCAGATGCAGATGGAGACACAAAGAGCAGCTTATACAATTCTTGTAAGCAAAAAGGGAAAAGTAACAATAAAAAGCAAGATGAAAAAAGGCGAAAAGAAGCAGATCAATATGAGCCACGACCGCAAGAAGAAGTATGTACTGGAAGAGGGAGTCCCGGTACCATTTCTTCAGGATCTTGGTGTTATGACACAGGATGGAAAGATCGTGCATGCGAAATTCGACAAATTCCGGCAGATCAACCGGTTCCTGGAATTTATCGAGGATATATTGCCGGAGCTTGATAAGGGAAGAGAACTTACAATCCTGGATTTTGGCTGTGGTAAATCTTATCTCACATTTGCCATGTATTATTATCTGCATGAATTGAAAGAATATGACATAAGAATCATAGGACTGGATCTGAAGAAAGATGTGATCCGTCATTGTAATGAATTAAGTGAAAAATATGGCTATGAAAAGCTGAGATTTCTGGAGGGTGACATTGCGGATTATACCGGTGTCAATAAGGTAGATATGGTGGTAACCCTGCATGCCTGCGATACCGCAACCGATTATGCGTTGGCAAAAGCCGTGGGATGGGATGCGAAAGTGATCTTATCGGTACCATGCTGCCAGCATGAACTGAACCGTCAGATAAAAAATGAGATATTAGAACCAATATTAAAATACGGGCTTCTGAAAGAACGTATGGCAGCACTTATCACAGATGGCTTAAGAGCACAGTATCTGGAGCGTGAGGGGTATGAAGCGCAGATACTGGAATTTATAGATATGGAGCATACACCAAAGAATATCCTGATACGTGCAGTAAAGAAGCGGCATGCCAAAGAAGACAATAATATAGAGGCTTCCATCAAGAGATGTGAAGCAGCACTCCGGGTATCACCGGCACTGGGACGTCTGTTGGACGGGTTCGCCACGGAGTTCGCAAATTCAGAGAAAGATCATCCGGAGAAAGAGGATAAAGAGGGAGTATAAATGACATTGACTTTAAAAAAAAGGTTAAAGAATGCAGGAATCCTGACTGCAGTATTTATCGTGGCTGTCATTATATTCAGCTACGTGACAAATAAGGGGAATGACAATATGACGGCCGATATGGGAGCCGCAACATTTCCACAGATATCATTTTCTTATGGAGAATATAAGATCAATACACTGACAGGTTATGCAAAACGCATGGATATATCCTCTATGCACAACACGATCACACCGGTAGCGAACCAGAGCCTGGATGTAAACGTAGAAGCATATGGGAATAAATTCACGGGAGCCAGCTACAAAGTCTATACGATGGACGGTACAAGCCAGCTGGAACATAAGAAGATTAAAAAGGTGGGAAAAGGATTTACCCTGGATCTGAGCGGGAAAAAAGTACTGGATGAAGAGCGGATCCTGGAAGTCCGCCTGAACAGAAATGGTGCGGATCCGGTATATTTCTATACCCGTATCGTCAGTGATGAAGATGCACATGTTACAGAATGCCTGAATTACATCAGCGATTATCATGAAAATGCACTTGGCAAGGTGGAAAATGCAGGCGTCGGAGCAGCGCTTGAACCGACTGATGATGCGGACAACACCACACTTCAGCACGTGACGATTAATTCGAATTATGAACAGGTCACATGGGGCAGTCTGAAACCACAGGTAGAACAGGGAGAACGCTGGAGCATCAAGGAACTGAACAGTACCTGTATGTCGGTACAGCTGCAATACCGGGTAAGCTGCAAAGGAGAAGAGAATGAGGCAGACCGCTATGCGGTCAAAGAGTTTTTCCGCGTAAGATATATTGCAGATGCCAAGAAAACCTATCTTCTGGATTACGATCGGACAATGGAACAGATCTTCGACGCGACACAGAAGGTTCTGAATGAGAAAGGAATCATCCTCGGCATCGCGCCTGCAAATCTGTCTTATAAGGTGAATAAAGATGGTACGATCGTATCATTTGTAGAGGCAAATGAACTCTGGAATTATAACAAAGATTCAGACGAGATTTCACTGGTATTTGGTTTCGCAGATGCGGAGAATACAGATGTGAGAAATATGGTGTCAGATCATAAGATCAAGCTTCTTAAGGTAGATGCCAAAGGCAATACAACCTTCCTGGTGTCCGGTTATATGGACCGCGGCGAGCACGAAGGAGAAGTGGGAGTAGCTGTCTATTATTATGATATAGAGAAGAATTCAGTGGAAGAGAAAGTATTTATTTCCACAAATAAATCATATGCACAGGCAGAAAGTGAACTCGGAGAGATGTCATATTACGATGCGAAAACGGATATGCTGTACACAATGGTAGACGGCACCCTTTATCAGTATAGCGTCGAAGATGCCGAGAAGAAAGCACTGGTCAAAGGACTGGATGCACAGCAGTATGTTGTGTCGGAAGACGGAAGTCTGATCGCATATCAGGCAAACGGAGATCTTGAGACCGCAACAAAAGTGACAATCCTGAATGTAGAGACAGGAAAGAAGCAGAAAGTAACCTGCGGAAAAGGAGAATGCATCCGCCCACTTGGATTTGTCAGAAGTGATTTTGTATATGGAGTTGCCAAGACAGAGGATATAGGAAATACCGTATCCGGAGAGGCAACCGTTCCAATGTACAAACTGGAGATCCGGAATCAAAAAGGAAAAGTGATCAAAAAATATCAGACAGACGGCATTTATATTCTGAGTGCATCATTCGATGAAGATATGATCACGCTGGAACGTGCATCGAAAGACGGAGATACTTATACAGCAACAGCACCGGATTATATTACGAATAATGAACAGAAGACCAAGAGCAATATTGCACTGGAAACTTATGCAACAGACCTGAAACAGACACAGGTAAGACTGACGTATAACGACGGAGTCGCAGACAAAGAACCAAAAGTGCTCAAGCCAAAACAGATTCTGTTCGAAAGACCACAGACAATCACATTTTCCGATAAAGACGCACCGGAGAAATATTATGTCTATGGACATGGTGATATACAGGGCGTATATACAAAGGCCGGAGACGCGATCAAGAAAGCAAATGATTACAATGGTGTGGTAGTCGATTCATCCCAGAATTATGTATGGGAGCGCGGTAACCGCAATCTGCAATATTCGATCACTGATAAAGATGATGTGTTAAATACAATCAAAGACCGCCTGAAGAATCAGGAAAAACCGATTGATATCTTAAAAGATGTCAATAACGGCGAGGCTTACGACCTGACAGGATGTACGACGGAAGAGATTCTGTACATCATCAACCAGGGCCGTCCGGTCATTGCAATGCTGGATTCGCAGAATGCCGTCATTCTGGTGGGATACAGCGATACGAATGTTGTGTATGAAGATCTGAATGACAGTACAAGACACAGCGTGAAGTATGAAGAGATGGATCAGATGACGTCCGGAAGCGGTAATACGTATATTGGATAATAGAGAATACAGAATGAATAATAAAAAAGGGCGTGTGAAAAAACTTTTGTTTTTTCACACGCCACTTTTTTAGGCTGTACGGAAAAGCGTACTCTTATATTTCTTCAATGCCCCATACACGATCAGACCAAGAACGGTGCAGGAAATCACCTCACCAATTCCGACTGTCAGCATCATAAACGGAATAGGAAGTGTTACACCATAACCGTAACGCAGTACGAACGGAACGATGATGATATTCGAAATGATTGGTGGAAATGTTGCGACAACTGGTTTCTGCTCACGCAGTTTCCATGTAAAAAATGCACCGATCAATGTTGCAATACTGCCAAATACAATATCCGGAAGGATCGCACCGCCCAGAATATTACCGATCAGACATCCGGCAAAGAGTCCCGGAATAGCAGCTGGTGTAAATATTGGTAAAATAGTGAGTGCCTCGGAGATACGAACCTGTACTTCTCCGAAAGAAAATGGTGCAAAAATGTAAGTCAACACCACGTAGATCGCAGCGATCATGGCTGCCTGGGTCATGAAACTAAGATTTTTGTTTTTCATTTTTCAATTCTCCTTTAGTTTTGTTTTACGTGTGGAAGGTCACGAACACACGCGCCGTAGCGGATCTTCATTTAACGCCGGAAAGCGGCGGTCAGCCCTGTTCGACCTTGGTTTTGTGGGCTTCGTGACGGGTGATAGTATAGCATGCGGAAGAGTAAAAATCAAGTGTGGGAATTTGCCGTGTAATTCATCATCGTGGCTTACCCCGCTCCATGATACTAAATTCAACAGCAACTTAATACAAATAAATATACTTCGGAATCCCATTCTCATACACCGTATTCATCTCTCCCTGAATCAACGGTGTCAGATAATCCACCATCTTTTCCGTTACATCATTTCCCGCATCATTAATATAATCTGCAGGCACACTCTTGATTGCATTCGCAATATCACATACCGGGAGTGCTTTAAATTCCGTAGCATAAGGCTTGTCAGAAGTGCGGATCACAGCAGCCATCATACCGCCTGCACCATCAAGTGCATACTGGCAGGCAGCCTTTCCGAGCATTCTGGATTCCTGAATGTCGGTTGCACTTGCAAGGTGTGCGGCGCAGCGCTGCATCAGGTTCAGCTCGATAGAACGTACCTTGCATCCGATCTTATTTCTTACAGCATCTTCCAGAACCTTTGCGGCACCGGCGATATAGCTGTGGCCGAAGGAATCGACAGCGGAGCTCTGTACTTCTTCGGAAATGTAGCGACCGTCTTTGTTCTTCACACCTTCGCTGACAGCGATGATCACGGCATCCTGTTCTTCCAGTTTTGCTTTCACATCTTTCAGGAATGTGTCAATGCTGAATGGTACTTCGCAGAGATAGATAAAGTCAGGTCCTTTCGCACCATTTGCACGGGCGAGGCAGGAAGCTGCAGTCAGCCATCCGGCGTCACGGCCCATCACTTCTACGATTGTTACGGCCTTGGTTGTGTATACGTGGCAGTCACGTTCCAGTTCGGCAAATGTGGTTCCGATATATTTTGCTGCAGATCCAAAACCTGGACAATGGTCCGTTCCGCAGAGGTCATTATCGATGGTTTTTGGTGCGCCGACCACGGTAATGTCTGTGATTCCTTTGTCGCTCAGATATTTGGAAAGCTTGTCTACTGTATCCATGGAATCATTTCCACCGATGTAGATGAAGCGGTCGATGCTGTATTTGCGCAGAACAGAGATGATTGTCTCGTATTCGTCTGCACATACGGCAGGATCTTTTAATTTCACACGGCAGGAGCCGAGTGCAGAAGCAGGGGTCTGACAAAGAAGGTTCAGTTCTGATACATTTGTGATCTTGGTTTTAAGATCTATCAGGTTCTCATTTAATACTCCCTGGATTCCATTGACTGATCCATAGATTTTGTCTACGGATGGGCTGGAAAGAGCGTTCTCAATTACTCCGGCAAGAGTTGCGTTGATCGCAGAAGTTGGTCCGCCGGACTGTGCAACTAGTAAGTTCTTCATATGATGATCTCCTAACTTTTGATATTTCTTCCATCTGACTTATTAACTGAAAAATTCGGATAAGTAAGATAGTAAATTCAGTAAATATAGTATAACATAAATCTGGCTGATATGGTATAATAGGAATATATGTGAGTTTTTAAAAAGGAGAATAATTGGCATGGAATTGACAACAATTAGAGAATTATATAAAAACAGTGATTCTTACATGGATCAGAAAGTAACCATCGGTGGATGGGTAAGAAGTATCCGCGGATCCAAAGCATTTGGATTCATCGTGGTAAATGACGGAACATTCTTTGAGCCTTTACAGGTTGTATATCACGACAAGATGGACAACTTTGCAGAGATCTCCAAGTTAAATGTAGGTGCAGCAGTAATCGTTACAGGTACACTGGTAGCAACACCTCAGGCAAAGCAGCCATTCGAGATCCAGGCAGATACTGTAGAAGTAGAAGGAGCATCCGCACCGGATTACCCACTTCAGAAGAAGCGTCACAGCTTTGAATATTTGAGAACAATTGCACATTTAAGACCTAGAACAAATACATTCCAGGCAGTATTCCGTGTACGTTCCCTGACAGCATATGCGATTCATAAGTTCTTCCAGGAGAGAGGTTTTGTATATGTGCATACACCACTGATCACAGGAAGTGATTGTGAGGGTGCAGGAGAGATGTTCCAGGTAACGACTATGGATCTGAATAACGTACCGAAGAATGAAGACGGAAGCGTAGATTATTCCAAAGATTTCTTCGGAAAAGAGACAAGCCTTACTGTAAGCGGACAGTTAAATGGTGAGACTTACGCACAGGCATTCCGCAATATTTATACATTCGGACCGACATTCCGTGCAGAGAACTCTAACACAACACGTCATGCGGCAGAGTTCTGGATGATCGAGCCTGAGATGGCATTTGCAGATCTGGATGACGATATGTTCGTTGCGGAAGCAATGTTAAAATACGTCATCAACTATGTGCTTGAGAATGCACCGGAAGAGATGAACTTCTTCAATTCATTCGTAGACAAGGGACTTCTGGAGAGATTGCACAACGTAGTATCTTCTGATTTCGCAAGAGTGACATATACAGAGGCTGTAGAACTTCTTGAGAAACACAATGATAAATTCGAATACAAAGTAACATGGGGAACAGACCTTCAGACAGAGCACGAAAGATACCTGACAGAAGAAGTCTTCAAACGTCCGGTATTCGTAACAGATTATCCGAAGGAGATCAAAGCATTCTACATGAAGCTGAACGACGATGGCAAGACCGTTGCGGCAGTAGACTGTCTGGTACCTGGAATCGGTGAGATCATCGGAGGAAGCCAGAGAGAGGATGACTACGATAAGCTGAAAGCAAGAATGGATGAACTGGGACTGAAAGAAGAAGACTACAAGTTCTACATGGATCTTCGTAAATATGGTTCTACAAGACATGCCGGATTCGGACTTGGATTCGAAAGATGCGTCATGTATCTGACAGGAATGGGCAATATCCGTGACGTAATTCCATTCCCAAGAACTGTCAACAACTGTGAACTGTAATAGAGGATCATGTGGATAACAACACGTGAAAAACGTATATAAAACGTATATGGGGACGGGGGATTTATAAAAATCCGCCGTCCCCATATAGAATGGAGGGCAGTATGAATATATTAGTAGTAGATGACGAGAAGGAAATCGCTGATGTAGTAGAGCTTTATCTCCAGAATGACCAATACAAAGTATTCAAATTTTACAACGGCCAGGATGCACTGGACTGTATTAACAGTACGAAGATCGATCTTGCGATCCTGGATATTATGCTTCCGGATATTGACGGATTCCAGATCCTCAAGCAGATTCGGCAGAAATATACATTTCCGGTGATCATGCTGACGGCGAAGACGGAATACATGGATAAGATCACCGGGCTTACGCTGGGAGCGGATGATTATATTCCGAAACCGTTCAACCCACTGGAGCTGGTGGCGAGAGTGAAAGCACAGCTTCGCCGGTGTACACAGTATAATGAAGGGACCAAAGAAGAAGGAGATGTCCTGGATTTTGGAGGGCTGCTTCTGAACCGGACTTCTCATGAGTGTGTATACAATGAAGTGCCGCTGACACTGACACCGATCGAATTCGACATCCTCTGGCTTCTGTGTGAGAACCGGGGAAAGGTCATAAGCTCAGAAGAATTGTTCGAGAAAGTATGGCATGAGAAATATTATAAGAACAGTAACAACACGGTGATGGTGCATATCCGTCATCTCCGCGAGAAGATGAGTGCACCGACAGGCAAGTCTGATTTTATCAAGACTGTGTGGGGAGTGGGCTATAAGGTTGAAGAATAATTATCGGAAATTAAAATTCAGTATCCTCTTGCAGACGGTGCTGGTCACAGCGCTTACCGTTCTGGTAGGGGGGGTACTGCTTAAATTTGTGATCGATGGAATTTATAATGACAGTTTTGCCAGAACTTTTGTAGATGTTCTGGTATTTCTGAATATAAATGAAAAGACGGCGGTCCATCTTTACTGGCAGCTGATCGGAGATAACAAGACATTTTTCATGATTGTTGGTTATCTGATTCTTTTTGCGCTGTTTTTTTATGTTGCGCTTTCTCAAATGACAAAATATCTGGATCAGATCGATCATGGAATTGAAAATATTATATCGGAATCTACAGATCCCATTCATCTGATCACAGAATTAAAACCAATAGAGATCCGTTTGAATGAGATTAAAGCAACATTAAAACGGCAGGAGCTGGAGGCATCGGAAGGCGAAAAGAAGAAAAACGACCTGGTGCTTTTTCTGGCGCATGATCTGAAGACGCCGCTGACTTCGATCGTGGCGTATCTTACGATGCTCGAAGATCATCCCGACATGCCGGAAGAAGAACGAAAAGCATATACTCACATCGCATTGGAAAAATCCATCCGATTAGGAGAGCTGATCAATGAATTTTTTGATATTACAAGATATAATCTTCAGAATATCGAACTGGAACCGGTAGAGATTGATCTTACGATGATGCTTGAACAGCTTGCAGATGAGCTGTACGGAGTCCTCCAGGAAAAGAAGCTGACCTGTGAAGTGGATGTAGAAGAAGATCTGATGATCTATGGAGATCCGGATAAGCTTGCAAGAGTATTCGATAATATCTTAAGAAATGCAATTGCTTACTGCTATGCAGATACGGAGATCCGGATTGAAGCGAAAATGAAGGATGGTGACATCGAGATCACATTTACCAATGCAGGTGATAAGATTCCGGGCGATATGCTTCAGACGATATTCGAGAAATTCTATCGCGTGGATGGTTCCAGATCGACAGGAACCGGCGGCGCAGGTCTGGGACTTGCAATCGCCAAACAGATCGTGGAGCTGCACGGAGGAAGAATCCTGGCAAAAAGTGATGACAACCGGACACAGTTTGTCGTAACACTGCCATCGAAAGAGAAGACAGAACAGAAAGAGGGAAGCGAGGATGAAGTTCATACACATCGCAGACTTGCATTTAGGGGCAAAGCCGGACGCGGGAAACGCGTACAGTCAAAATAGAGAACAGGAGCTCTGGGACAGCTTTCGTGATATTATAACAATCTGCAATCAGAAAAAGACAGATTTGTTGCTGATCGCGGGGGACCTGTTCCACAGGCAGCCACTTTTAAGAGAATTAAAAGAAATGAATTCCATACTGGAGATGCTGGAGCAGACAGAAGTTGTTATGATCGCCGGTAATCATGATCATATCAGGAAAAACTCTTATTACCGAACATTTACCTGGGCACCGCATGTGCACATGATCTGCTCGCAGGAAATGAGCTGTGTGGAACTTGACCGGATCCAGACGGCTGTCTATGGATGCAGTTATCATTCCAGAGAAATTCTGGAGCCGTTATATGATCATGCAGTTCCGGAAGGACGGCAGAAGTATGAGATTTTGCTTGCACACGGTGGGGATGAGAAACATATTCCGATCAAGAGTAATCAGATCATGACGCTTGGGTATGATTATGCTGCATTTGGACATATCCACAAGCCGCAGATGCTGGTGGAGAACCGGATGGCATATGCCGGATCGCTGGAGCCGACGGATGTAGGTGATACAGGAGCTCATGGTTATATCGAAGGAAAGATCACCGGAAATGGTTGTCAGATCCGTTTTGTGCCACATGCACTGCGTGAATACAGACACTGCGAGGTACAGGTGGATAAATCTGTGACCGGCCATGTACTGAGGCAAAAGATTGCAGATATGATCGAAGAGCAGGGAAAGCAGCACATGTATAAGATTACACTGACTGGTTATCGAGATCCAGATATCTGGTATGAGCTGGATCATATGGATCCATACGGTAATGTGGTGGAGATTACAGATCACACAAAGCCTGCATATGACTTTGAAAAATTAAAAAATGAAAATAAAGGAAACATTCTCGGACAATATATTGAAAGCCTGAGTGGCTATCCGGCCGACAGTCTGGAGTACCAGGCACTCTGTGAAGGAGTGCAGGCTTTGATGGAGACGAGAAGAGGATAGAACCGAAAGATGCAGATTAATGAATTATTGTTAAAAAACTTTGGAAAATTCCATGACCGGCAGATAGATCTGGATGAGGGGATCAACCTGATTCACGGGGAAAACGAATCAGGAAAGTCTACAATCCATACATTCATCAGGGGAATGCTTTTCGGAATAGAAAGAGGGAGAGGACGGGCCGCGCAAAATGATACTTTCAGTATATACGAACCGTGGGAAAATCCTAATTACTATTCTGGTATATTGAAGTTCAAAAGTGGAGAGAAACATTTCCGTATCGAAAGAAATTTTGATAAATATTCTAAAAAAGCGGAACTGATCTGTGAAGAGGACGGTGAAGTACTGTCTGTAGAAGACGGAGATCTTCAGATGCTGCTTGGGGAGATGGACGCAGAACGTTACGATAATACCGTTTCCATGAGCCAGAGGAATGCACAGATGGGGGAAAGTATTGTGGCAGAGCTGAAAAATTATGCGACAAACTATTACACCTCGGGAAACGGAGAAATCGACCTGGCCGGTGCATTGGAACAGTTAAGGGGCAGGAAGAAGATCCTGGAAAATGAGATCCGTATGGAAATGGCTCAAAAGCAGCAGAAACGTGAAAAACTTGAGCAGGAAGTATCTTTTGTCTGGCGTGATGTACATCATCTGGAAGAAGAACTGGAACGTGTAGAAGAAGAACTTACGTATCGGCTGGAAAAGGAAGAAGAAAAGAAAAAAGAGCGCCAGAGGGAAGAAGAACATGGAAAAGGTGTCATGGATGAGATTCGTCCGGAAAAATGGAGAATCCATCCAATGGAGCTTCTGGTGTTTGCACTGGTTATTGTGATTGCAGTCATCTTGTTCTCGAAACCGTGGAATTATCTGATCGCTATTGTGTTATTCCTTGCGTTCGGCTTATATATATGGAACCGGATGAAAGTTGGAAAAAAACAGGTAAAAACAGAGCCAGAGATTATCCTTGAAGAGATCACGCAGGAAGAGGAGAAAGTTCCGATAGAGAAGTTACGCTGGGAGAAATCGCATATTACAGCGGAATTAAAAGAGAAGAGAATTCAGTATGACAACCTGGGAGAACAGCTCGCGGAACTGGATGAAGTTAATGAGCGTTCCAGGGAATATGAGATGAAACGCCAGGCGGTCCAGATGGCGGCAGATCATCTGGAACAGTTGTCAGAGGAGATGCGGGGATATCTAAAAAGAGATCTGAATGAGAAAGCGTCATCATTCATCTGTGAGATCACAGGTGGAAAATATAAAAAGCTTGTGACAGATGAAAAACTTCATGTATCGCTTATGACAGATGAAAAGAGAGTAGAGATTGAACAGGTAAGTCGTGGAACGGTAGAACAGGTCTATCTGGCACTCCGTATGGCAGTGGGAGAGCTTTTATGTGAGGAAGAGATGCCGGTGATACTGGATGATGCATTTGCATATTATGATGAGGAGAGAATGCTTCAGACACTCAGATGGTTGAAAGAACATAAGAAACAAGTGATCATATTTACCTGTCAGACGAGAGAAGAACAGGTGATGAAAGAAGCCGGACTTGTTTATCACAAGATAGAACTTTAAAAAAATGCTGTCGGGAAATTCCCGGCAGCATTTTTTAATCACGTGCATTCGTAAGGAGCTGCCCGTGGCAGGTCCTGTAGATACTATTAAATCTCTTCACCATTTTTATACTTATTGACAACATTCTGAATTCTTTCGATAGGATTCAGGATACTGCTGATAGAACCATCGTGGTTAAGAGTGTCGATCACGAGGGCAATATATTTGCTCATATCACAGTTAATATAATATGGACGTTCCAGAAGTTCAGGTGTCTGGTAGATCAGGTTGGTAGTCAGAACAGCGTCTAAGATACCTTCTTCATATGCCTGGTCGAATTTCTCCAGACCGTTTGTGAACAGACCGAATGTAGCAGCGCAGAAGATACGTTTTGCTTTGCGCTGTTTTAACTGGCGGGCAACGTCTAACATACTGTCACCGGAAGAAATCATGTCATCAAGGATGATCACATCTTTTCCTTCTACGGAAGATCCAAGGAACTCATGAGCAACGATCGGGTTACGGCCGTCTACCACACGTGAGAAGTCACGGCGTTTGTAGAACATACCCATATCAAGGTTCAGTACGTTGGCAAGATAAATTGCACGTCCTGTAGCACCTTCATCCGGGCTGATTGCCATCATGTGATCACTGTCGATCTGAAGGTCTTTGAAGGTACGGAGAAGACCTTTGACGAACTGGTATGTCGGACGGATTGTTTCGAATCCGTTTAATGGAATCGCATTCTGTACACGAGGATCGTGAGCATCAAATGTGATGATATTGTCAACACCCATACGGACAAGCTCCTGAAGAGCGAGTGCGCAGTCCAGAGATTCACGACTGCTTCTCTTGTGCTGACGGCTTTCATATAAGAATGGCATAATGACGTTAATACGACGTCCTTTTCCACCTACTGCTGCAATAATACGTTTCAAGTTCTGATAATGATCGTCAGGGGACATATGGTTAATATTTCCTGTCAGGGAATATGTCAGGTTGTAGTTACATACATCGACCATAAGATAAAGATCTTTACCACGAACGGATTCATTAATAATACCTTTTGCTTCACCTGAACCAAAACGTGGAACTTTTGCATCGATTAAGTAAGTGTCTTTCTCATAGCCTATGAAAGCGACATCGTTCTTATGAATATGTCCATCTTCCTTTCTCCATTTTACGAGATAATCATTTACTTTTGCTCCCATCTCTGTACAACCGTCAAGAGCGATCAGTCCAAGTGCTCCTACCGGTATATTCTCAAGATTACGATCGTTACGGCGTAACATCATTAGTACCTCCCAGGTTTAATAATTTTTTTTGGATACGGATATCGTCACCGGTAATACGCAGAATTGTATAATTACTGCTGATTCGTGAGAATGTCCGTTCCGAGTAGATTGATTTTATATCCTCCAATGCAAGGTTGGTAGATATTATGGTTGATTTCTGCCTTAATATGCGTTCATTCAGACAAATGAACAACTGGGATACAGTAAATGAATTCGGCAGTTCTGTACCCAGATCATCAATGATCAGCAAGTCACAGTCATAGATGTGTTCAAATACATCAGAATCCTTGTCCTGTCTTTTACCAAATGTATTCTCTGCAAGGATATCAAAAAGTCCGGCTGCTGTAAAGTAAATAACGGAATAAGCGGAATCCATTAATTCTTTTGCGATGCAGTGAGAAAGAAAAGTCTTTCCGACACCGGTATCTCCATACAGTAGTATGTTATGAAATTCTTTAGAAAATGTATCTACGAAGTTGTGACAGACATTTAATGCAGTTTCCATTGATTCCAGAGAAGAACGTCCGGTAAGCGGATCGATATGATTCCTGGAATAATAGGACAGAGAACAGGTTGAAAAGTTCTCTTTGTCAAGGATATCTTTGAGATTAGATTGCGTATATAAATAATCCACAATCGCTTTTTTGAAACAGTGACATTTATGTGTGCCAATATAACCGGTATCTTTACAATCCGGACACTGATAGTGTAATTCAAGGTAATTGGCAGGAAGACCATGTGCTTTTAGTAAAGCCGGCTTTCTGGCGGAGAGTTCTTTGAGCTCTGATTTTAAAGAAGAAAGAGCAGTCTGATCTCCGTCCAGAAGCAGTCTTGCCTTTTTAACACTTAAAGAGGAGATGGAATGATCCACTTCCTCTAATTCGGGAATGAGGGCGTATGCCTTCTCATAGCGTTTTCTGAGTTGAAACTCATTATCCAGTTGTTTTTGTTCATAAGTACGCATTAAATGATCGTACTGAGAATTGGAAAGTGCCATGTTATGGAAAACTCCTCTGCATTCGCATAATAGAATCTAATATGTATACTTTATTGCTGAACCAGACGACGTTCCAGATCATTCATGTCATAAGAACGTCCGTCGAAATTGTTGAACTTATTGTTCTGGTTAATTGCAGGCTTCTGTGCCTGTTGCTGTCTTTTGCGTTCCTTTGCGAGCTCTTTCGCACGTTCCTTCTCTTTGCGATAATCAGCATCTACCGCATCGATATCTTTTAACTGACGGACATTCTTGTCCTTCCAGCGCTTCAGAATGGAATCGGTATAGTCAAAGCTTGGCTGATGAATGGCATTCATCGTACGGTCACATGCTTCAAGGATTACTTCCAGAGCAAAACCATATTCTTCTGACCATTTGCGGATATAGGCAATCTCAGAAGCGGCAGGACCGCGGCCCTTAATCCCATATGCATTCAGGACGCAATAACAGTTCTTATTATAAAGAAATGAACTTGTCTTGGCAAGATTCACAGTTGTTATGTTTTCTTCATGCCATGATAAGGCCACCTTATTAATATAATGCATACTCTTGTGACCATTTTCGACACAATATTCGATCAGATACTCAATAAGTTCAGCTGACATATTCAGTGTGTCATAAAAATAAGTAATCTGGTCAATATCAGTAGCGGAAAGTGTCTTGCCGAGATACTGTTCGGCAACAAAGAGTAATTCTTTGAATTCTGCACGTTCCTTACGGCTACGGTACTGCTGTATATTTGTTGTAGATGCCGGAACCGCAGAAACAGGGGCTTCGACAGAATCAACAGGGTAATCCATCTGATTTGTCATAGATGGAACGGACGCAGTCATATAGCCGGACTGTACATCGTGTAATTCGGAAGTTGGTACGGATGAACGGACCGTACTTTGCGGAGTCGGATCATCCGGAGTGTCATCCAGATAATCAAGGAGTCCTTCACTCTTCCAGTATCTTAATGCGCGGAGTACATCCTTCTCTGTGCACTCGAGCAGATCAGCCAGCTCGGAAACAGAAAGACATCCGGAGGACTGATTCATATGACGGAGAAGCAGGAGATATACTTTGACATATTCTCCATTGGCTCTGACCATATACTGGTCGATAAATTCATTGTCCAGTACAGTCGCGTTCGTCTGTACATACTTCGTAAGTTTTAATTCCTTCATAATAATTCCCCGTCCTCCCCAGAACTTTTTGTATCTTTCGTTTCATCGTAGACACATTATAGCACCGGGAAGACGGGGAAAAAAGAAATTTTTGAGTCAAAATCCGACTTTTTTGTGGATAAAATTGTGTGGATAATGTGGATAACTAGCGTTTAAGCAGGTTTTCCCCAATGTTTACAACGTTTCCGGCTCCCATAGTTATCAACACATCTCCCTTCTGGCACTTGTCCAGACAGAAGTTTTCAATCTCTTCAAAGCTTGGGAAATAGTAAGCATCGCATCCTTTTTTCTTTAATTCTTCTGCAATCATCTCAGAAGACATGCCCAGAGTATCTGTCTCACGGGCAGCGTAGATGTCTGCGAGGATCACATGATCGGCATGTGTCAGGGCATCTACAAATTCAGGGAATAATGCTTTGGTACGTGTATAAGTATGTGGCTGGAAGATGCACCATATTTCTTTGTGCGGGTATTCCTTGGCCGCTGTTAAAGTTGCATTGATCTCTGTTGGGTGATGAGCATAATCATCAATGACAGTAACTCCATTAACTTCACCTTTATATTCGAAACGACGGTCTGTGCCGTGGAACGATTTCAGTCCTTCTTTGATCTTGGTAAATGGAACTCCGAGAAGGTCTGCAACGGCAATGGCTGATAATGCATTGGATACATTATGATCTCCATTCACCGATAATGAGATACGGTCGATAAATTCACCGGATTTTACCAGATCGAAAGAGGCCTCTCCCTTCTTATCATGAAGGACATTGGTTGCACTGTAGTCAAGAGAGCTGTCATTACCGTAACGGATCACGCGGCAGTCAAGGTCAGCAGTGATCTCTTCAAGATTAGGAATGTTGTCGTTGATAACAAGTGTTCCATCCTTTGGAAGTAATTTCGCAAAGCGGTGGAAAGAATTACGGATATCAGCCAGGTCTTTGAAGAAATCCAGATGATCTTCGTCAATATTCAGGATTACGCCGATCTTCGGGAAGAAATGCAGGAAACTGTTCGTATATTCACAGGCTTCTGTGACAAAATATTCAGAATTACCTACACGGATGTTACCGCCGATAGCCTTTAAGATGCCGCCGACAGAGATGGTAGGATCCATTTCTCCGGCAAGTAAAATGTGTGACAGCATAGAAGTTGTCGTTGTCTTGCCGTGGGTACCGGAAATTGCGATCGGTACATCATAGTTGGTCATTAACTGTCCGAGCAGTTCTGCACGGGTCAGCATAGGAAGATTCTGTTTTACAGCTTCTGCGAATTCTTCGTTATCAGGATGAATTGCGGCAGTATATACAACAACATCGATGCCGGAAATAATATTAGAAGCTTTCTGTCCGTAGAATACTTTGGCCCCCAGCTTTTCCAGATGATCTGTGAGGGCGGATTCTTTATTATCAGATCCGGAAATAGTGAAACCTTCTTTTAAAAGTATCTCGGCAAGACCACTCATGCTGATACCGCCGATTCCGATAAAGTGTACGTGTACAGGTTTTTCAAAATTAATTTTATACATAATATACCATCCTTTTTAATAATATAGGTAAAAAGATCATCATAAAAACTACATGTTCTTCATATTATTATAAACATATATTAAAAAAAATCCAAGTCGTAAGTTTTTGTAATAATTTAACAAAAAGTTTGCGAAAATCGAAAAAAAACTGTAAAAATTGTTAGCTACGTAAGAAGAAGTATGGTATAATAGAAAAAGCAAGACTACTGAGAAGGGGTGATGACATGAGAAAGAAGGAAATGATAGCAATGCTGCTGGCAGGAGGACAGGGCAGCAGACTTGGAGTCCTCACAGCAAAAGTTGCAAAACCTGCCGTTGCATTTGGAGGTAAATATCGCATTATTGACTTTCCACTCAGCAACTGCATTAATTCAGGAATTGATACGGTGGGTGTATTGACCCAGTATCAGCCATTGAGATTGAATGCGCATATAGGAATCGGTATTCCTTGGGATCTTGACAGGAATTACGGAGGAGTAACGGTTCTTCCACCATATGAGAGAAGCGGAAGCAGTGAATGGTATTCCGGAACTGCGAACGCAATTTATCAGAATCTGGATTATATGGAGCAGTTTGATCCGGATTATGTACTGATCTTATCAGGGGATCACATTTATAAAATGGACTATGAAGTAATGCTGGATTATCATAAGGCGAATAACGCAGACGTGACGATTGCGGCAATGCCGGTGCCGATGGAAGAGGCAAGCCGTTTCGGTATTGTTATCGCAGATGAAGATGGAAGGATTCAGGAATTCCAGGAAAAACCTGCGGAACCAAAGAGTAATCTGGCATCTATGGGAATTTATATATTCTCATGGAAAGTCCTGAAGGAAGCGTTGGAGACATTGAAGGACGAGCCTGGTTGTGACTTCGGAAAGCATATCATTCCATATTGTCACAATAAAGGCGAGAGATTGTTCGCATATGAATATAACGGTTACTGGAAAGATGTCGGAACACTGGGATCTTACTGGGAAGCCAATATGGAACTGATCGATATCATACCGGAGTTCAATTTATATGAAGAATTCTGGAAGATATATACCAACAGTGAGATTCTGCCGCCACAGTATATTTCGGCACAGTCAGTGATTGAGAGAAGTATTATCTGTAACGGTGCGGAAGTATATGGTGAAGTACATAACAGTATTATCGGATCCGGAGTTGTTATAGGAGAAGGATCCGTGATCAGGGATTCTATTATCATGAAAGATACCAGGGTTGGTAAGAATTGTGTCATGGACAAGGCAATCATTGCAGAAAATTGCCTGGTTGGGGATAATACTACATTTGGCATCGGAAGTGATATACCGAACAAATTAAAACCGGCAATTTATTCATTTGGCCTGGTTGCCGTGGGTGAAAAATCTGTAATACCGGATGGGGTGCAGATTGGAAAGAACACTGCTATCAGTGGAGTAACATCCAAAGAAGATTACCCGAATGGAGTACTGGAAAGTGGAGAAACATTGATAAAGGCAGGTGAACGAGCATGAGAGCAGTAGGAATTATTTTAGCAGGTGGTAACAGCAATAAGATGCGTGAACTGACACATAAAAGAGCAGTGGCAGCAATGCCGATCGCCGGAAGTTACAGAGCGATTGACTTTGCACTCAGTAATATGTCAAACTCTCATATTCAGAAGGTGGCAGTTCTGACACAGTACAATGCCCGTTCGTTGAATGAACATCTGAATTCTTCAAAATGGTGGGATTTCGGAAGAAAGCAGGGGGGATTATATGTATTTACCCCGACGATCACCGCGGAGAACGGATACTGGTACCGCGGAACAGCAGACGCAATTTATCAGAATCTGGATTTCTTAAAGAGATGTCACGAACCTTATGTAATCATTACATCCGGTGATGCTGTATATAAGATGGATTATAACAAAGTACTGGAATATCACATTGCAAAGAAAGCGGATATTACAGTGGTATGCAAAGAACTTGGTCCGAACGAAGATGCAAGCCGTTTCGGAACGATCAAGATGAATGATTCGATGCGTATTGAAGAGTTCGAGGAAAAGCCGATGGTGGCACAGTCGCAGATTGTATCAACAGGTATCTATGTAATCAGAAGACGCCAGCTGATCGATCTGATCGAACATTGCGCAGAAGATGACAGACATGATTTTGTGACCGATATTCTTATCAGATATAAGAATCTGAAGAAAATCTACGGTTATAAAATAAAAGATTACTGGAGCAACATTTCAACAGTGGATGCATATTATCAGACGAATATGGATTTCCTGAAACCGGAAGTACGTGAGTATTTCTTCCGGACACAGCCGGGTATTTATTCCAAGGTCAGCGACTTGCCGCCGGCAAAATACAACCCGGGATCTATGGTTAAGAACAGCCTTGTGGCGAGTGGAAGTATCATTAATGGTACAGTCGAGAATTCGATTCTTTTCAAGAAGACATTCGTGGGGAACAACTGTGTCATTAAGAATTCCATTATTCTTAATGATGTCTATCTCGGAGACAATGCATATATTGAGAACTGTATTGTAGAAAGCAGGGATACGATCCGGGCAAACACACGCTATGTTGGTGAAAATGGTGTGAAGGTAGTCGTAGAAAAAAATGAGAGGTATGCACTTTAAGAAAAAGCAGTGCAAAGGCTAGAAGAAAGGGGCTAGAACAACATGCAGATTACAGATGTACGAGTACGTAAAGTAGCAAAGGAGGGCAAGCTGAAAGCTGTCGTTTCCATTACCATGGATGAGGAATTTGTGGTACACGATATTAAGGTGATTGAAGGAGAAAAAGGACTCTTTATCGCAATGCCAAGCAAGAAAGCATTGGATGGAGAGTATAGAGATATTGCGCATCCAATCAACTCAGGAACAAGAGAGCGCATTCAGAATATTATCCTTGAGAAATATGAAGAAGCTCTGACTGAGGATGTAGCAGAAGCATAGAGGGCATATGTATCGGCGAAAAAGAGGAGTGGGAATTTCCCGCTCCTCTTTTTAGGATAACTGAATTATGCCGGATCGGCCTCTAATTGAAAATGCATCGCCTTGTGTGTGACCGGATGTTTGAAATCGAGCTTATAAGCACACAATCGGATTGTCTGCCATCCTTTATTGCCGGTAAGCTCCGGGTTATATTTTGTATCTCCGACGATCGGGCATCCAATGGAGGCAAGCTGCACACGGATCTGGTGATGACGTCCGGTGTCCAGATGAATCTCAAGTTCGGTCTCGTGACATTCCTGACTTTGCGAAGACAGAGAGACATCAACAGAGGAAGAGCTGCCGGAAACAGTTGAAAACAACCGGCCATGGTCAGGAACCGTATCATAATGCAGCCGTGCAATCTTCGCTCCGTTTTCCTTTGCAGAACAGATTCGGGAAGTGTTCGTCCGGGCATCTTTGACCATATAATCCTCGAGTGTTCCTTCTTCCTCGGAAGGCGCATTGGTGACAAGCGCGCGGTAATATTTCCCGAATCCCTGATTCTGTAACTGCTTATTCAGATCTTTTGCAGCAGCCGGAGTCTTGGCAAAGACAAGGATTCCGGCAACGGGCTGGTCGAGTCTGTGGATGACGGCAAGGTAAGGCTCAGCAGAGCCAGGGGTTCTGGAACCAATGGATTTTGGTGCACCGGATTTTCCGGAAGTGCCGGAAGCTTTCGCCAGATGATTCTTGATCAGGCTGACCATGTCCGGGTAACGGATGCTTTTGCTCTGGGTTGCTATGCCATGTGGTTTGACACAGACGAGGATGTGTGGGTCTTCATATAATATATTTAAAGTAGCCATATACTTCTCCTTTGTTAAGACAAATGATATACTTATTAAATCATGGAGGGGAAAAAACTGCAAGCAGACATTGGCGGAAGCAGAGATAGAGATAATATCTTGACAAAACATATTTCATGGATTAAAATAATTGACAATTCAAAAAAAATTTTATGGCGATGAAGGGAATTAGTACATGAGAATCCAGCCGCAGAGAGGATATCATATGGTGTGAGATATCTGCTGTTCATCACATGGAACCGGTCCTGGAGCCACTGCATGAAAGTGCAGCGTGTCAGCCGGCGTTAACGGCCAATGAAGAGAGCTGCGAAAGGGTCGCAGTTAACTAGGGTGGTACCGCCGAGCTTTTCGGTCCCTTTTTCGGGGAGTCGAAAGGCCCGGCGTTTTTTGTGTCAGGTTGTGGAACTCCCGGCAAAAAAATAACGTGGAATAAGGATTTCACCAAAATTGAAAAGGAGAAGAGAAACATGGCAAAGGAAAAATTAGTCAAAAACATTACATCCCGTGACGAAGATTTCGCACAGTGGTACACAGACGTTGTACGTGAAGCAAATCTTTGTGATTATTCAAGCGTAAAAGGATGCATGAACTACTTACCGAACGGTTATGCGATCTGGGAACTGATCCAGGCAGATCTGGACAGACGTTTCAAAGAAACAGGAGTTGAGAATGTATACCTGCCAGTACTGATTCCGGAGTCACTTCTGGAAAAAGAAGCTGATCACGTAGAAGGATTCGCACCGGAAGTTGCATGGGTAACACACGGTGGAATGGAAAGACTGCAGGAAAGATTATGTGTACGCCCTACATCAGAGACACTGTTCTGTGACCTCTGGGCTAAAACAGTAAAATCATACAGAGATCTTCCAAAGGTATGGAACCAGTGGAACTCCGTTCTCCGTTGGGAGAAGACAACAAGACCATTCCTTCGTTCAAGAGAATTCTTATGGCAGGAAGGTCACACACTTCATGCAACATATGAAGAAGCAGAAGAAAGAACAATCCAGATGTGGGAAGTTTATAAGGATTGCTATAAAGAGACAATGGCTATCCCATTCGTAGCAGGAAGAAAGGCAGAACACGAGAAATTCGCCGGAGCAGAAGACACATACACGATCGAAGCACTGATGCATGACGGAAAAGCACTTCAGTCTGCGACAAGCCATTTCTTCGGAAACGGATTCCCGGATGCATTCGGAATCAAATATGTAGATAAGAACAACGAACTGCACAGTGCGTATGAGACATCATGGGGATGGTCAACAAGAAGTATCGGAGCCCTGATCATGGTTCACGGTGACGATGACGGACTGGTACTGCCACCACACGTAGCACCGGTTGAATGTAGAATCATCCCAATCGCTCAGCACAAAGAAGGTGTACTTGACAGATCTTATGCACTGCTTGACGAACTGAAAAAAGCAGGATACAGAGTGAAGATCGATGACTCTGATAAGAGTACAGGATGGAAATTCTCTGAGCAGGAGATCCTTGGTATTCCAACACGTATCGAGATCGGACCAAAGGATATCGAGAAGAACCAGGTTGTTGTTGTACGTCGTGATAACCGTGAAAAGATCGTTGTATCTCTCGATGAGATCGCAGTAAAACTGCGCGAGATCTTAGAGCAGGAGCAGCAGGATATGTACAACAGAGCAGAAGAATTCCTGAACAGCCACATTGATACAGCTACTACAATGGATGAAATGGTTGAGAAGTTCAAAGCCAACCGTGGATTTGTAAAAGCATGCTGGTGTGGAGATCCGGAATGTGAGGGCGAAGTAAAATATCAGACAGGCGGAGCTGCAACAAGATGTCTGATCGAAGATGAAGAGTTTATTTCCGATAAATGTATCTATTGCGGAAAACCTGCGAAACACATGGCTTACTGGGGAAAATCATACTAAGAATAAAGAGATTATAAGTACTGGACGGTGGATTTTAGGAATCTACCGTCCATTTTTTATCAACAGCCACCGGCAAAAATATGGTATGATATAGAATGTTGATAACGTGGATAAACGGAGGAAATATTTGTGAATAACTATAATATAAAATTACCGGATGATGTACAGTTTATCATTCATACCTTACAGTTGCATGGATTTGAAGCATACGCAGTCGGGGGATGTGTCAGAGATTCCATCCTTGGCAGAGAACCGGGCGACTGGGATATTACAACATCAGCAATGCCGGAAGAGACAAAGGCATTATTTGACAAAACATTTGATACGGGAATTGAGCATGGAACGATAACCGTACTTTTGAATCATGAGGGATACGAAGTTACGACGTACAGAATCGATGGAAAATACGAAGACAGCAGACATCCGAAAGAAGTCACATTTACAAGAAATCTGAAAGAAGACCTGCTCAGACGAGACTTTACGATCAATGCTATGGCATACAATGACAAGGATGGGATCGTAGATATCTTTGGAGGAATGCAGGATCTGGAAAAGCATATGATCCGCTGTGTGGGAAATGCCAGGGAACGTTTCTCGGAAGATGCGCTCCGGATTTTAAGAGGCGTCAGATTTGCGGCACAGCTTGGATTTGAGATTGATGAGGAGACGAAAGAAGGAATGAAGCTTCTTGCGCCGACACTGGAAAATATCAGTGCGGAGAGGATACAGGTAGAACTGGTGAAGATGCTGACATCTGACCGGCCGGAGCTTATAAGAACTGCTTATGAACTTGGGATTACGAAGGTATTTTTGCCGGAATTTGACCGTATGATGGAGACAAAGCAGGAAACACTGCATCATATGTACACAGTCGGGGAACATACCATTCATGCGATGATGAATGTCCGCAATGATAAGATCTTAAGATTAACAATGTTACTGCATGATACAGGTAAACCGGAATACAAGACGATGGATGAAGACGGTGTGGCGCATTTTAAAATGCATGCATTAGGAAGCGAGCGGATTGCCAAAGAAGTGCTTCGGAGATTAAAGTTCGATAATGATACGCTGCATAAGGTTACAAGACTTGTGCTGAATCATGATTACCGCATGCCGGCCGTGCCGAAAAATGTCAGAAGGGCAATGAATAAGATCGGCGAAGACATTTTCCCATACTATATGGAAGTAAGGAGAGCAGATGTTCTGGCACAAAGTGAGTACCAGAGAGCAGAAAAATTAAAAAACCTCGATGAAGTAGAACAGACATATGCAGAGATTATAGAAAAAGGCCAGTGTGTTTCATTAAAAGAATTAGCTGTGACAGGTAGAGATCTGATCCGGGCGGGAATGAAGCCGGGAAAAGAGATAGGGGAAAAGTTAAACGAATTATTGAACCTTGTGATCGAGAATCCGGAAATGAACACCAAAGAGATCCTGCTGAAATATAGTTTCCCGGATAAAGAAGTATAACAGCAGTGAATATTTTTTATATTTCCCACATACATTTAAAAAGAATATCAAGTGTAAAGCGCGGGGAATATAAATGCAGGAATTTGAACAAAAAATACTGGAACAATATGATATAGAAGTAAGCAGCACCCGCAAAGTCAGGGGTGCTGTTTTATGCGAAACAAATAAGGGATTATTCCTTTTAAAGGAGATTACAACATCTGAGAAGAGAATCCCTGCGTTATGTGAACTTTATACACGGCTTTATGAGCAGGGGTATCATAGGATCGATTATGTGGTCACGAACCGTAACGGCGAATATATATCTGCATTGGATAACGGAGACCGGTACATATTAAAGAAATGTTTTGCCGGACGTGAATGCGACATTAAGAAGACAAGGGAAATATTTGAAGCGGCGGGAAATCTGGCAAAACTACATATCATTATGCGTTATGAACTGGAACATGGGATACCGGAAGGAACCAAAACAGATGAAAAATACAGACGGCATAATCGTGAATTGAAAAAGGTCCGGCAGTTTACAAGAAAAGTTGTTCCCAAGGGTGAGTTTGAATTTGCCTTTTTGAAGCAGTTTGATCAGATGTATCAATGGGCAGAGGCAGCAGTGGAAGAACTGGAGCGGTCGGATTATGAGAAACTGTATGCCGAAGAGATGAAGAAGTCCGGTATGATACATGGAGAGTATAATTATCATAATATCATTATGACAAAAGAAGGAATCGCCACAACCAATTTTGAAAAATTCCGCAGGGACATTCAGGTGGAAGATCTGTATTATTTCCTCAGGAAGGTTCTGGAAAAAAGTGGATGGAAGATCCGCCTGGGTGATGGCATGCTGAATGCCTATTCGGCAATACATCCGCTTACGGAGGGCGAAATGGAATATCTGAAGATCCGTCTGATCTATCCGGAAAAATTCTGGAAAACGGCCAATTCGTATTATTGTACAAATAAAGCATGGATATCGGTAAAAAACATAGAAAAGCTTCAGACTGCGATAAGGCAGACAGAAGAGAAAAAAATGTTTTTAAAAGAAGTATTTGGATTTGAACTTTAAAGGTATGGTAAAATAGCGAAAAAGCTTGAAAATACAGGGGAAACGGGGGATTTACCTTGACATTCACAGTGAAAACAGGTATAACAGTACATAAAGGCATGCCATATGACGGGTATGGACGTTGACTTTGTATAAAAAGAATTGAAATCGTGAATTCTAAATGTAAATAAGAGGAGGAACAATCCATGAATAAGACAGAACTGATCGCAGCAATTGCTGACCAGGCAGAATTATCAAAGAAAGACTCTGAAAAAGCTTTAAAAGCTTTTATCGATGTTGTTACAGAAGAATTAAAGAAAGAACATAAAGTACAGGTTGTTGGATTTGGTACTTTCGAAGTAAGCATGAGAGCTGAAAGAGAAGGAAGAAATCCTCAGACAGGCGAGACTATGAAGATTGCTGCATGTAAAGCACCAAAATTCAAAGCTGGTAAAGCATTAAAGGATGCTATCAACGAGTAGTCTGAATTGTAATATTTATAAATGTATTTTATGCCGGAGAGTATCTTGATGCCCTCCGGTTTTTTCAATCGTTATGCGTTCGAAAGAAGCTGCAACCTACAGGCACTGTAGATACCAAAGTATGCAGGAGAATAAAGATATGAGATTAGATAAATTTTTAAAAGTTTCCAGACTGATCAAACGCCGGACCGTAGCTAACGAAGCCTGCGATGCCGGTCGTGTACTGGTGAATGACAAGCCGGCCAAGGCATCGGTAAAGGTAAAACCGGGAGATATCATAGAAATCCAGTTTGGAACAAGAACCGTAAAAGTAGAAGTACTTGATATCAAGGATACGACAAAAAAAGAAGAGGCAGGAGACCTGTTCAAATATTTATAAAATAAATAAAGAGCCTGCGAAAAATCAGCAGATCAGCACAACCTTTCTTAAGTGATCATATGAAAAGTCATAATTTGTGATTTCCGTTCATATGATTAGTAAGAAAGGTTGTGATAGGTTTGGAGACCACAGCAGTACAAAAAAGCCATAAACTGGTATTAAATAACCGGAAAACCGGACTGGTGACCGGAGTGTTGGATGTCCTGTCTTTTAATCTGAATGAGATATTGTTGGAGACGGAGCAGGGAATGCTCATGGTAAAGGGCACGGATCTGCATGTAAACCGGGTGAATCTGGAAAAGGGAGAGATTGATCTGTCCGGCAACATTGAAAGTATCTCTTATTCGGATATACAGTCTCCCGGAAAACAGGCGGAAAGTCTGTTTGGAAAATTGTTTCGCTGAAAAAGCGGAGAGAAATCCGGTGAAATTTATGAAACGGGATGGAAATATGAGATGGGAATAACAAAAGAATTATTTATATTTCTTTCTGCAATATTGTCCGGAGCAATTGTACGTCTTGTATACCGCTGCATAAGCTGTCTGCGAAATGTGATACATCATACGCACTGGATCATTGAGCTGGAAGACCTGGCATACTGGGTCGGAACCGCAATTTTTTTGTTTGTGCAGATTTACTACACAAGTAGTGGTAGTGTAAGGTGGTATTTTGTACTAGGTATTGGGCTTGGAGCATCAGCTATGTCGGTTTTTCTAGTGGCTGTCAGGAAGTGGTATCGAAAAATTGTATGTCCGGGGAGCGGGTTTTTGGATGAAACACTTGAAAAAGGCCGGAAAAAAAGATAGAATAAAGGCAATTAACAGGTGAGTGGAATGACAGAGATGTCAAACAAGGGTGAGTAAAATAAGATGAAAGATGTAAAACAGAGAAACCGCAGAAGACGGCAGTGCAGGCGTTCTCAGGATCATAAGAGAAGTGTGCTGGCGATTAGTGCTGTTGTTCTTTTGCTGACAGTTATGGTGTCTGCGAACAGTATGACGTTAAAGGCGAAGAACAGAGAATATCAGGCGCAGGAGACAGAACTGAAAGAGCAGATCCAGGCAGAAAAAGACCGGTCAAAAGAGATCAAAGAATTAGATAAATATGTCGGAACAGACAAATACGTAGAAGACGTGGCAAAAGAAAAGCTGGGTCTGGTACATAATAATGAGATAATTTTCAAAGCAAAATAAGAGTACTCGGAACAAATGATAAGCTTCAGGAAGAGATTCCTGAAGCTTTTTTCTGTTTATCGGGGAAATAAAAAGAAAAGGTCGAAAGGGGAGCAATAAAGTGGCACGGATAAAAGAACAGGAAATATTTGTGAATCCATATGTGGTGCAGATGGACAAATTTGCGGAGTCTCTGCAGCATCTATCAAAAACATTTTTAAATATGGAACATTATAAAGGAACATTGTCCAAAGAAGAAATTGATGAAATGTTTGACAAAGTAACGGGGAATGTCTGTGCCGGTTGTGAGCGAAAAGAAGTGTGTCTCGGCGAGAGGCGGGAGAAAACATATCAGATGATGTATGAAATCATGTGTGCAGCAGAAGAGTATGGTGCAGAACTGAATATGGAATTGAAAAAAAGACTGAAAAGGCAATGCATGCTTGCGCCGCGTTTCCTAAGGGAAAGTCTGGAAGTGTTTGAAAATGCCAAACAGATATTGATGTGGAATCACAGGATGCTGCAGACAAGAGAAGGATATGCCACACAGCTTACAAGCTTTGCAAAGATGATACAGTATACAACCAGAGAACTGGATGCGGGGATCTTTCAGGATGAATATCTGGAAAAACGTATAAAAACAGCCTTAAAAAAAGAGAATGTAAAGATGTTATCGATTGTATTTTATATGACCCAGCAGGGAAAATATGAGGTACATCTGACGGTAAAAGCGGTTAAGGGACGGGTAATCCTTGCAAAAGATATCGCATTTCTGGTGGGAAAATGTATAGGAAGAACCATGATCCCAAGACAGGGAGAACGACTTGTGATAGGAGGGGAATATGGCACCATTGCATGTGTGGAAGGTGCGAAATTCCAGACGCTTCAGGGGATTGCCCGGATCGGAAAAGGACTGGAGCAGATATCTGGGGATACTTTTCTTATGAAAGATCTGCCGGGAGGCCGCAAAGGAATCGCGCTTTCTGATGGAATGGGATCGGGAGAAGAAGCATTCCGGGACAGTACGATGGTGGTAGAAATGTTAGAAGAACTGTTAGAGGCAGGATTCCCGGTAGAGACGGCGGTGCAGATGATGAATACGGCGCTGGTGATCGGAAGGGAAGAAGTGAAATTCTGCACACTGGATGTATGTCTGTTTGATCTGTATCGTGGAAGCTGTGAATTTGTAAAGGCGGGCGCGGCCGCAACATTTATCAAAAAGAAGGATAAAGTTGAAAAAATTGTATCAACAACACTTCCGATCGGGGTTATACAGAATATTGAGATTGACCGGGAAGTGTGTGATCTGGAATCCGGGGATTATGTGGTCATGGTGACGGACGGAGTTCTGGATGCACTTCCGGCAAAAGAACAGGAAGAACAGATGATAGATATTATTCAAAACACGAATATTGTAAATCCGACAGAGTTTGCAAGAAGCATTCTAAGTGAGGTGTTGAAATATTCGGGAGAAATGCCACTGGATGATATGACGATCCTTGTGATCGGCCTGTGGGGCGTGAGCTGACTTTCCGATAAGTTGACTTTCTATAAGAAATTATATATATTTATCATGATATCGAAACAAATAAAAGAGTTATATATTTCGAAAAAACATGAAAACAAATCAGATAAAAAGGAAGACCGGAATGTATGAACGGGTGAGGGCATATGTGAAAAAATACCATATGCTGCAGGAAAAAGATCATGTAATTGCAGGCGTATCGGGAGGTGCAGACTCCGTATGCCTTCTTTTCATGCTTGTAAAACTTCAAAAGGAAATGCGGTTTGGGTTGACGGTAGTGCATATTCATCACGGACTTCGCGGAGAAAGTGCGGATGTAGATGAGAATTACGTCAGAGCCCTTTGTGAGAAGCTGGATGTTGAACTTCTGGCTTTTCATGAAGATGTCGGAAGATATGCGAAAGAACAGAAGCTGACGCTCGAAGAGGCAGGAAGGAATGTCAGAAGACATATATTCGAAGAAGTCTGTCACAGGAAAAACGGAACGAGGATCGCGCTGGCGCATCATCAGAATGACAATGCGGAGACACTTCTGTGGAATTTAAGCCGTGGATGTGGTCTTAAAGGGATCGGCGGGATCAGTCCGGTTGACGGAAAGTATATCCGGCCGCTTCTGGGGGTAAGAAGACAGGAAATCGAAGAATATTTAAAAGAAAATAATATAGACTATTGTACCGATGAGACGAATCTGGAAGACCATTATACAAGGAATCGTCTTAGAAATCATGTGATCCCATACCTGGAACGAGAGATTAATCCAAGAGCTGTTTCACATATGGCGGATACGATGGAGCAAATGCGGACAGTGTGGGCATTTATGGAAGAGGAAGTGGAAAAATGCAGAAAATACTGCGTAAAACCCAAACAAGATAAAGCAGATGGAGTAGTGATCCTGGAAGAGGGTTTCCGAAGTGTAAATGAGACTGTCCGGACGTTTCTGATCCATGAACTGTTGTGCGAAACGGCAGGACGCAAAAAAGATATTGAACAGATCCACGTAAAACTGGTGGAAGAACTGATGGAACATCAGACCGGACGGAAGATTATGCTGCCTTATGAGATGACCGGGGAAAGGTGTTACGAAGGAATCTGGCTTCATAAAGTGAAGGATAAAGAAAAATCCGGAGAAAATTCTAAGCCGCCGGTACAGATGCGCATACTGGAACGAACACCACAAACCAGTGTATTTCCTAAAAAAACCTACACGAAATGGTTTGACTATGATATAATTAAGAGCACTGTAAAAATAAGACATAAGCAGCCTGGAGACTATATTACGATTGACAAAAACGGCAGTACACAGAGCCTGAAAAAGTATTTTGTCAATGTGAAAGTCCCGAGAGAAGACAGGGAGAAGATCTGGCTGGCAGCAGACGGCAGCCACATCCTGTGGATCATCGGATACAGACAGAACCAGGC
The DNA here is from genome assembly GCF_025150085.1 of Dorea longicatena. Classification (NCBI taxonomy): domain Bacteria; kingdom Bacillati; phylum Bacillota; class Clostridia; order Lachnospirales; family Lachnospiraceae; genus Dorea; species Dorea longicatena. The sequence goes on from NZ_CP102280.1 coordinate 88,517, forward strand.
ATATCAGGTTACAGATAAAACCAGAAGAATTCTGGAAATAGAATTTAACGGAGGAGAAGAAGATGGCAGAGAGAGTAAAAGTATTAGTTCCTGAAGAGGATGTTGCAAAGAGAATCAAAGAGCTTGGCGAACAGATCAGCAAAGATTATGCCGGAAAGCAGGTACATCTGATCTGTGTATTGAAGGGTGGCGTATTCTTCATGTGCGAACTGGCGAAGAGAATCACCGTTCCGGTATCAATGGACTTTATGAGTGTCAGCAGCTACGGTGACGGAACGAAGTCAAGCGGTGTTGTTAAGATCGCAAAAGACTTAGATGAGACACTGGAAGGAAAAAATGTACTGATCGTGGAGGATATTATTGACTCCGGAAGAACATTATATTATCTGATGGACATCTTATCTAAGAGAAATCCAAAGAGCATGAAGCTCTGTACGCTTCTGGATAAACCGGAAAGAAGAGTAAAAGATGTAAAAGTAGATTATGTCGGATTCAATATCCCGGACGAATTCGTTGTGGGATATGGACTGGATTACGCCCAGAGATACAGAAATCTTCCATTCATCGGAGTGGTAGAGGGCGTGGAATAAGGCGCGGCATAAGAAAGGAGCCTGAAAATTGAATAATAAGAAAGCGAGAGGGCTGAATGGTGTTGTATTCCTCGTGTTTGTCGTATTTTTGTTCGCAGCACTGTGGTTTACCAATCAGTTCGATCAACGAGAGAAAGAAATTTCCTGGAAGAAATTCCAACAGCTGGTTCAGAACGACAAGATCGAGTCTGTAGAAGTGAATCAGAACAAGAGCGTTCCGACGGGGCGCGTGGAGATTACGCTGAAGGGAGATGACAGTTCCGATAATGTCAGATATCTGTATGTCTCCGATGTAAATGAGATCCAGGATTACCTGAAAGAGCAGAATGTGGATTATACCATGCCGGATATTCCACAGGACAGCTGGGCAGCAACTACATTTCTGCCGGTTATCCTTACACTGGTCGGAGTGTTCCTGATCTTTGGTCTGATGAACCGTCAGGGCGGCGGGGCCAATTCGAAAGCAATGAATTTCGGAAAGAGCCGTGCAAAACTGAGCACAGACCGTGACAAGAAAGTGACATTTGCCCAGGTGGCAGGTCTGGAAGAAGAAAAAGAGGAACTGGAGGAGATCGTTGATTTCCTGAAGTCTCCGAAGAAATATATCCAGGTGGGAGCAAGAATCCCGAAAGGCGTGTTGCTGGTAGGCCCTCCGGGAACCGGTAAGACGCTGCTTGCCAAAGCAGTTGCCGGAGAAGCAGGAGTTCCGTTCTTTACGATCTCCGGTTCAGACTTTGTGGAAATGTTCGTTGGTGTCGGAGCTTCCCGTGTCAGAGACTTGTTCGAGGAAGCGAAGAAGAATGCACCGTGTATCATTTTCATCGATGAGATCGATGCAGTTGCAAGACGCCGTGGAACCGGAATGGGCGGCGGACACGATGAGCGTGAGCAGACACTGAACCAGTTGCTGGTAGAGATGGACGGATTCGGCGTCAATGAAGGCATCATTGTGATGGCGGCTACAAACCGTGTGGATATTCTTGACCCTGCAATCTTACGTCCGGGACGATTCGACCGTAAGGTTATGGTCGGAAGACCGGATATTAAGGGCCGTGAAGAGATCCTCAAGGTACATGCGAAGGGGAAACCGTTAAGCGAAGAGATCAATCTGCAGCAGATCGCGCAGACAACGGCAGGATTTACCGGAGCTGATCTGGAAAATCTCTTGAACGAAGCAGCAATTCTGGCTGCAAAGGATAACAGAGTATTCTTAAAACAGGAAGACATAAAAAAGGCATTTGTCAAAGTCGGAATCGGTGCGGAGAAGAAGAGCCGCGTTATTTCCGAAAAAGAGAAGAGAATCACAGCATTCCACGAAGCAGGGCATGCGATCTTGTTCCATGTGCTTCCGGATGTGGGACCTGTATACAGTGTTTCAATCATCCCGACGGGAAGTGCGGGCGGATATACGATGCCGCTTCCGGAAAAGGATGAGATGTTTAATACAAAAGGAAAGATGCTTCAGGATATTACGGTAGCACTTGGCGGACGTGTAGCCGAAGAAGAAGTATTTGATGATATTACAACCGGTGCATCTCAGGATATCAAGCAGGCAACGGGCCTGGCCAAATCCATGGTTACGAAGTTCGGTATGTCAGAGGCAGTCGGACTTATTAACTATGATGATGACAACAATGAGGTGTTCATCGGACGTGATCTGGCGCACACAGCAAGAGGCTACGGAGAGGGCGTGGCGACTGTGATCGACCAGGAAGTAAAGAGAATTATTGATGAATGTTATGACAGAGCAAGACATATCATTAGAAAATATGATGATGTTCTGCATGCATGCGCAGATCTTCTGTTGGAAAAAGAAAAGATTTCCCGGGAAGAATTTGAAGCGCTGTTCCCGGAAGATGTATCAGAAGACTAGAAGAAAGCGTGCTCCTTTCCGAGAGCAAAAAATGAGAGAGGTGTTAGTTATATGAATAAGACGGCTTTATTTTGTGATGGAACAGAAGGATATGTGTATCCCCCTGAACCGAAAGAAAGCGAACTGGTGACATTCCGGTTCCGTACGGCGAAGGATGATGTAGACAGAGTAGGGCTTGTGACATCGGCTGACACATATGTAATGGAAAAAGAATGCACACAGGGAGAGTTTGATTATTATACGTTCGAGACACGTCTGGGGGAAGAGCCGTTCAGATATTGTTTCGAAGTGCAGTCTGGGACAGAAAAATATTATTATGGACGATGTGGAATCTCTCGCGAGATCCTGGAGTACTATAATTTTGTTGTAGTACCCGGATTTTCCACACCGGACTGGGCAAAGGGAGCGGTTATGTATCAGATATTTACAGACCGCTTTTATAACGGAGATAAGTCAAATGATGTAGAGACGAATGAGTATTACTACATTGGGGATTATTCGCAGAGAGTAACGAACTGGGACAAATATCCGGCGAACATGGGTGTAAGAGAGTTCTACGGAGGAGACTTGCAGGGAGTCATGGATAAGCTTGATTATCTGCAGGACCTGGGCGTAGAAGTCGTATATTTTAATCCGTTATTTGTGTCACCGTCCAACCACAAATACGATATCCAGGATTATGATTATATCGATCCGCATTATGGAAAGATTGTAGATGACGGAGGCGAGGTGCTTCCGAATGGTGTGACGGACAATAGTCAGGCAACGAAGTATAAAAAACGCACGACAGGCCTTAAGAACCTGGAAGCAAGTAATGAGTTGTTCATTAAACTGGTGGAGGAATTACATCGCCGTGGAATGAAAGTGATTCTGGACGGCGTGTTCAACCACTGTGGTTCATTCAATAAATGGATGGACCGTGAGAGAATTTACGAAGGTGAAGAGGATTATGAACCGGGTGCTTATGTATCGGCAGACAGTCCGTACAGAAGCTACTTCCGTTTCTTCAAAGAAGGACCGGAGAATTGGCCGTATAATGGCAATTACGATGGCTGGTGGGGACATGATACTCTGCCGAAACTGAATTACGAAGATTCTGTAAAACTGGAAAATTATATCTTATATATCGGACGGAAATGGGTATCGCCGCCGTATAATGTAGATGGATGGCGTCTGGATGTGGCAGCAGACCTGGGACGCAGCAATGAATACAATCACGAGTTCTGGCAGAAATTCCGAAGAGCCGTGAAAGATGCAAATCCGAATGCACTGATCCTTGCCGAACATTACGGCGATCCGAGTGACTGGCTTAAGGGGGATGAGTGGGATACCGTTATGAACTATGATGCGTTCATGGAGCCGGTTACATGGTTCCTGACCGGACTGGAAAAGCATAGTGATGAGGCGAGAGAAGAGCTCCTTGGCAACATCGATAACTTTATCGGTTCGATGGCACATCACATGTCGAACATGCTGACTCCGTCACTTCAGGTGGCGATGAATGAGCTTTCCAACCATGATCATTCCAGATTCTTAACGAGAACGAATCACATGGTTGGCCGTGTGGAACATCTGGGACCGGAAGCTGCGAACGAGTATGTGAATAAAGCGGTTATGCGTGAAGCGGTTGTTATGCAGATGACCTGGGTCGGAGCTCCGACGGTATATTATGGTGATGAGGCTGGTGTCTGTGGATTTACAGATCCGGATAACAGAAGAACCTATCCGTGGGGACATGAAGATCAGGAACTGATCGCATTCCACAAAGAAGCGATCCGCATCCACAAAGAGCATCCGGCACTTAAGACCGGTTCGTTGAAGATCCTTGGCGGAGAGGAAAATATCCTGTCTTATGCGAGATTTAAAGGGCATGACCGGATCATTGTTGTAATCAACAACCGCAGCGAACGTGCAGAAGTAAAAGTTCCTGTATGGGAAGCAGAGATTCCGATAAAATGCCGCATGAAACGTCTGCTATATTCTTACAAAGATGGATATACAACAGAGTACGAAGAGTATCTGGTAGAAGACGGAGAAGTGGTTGCGAACATGGGACCACATTCGGCACTTGTACTGGGAATGAGAAATGAAGAGGATCATGACTGGCTGTATATTTTGTAGAATGGGTATGGACCGGCTAATAGTGAATTTTGTAAAGAAGATACAAACAGACTAATAGTGAAATAAAGAAAATAAAAAGATTACCGGAAAATGTAGTGCGTTTTCCGGTAATCTTTTTTTACGTTTTTATACAAACATAATAATGTGAGATCTGGTTTCGATAATGCAAAATTATATTATTTTGTAAGAACTTCTACACCATCTTCTTTAATAAGAACCATATATTCAATCTGAGCAGAAAGACCGTCGTCATCCGTATAAACGGTCCATCCGTTGTCTTCATCTACATAGAATTCCGGAGAACCCTGATTGATCATCGGCTCGATCGTGAACATCATACCAGGAACCAGAACCATCTCACTGCCCTTCGGAGTAACATAACTTACGAATGGCTCTTCGTGGAATTCCAGACCGATTCCATGGCCGCCGATCTCCTCTACGACAGAATATCCATTTTCCTGTGCATGTGAATTGATCGCATAAGCAATGTCTCCAAGATGTCCCCAAGGTTTTGCTGCTTTAAGTCCAAGCTCTACGCATTCTTTTGTAACACGGACAATACGTTCGGCTTCCGGTGATACGTCACCGATCGTGAACATACGGGATGCATCAGAGAAATATCCGTTTAAAATCGTAGACACATCTACGTTGATGATATCTCCATCGATTAGAATCTCATTTTCACTTGGGATACCGTGGCAGATGACGTTGTTGATGGAAGTACATACGCTCTTCGGGAATCCCTCATAATTCAGAGGCGCCGGGATTCCTCCGTGCTCTGTTGTGAAATCATATACAAGTTTGTCAATTTCGGCAGTGCTCATTCCTGCATGAATATGAGCTGCTACATGGTCGAGAACTGCGGTGTTCAGTTCTGCACTTTTTTTGATCATTTCAATCTGTTCCGGTGTCTTCAGTAATGAACGGTCAGGAACGATCTGGCCTTTGGACGCAAGTGTCCACAATTTTATATCTAACTTATCCACAATACTACCTGCTTTCTACACAAATTTTCCACATGTATTATAGCACGTTTTGGAAAAAGAGACAGGGGAATTTTTGTCAATAGGATTGCCGCAAATGAAAAATCCTTTGTCCCTTATTGTCTCCACCATAAAAATAAGTTATAATTTTACTGGTATTGTATACAGAATGTGGATAAACTATTATGGTTCATAGTAATGATAAAGTTATACACAGGCAACATAGAAAGGAGCAGACATATGTTAAGAATAGGAATGCTTACAAGCGGCGGCGACTGTCAGGCACTGAATGCAGCGATGAGAGGCGTCGTAAAGGGGCTTTTTTCAAAACGAGATGATGTAGAGATTTATGGATTTCAAGATGGATATAAAGGTTTGATCTATTCGAACTTTAAGATGCTTACGTCAAAAGACTTTTCGGGGATTCTGACACTTGGTGGAACGATTCTGGGAACATCCAGACAACCGTTCAAGTTAATGAGAGTACCGGATAAGGACGGAATTGACAAAGTAGAGGCAATGAAACATACTTACCACAAGCTGAATCTGGACTGCCTGGTAATCCTTGGGGGAAATGGAACACACAAATCAGCCAATATGCTGAGAGAAGAAGGACTTAATGTGGTAACACTTCCGAAGACGATTGATAACGATCTCTGGGGAACGGACATGACATTCGGATTCCAGAGTGCGGTAGACATTGCAACAGATACAATTGACAGGATCCATACAACAGCAACGTCTCACAGCCGTGTATTTATCGTGGAAGTAATGGGGCACAAAGTAGGATGGGTAACACTTCATGCAGGAATTGCCGGCGGTGCCGATATTATTCTGCTTCCGGAGATGCCATATGACATCAATTCAGTAGTTGAAGCAATTGAAAAGCGCGGCAAAGCAGGAAAGAGATTCACAATAATTGCTGTTGCAGAAGGTGCAATTTCAAAAGAAGATGCAGCACTTTCAAAGAAGGAATTAAAAGAGAAAAAAGCAAAGAAGAAATACCCTTCTGTTGCATATGAACTTGCTGAGAAGATTCAGGAAAAAACAGATAAAGAAGTAAGAATTACTGTGCCTGGACATACACAGCGAGGCGGCTCTCCGTGTGCATATGACCGTGTGCTTGCAACAAGACTTGGTGCAGAAGCTGCGAGAGCAATTCTGGAAGGTGATTTTGGATGTATGGTAGGAACAAAGAATCAGGAGATTATCCGTGTACCATTGTCAGAAGTTGCCGGAAAATTAAAATATGTAGATCCAAAGGCATCGATCATTAAAGAAGCAAAAACCATCGGTATCAGCTTCGGTGATGAATAAGATACACAGGTTAAGCAGGATCTGCATTTAGACAAGGAGTGTAAAGAATGTCATATACGGCATTATACCGTAAATTCCGTCCGGATGAATTCGAAGATGTAAAAGGACAGGATGCGATCGTCCGGACGCTTAAGAACCAGATCAATGCAGACCGTATCGGACATGCATATCTGTTCTGCGGGACAAGAGGAACCGGTAAGACGACGGTTGCAAAAATATTTGCGAAAGCAGTCAACTGCGAACATCCGGTAGACGGAAGTCCGTGCGGGGAGTGCGCAATGTGCAAGTCGATCGCAGCGGGTACATCGATGAACGTGATCGAGATCGATGCGGCATCGAATAATGGTGTGGATAATATCCGAGAGATCCGTGAAGAAGTCACATACCGTCCGACAGAAGGAAAATATAAAGTATATATCATCGACGAGGTGCATATGCTGTCGATCGGTGCGTTCAATGCATTGTTAAAAACATTGGAAGAACCGCCGGAATATGTTATATTTATTCTTGCGACAACGGAGGCACACAAGATCCCGATTACGATCTTAAGCCGTTGTCAGCGATATGATTTTAAGAGAATTTCCATTGAAACGATCGCAGCAAGACTGCGGGAACTGATTGATAAAGAAGGATGGGACGTAGAAGATAAGGCGGTTCGTTATATTGCGAAGATGGCGGACGGTTCCATGCGAGATTCATTAAGTCTTCTGGATCAGTGTGCCGCGTTCTATATGAATGAGACACTGACATATGATCATGTACTGGAAGTGCTGGGAGCGGTGGATACGGAAGTGTTCAGCCGGCTTTTAAGACAGCTGCTTGCGATGGATGTGCATCAGGTGATCGAAACGGTCGATGAGCTGGTGATGCAGGGAAGAGAACTGTCCCAGCTTGCGGCAGATTTCACATGGTATCTGCGAAATCTCCTTCTGGTGAAGAGTTCGGATAATATGGAAGATGTACTGGATGTGTCGTCTGAAAATCTTGCACTTTTAAAAGAAGAAGCACAGATGATCGACAGCGATACGCTGATCCGTTACATCCGAATTTTCTCAGATCTAACGAACCAGTTAAAATATGCGACCCAGAAGAGGGTACTTCTGGAAGTGACACTGATCAAATTGTGCCGTCCGGCGATGGATCAGAACAAAGATGCATTACTGGACCGCATCCGTGCGATCGAGAAGCAGCTCGAAGAGGGGGCGTGGGAAGCACCGGTCAGAGAACGCATCGTATATGCATCGGATGCAAAAGAGGCGGGAGAACCGAAGCCAAAGCCGGAACTTCCGCAGGCATTGAACGAAGATGTGAAAGCGGTGGCAAAAGATTTCCGGATGATCATCAATGAGGCTTCCCCGATGCTCAGAACCTATCTGAAAAAGGCAAGACTGAGTGCAGGAGAAGGCAACAGGCTTCTGATCGTACTGCCGGATGAACTGAGCGCAAGTGCGGTGGCAACACCGGAACATAAAGAAGAGATCCAGTCACTGATCGAGCAGAAGATTGGCAAAAAAGTAGAGATAGACGTCCGCCAGATGGAGGCGGGACGCAGATTCGAAGATAATTTTGTGGATCTGGAGAATCTGATTAATATGGAAATTACTGTAGAAGACGAATAGGAGGATATTATCATGGCAAAAAGAGGTGGATTCCCAGGCGGCGGAATGCCGGGAAATATGGCAAATCTGATGAAACAAGCACAGAAGATGCAGCGTCAGATGGAAGAACAGGCAAAGGAAATGGAGACAAAAGAATTCAGTGCAACTGCAGGCGGCGGTGCTGTTGAAGTTACTGTTTCCGGAAGCAAGAAGATCTTAAAAGTAAAACTGGATGAAGAAGTTGTAGATCCGGATGATGTAGAGATGCTGGAAGATCTGCTTGTGGCAGCAGTCAACGAAGCATTGGAGAAAGTAGACGCAGAGACAACTTCTGCAATGTCTAAGTTCACCGGCGGCATGGGCGGCGGAATGCCGGGATTATTCTAGGAGAAATTTAAGGAGAAGGTTCCGGGAGAATTATTCTTACAGGGAGTTAAAAACTATGGATTATTACAGTAATCAGATGAGCAAACTGATCGAGGAACTGTCATGTCTTCCGGGAATCGGAGCAAAATCTGCGGCAAGACTTGCATTTCATCTGATCCATATGCCGGTTGATGATGTAAAGAGACTGGCTTCTACAATGGTGGAAGCCAGAGAGAACATAAAATATTGCAAAGAATGTTATACACTGACGGATCAGGAACTGTGTCCGATCTGCAGCAACAGTAATCGTGATCACCAGACGATCATGGTAGTGGAGAATACGAGAGACCTTGCGGCATACGAAAAGACCGGAAAATATAACGGTGTATACCACGTGCTTCACGGAGCAATCTCTCCGATGCTTGGTATCGGTCCGGAAGATATTAAACTGAAGGAACTGATCGAACGTCTGCAGGGAGATGTGAAAGAAGTGATTATTGCCACGAACTCAAGCCTGGAAGGTGAGACGACAGCAATGTATATCAGTAAGCTGATCAAACCGACGGGAATTAAGGTGAGCAGGATTGCAAGTGGTGTTCCGGTTGGAGGAGATCTGGAGTATATCGATGAAGTGACACTTCTACGGGCACTTGAAGGAAGGACAGAGCTGTAGCCCTGTCCCCTTTTTTACTTATCATGCGTTTGAAAAAGCTGCCAGTTGCCAAAGCAATCGTAATGAGCTGTCAGGTTCAGCAGAGTTTTGACGGTCAGCATTGGAGGTGAGATAAATGAAGAAAAAGGTTACATCAACGGATATTGCACATGCTGCCGGGGTATCACAGTCCACAGTTTCCATGATCCTGAACAAAAAGTACGATGTATCATTTGCAAAAGATACTGTGGAAAGAGTGGAAAATGCGGCAAAAGAACTGGGATATGTCCCGCCGAAGCGGAAAACGAGAAAAGGAACAAAACGGGAGAAGCTTCTAGTTGTATTCTGCCCAAACCTGACGAATCCGTATTATGTTATGCTGCTTCAGGGGATTGAGGCACATGCGAAAGAAAAAGGTTTCGGCCTTTTTGTATGCAATACGCAGAGAGACCTCAGGATGGAAGAGCGCTATCTGAAAATGATGTGGCAGTTAAGACCGCTTGGAATTATCTATACCTGTAATCCGAGCCATTGCTTTATGGAACTTGTGGGAGAAATTGCAGAACAGATACCGGTTGCGATCGTCAATAACCAGAATGAAAAGATGAATGTAGATGCGGTGGAACTTGACAATTCCAAGCTTGGAAGAGTCATGGCGAAACATCTGCTGGAACTGGGACACAGGAAAGTTGCATATATAGCACCGCCGCTTACGGCAAGGCAGAAGCAGCGTTCGAAGCGGGTAGAGGGCTTCCTGAAAGAATATGAGAAAGTCGGACTGCGTGACCAGGTGATCATAAAAGCGGCAAAAGAAGAAATCGATCTGGATGTGGCGCATATTGATTCGGAGTACAAGATCGGGTATGAGCTGACGAAAGAATTGTTGAAGGAAACGACGGATGTGACAGCAATCGTCGGACTGAATGATATGATCGCATTTGGAATCATGGATGCACTTCATGAAGCAAAGATAAAGGTGCCGACCGATGTGTCCGTGATGGGGTGTGACAACACCTTGTTTGCAAGAATGCATAACATGAATCTGACGACCATCGAACATTTTGTGACTTTCAAAGGAAGAGATGCATGTGATATCATAATGAAGAAGATAGCCACACATCATTCGACGAATACAGGTGCGGTTCCGATCAGTACATATCATGTGGAGTATGAGCCGCAATTAATCGTCCGGGGGACGACAACGTATGCGAAAAATGCCCGAAAAAAGAAAAATTAATTCTTTTGTGAAAATTATTATTAATAAATTCGAGATTTTACAAAACAAAAATGCATGTTAAATTTAAATAATCCCATAAAATGCGTGAAAATCGTTAATGAAATGAAAAAATTAAAAAAATATCGTTAACATTTCTACAAAAAAATATGTGAAATTAATTAATAATTTTATAATATTAACAGAAAAAATTACTAATAAAAAATCAAAGCTATTGACCAGAGCTCCTTAAATAGAGTATAATTCAACCAAACGATAACAAGGGAATGGTGAACAGATTTCACCGGTTTTAAGGAGGAAGAATAACATGAAATTTTTCATTGACACAGCGAACGTAGAAGATATTAAGAAAGCAAATGACATGGGAGTTATCTGTGGAGTAACAACAAACCCATCTCTGATCGCAAAAGAAGGTAAAGTATTCGAAGAAGTTATTGCTGAGATCGCTTCTATCGTAGACGGACCAATCAGTGGAGAAGTAAAGGCAACAACAACAGATGCTGAAGGCATGATCGCTGAAGGAAGAGAGATCGCTAAGATCCATCCTAACATGGTAGTTAAGATCCCTATGACAGTAGAAGGATTAAAAGCAGTAAAAGTTCTTACAGCTGAGGGAATCAAGACAAACGTAACACTGATCTTCAATGCGAACCAGGCACTTCTTGCAGCAAGAGCCGGCGCTACATATGTATCACCATTCCTTGGACGTCTGGACGATATCTCTACAAGAGGAGTAGACTTAATCTCAGAGATCGCACAGATCTTCGAAGTTGCAGGAATCGATACAGAGATCATCGCAGCAAGCGTACGTAACCCAATCCACGTAACAGACTGTGCATTAGCAGGTGCTGATATCGCAACTGTACCTTACAAAGTAATCGAGCAGATGACACATCATCCATTAACAGATGCAGGAATCGAGAAATTCCAGGCTGATTACAAAGCAGTATTCGGAGAATAAGAATAAGTAAAGCTATCATATAAATGATTCAGGAGGAACAACATGAACAAATTAGAGCTTATGAAGACAGCCAACGAAGTCCGCAAGGGCATCGTTACTGCAGTTCACAGTGCAAAATCCGGACATCCGGGTGGATCACTGTCAGCAGCAGACATTTATACATATCTGTATTTTGAAGAGATGAATATTGATCCTAAGGATCCTAAGAAAGCAGACCGTGACCGTTTTGTATTATCAAAAGGACACACAGCACCAGGATATTATTCAACACTGGCACACAGAGGATTCTTCCCGGTTGAAGATCTGACAACTCTTCGTAAAGTTGGATCATACCTTCAGGGACATCCGGATATGAAACACATCCCAGGTGTTGATATGTCAAGTGGATCTCTTGGACAGGGCATCTCAGCTGCAGTAGGAATGGCTATTTCTGCTAAGCTTTCAAATGATGATTACAGAGTATACACACTTCTCGGAGACGGTGAGATCCAGGAAGGACAGGTATGGGAAGCTTCTATGTTAGCAGGACACAGAAAGCTGGACAACCTGGTAGTGATCGTTGACAATAACAACCTTCAGATCGATGGAAAGATTACAGACGTTAACTCTCCATATCCGATCGATAAGAAATTCGAGGCATTTAACTTCCATGTGATCAATATTGATGGAAATGACTTTGACCAGATCGAAGCAGCTTTCAAAGAGGCTCGCAAGACAAAGGGAATGCCAACTGCAATTATTGCAAAGACAATCAAAGGAAAAGGAGTTTCCTTCATGGAAGACCAGGCCGGATGGCATGGAAAAGCTCCTAACGATGAGCAGTATGCACAGGCAATGGAAGAATTAGAGAAAGCAGGTGAAGCATTATGTCAGAAGTAAAGAAAATCGCAACAAGAGAAAGCTACGGTAATGCTTTAGTAGAATTAGGAAAAGAACATGAAGATCTGGTAGTATTAGACGCTGACCTTGCAGAAGCTACCAAGACAGGAATGTTCAAGAAAGTTTTCCCGGAACGTCACATTGACTGTGGAATCGCTGAGTGTAACATGATTGGAGTTGCAGCAGGTATCGCTGCTACAGGAAAAGTTCCATTTGCAAGTTCATTTGCTATGTTTGCAGCAGGACGTGCATTTGAGCAGGTTCGTAACTCAGTTGGATATCCAAAATTAAATGTTAAGATCGGTGCTACACATGCCGGAATCTCTGTCGGAGAAGATGGAGCTACACATCAGTGTAACGAAGATATCGCTCTTATGAGAACAATCCCGGGAATGATCGTAATCAATCCTTCCGATGATGTAGAAGCAAAAGCAGCTGTAAAAGCAGCTTATGAGCATGTAGGACCTGTATATCTCCGTTTCGGAAGACTTGCAGTTCCGGTTATCAATGATAACGCAGATTACAAATTCGAGATTGGTAAAGCCATTACACTTCGTGAAGGTACAGATGTGACAATCATCGCAACAGGTCTTGAAGTATCTGAATCCCTCGCAGCAGCAGAGAAACTTGCAGCAGACGGAATCAGTGCAGAAGTAATCAACATGCACACAATCAAACCACTGGATGAAGCAGCAGTTGTTGCAGCAGCGGCTAAGACAGGAAAGATCGTAACAGTAGAAGAACATTCTGTTATCGGTGGACTTGGAAGTGCAGTATGCGACGTAGTTGCAGAGAAAGCACCAGCTAAGGTAATGAAGATTGGTGTAAATGACACATTTGGTGAGTCTGGTCCGGCTGTAGAACTGATTAAGAAATATGGTCTTGATGCAGACAGCATTTATGCAAAAGTAAAAGAATTCGTGAAATAATTAATAAAGAACGGATAGCCAGAGGCTGCCATTCTGACGAAAAAATTTCGTTGGATGGCAGCCTTTTTTGATTGCCATACGTTCGGAAGAAGCTGCCGGTGGCAGGTTCTGGAGATGACAAAATATACAGTAAAGCTGATATCTGCAAGGGGCAAACCCTGATTGATCGAGTTTGAATATATGATAGGAAAAAGTGAAAAAACATTTGAATCAGTCATAATTACACTTCTTTTGTGCATATTCAACCAAAAACAACCAGAATATTTGTGGAATAACATGATTGAAATTGACTGAGTTTGACGGTATAATGAATTCAACAAGTTGAAAGGGGTAAGAAATATGATTTATACAGTTACGTTTAATCCATCGCTGGATTACATCGTTTCGGTGGATGATTTTAAACTCGGACTTACAAACCGTACAAGCTCAGAACTCATGCTTCCAGGTGGAAAGGGAATCAACGTTTCTATCGTACTTAAGAATCTTGGAATTGAAAGTACAGCACTTGGGTTCATGGCAGGATTTACGGGAAAAGAAATAGCAAGAAGACTGGAAGAAGACGGAGTGACATCTGATTTCATCCAGATTGAAGAAGGAATATCAAGAATCAATTTAAAGCTGAAATCAATCGACGGAACAGAGATCAACGGAAGTGGTCCTGAGATTCCAAAAGACAAAGTAGAAGAACTGATGGACCGTCTGAATACGATGAAAGAAGGAGATATCTTATTCCTTGCGGGAAGTATCCCGGCGTCTATGCCGGATGACATCTACAGCCGGATCATGAAAGAGCTGAAAGATAAGGGAGTTATGATCGTCGTAGATGCGACAAGAGATCTCCTGATGAACGTTCTTAAGTATCATCCATTCCTGATCAAGCCAAATAATCACGAACTTGGTGAGATTTTCGGAGTGACTCTTAAGACAAGAGAAGAAGTCATTCCTTACGGAAGAAAGCTTCAGGAAAAAGGAGCGAGAAATGTACTGATCTCCATGGCGGGTGAAGGAGCGGTACTGATCGCAGAGAACGGAGAGGTCTACAGCTCACCGGCACCGAAAGGCACACTGGTCAATGGTGTAGGAGCCGGAGATTCCATGGTAGCAGGATTTATGGCAGGCTGGATGGAAAAGCAGGATTATGAGCATGCTTTCCATATGGGAGTCGCAACCGGAAGTGCGAGTGCATTTTCCGAATATCTGGCAACCAGACCGGAAGTAGAAGAAGTGTATAAGCAGCTGGTGTAAGGCATAAAAGAGAGAAGTGTTGCAAAGAAAATATATTTATCAACAGGAGGGAAAATCATATGAGAATCACAGATTTGCTGGATGCAAGAAGTATTCTTTTGGATGCATCGCCAAAGAGCAAGAGCGAAGCGCTCGACCAGATCGTTGATCTCATGGTAAAGAGCGAAAAGATCAATGACAAAGAAGCATATAGAAAGCAGGTATATGCAAGAGAAGAAGAAAGTACCACAGGAATCGGCGAGGGAATTGCAATTCCACACGGAAAATGCGATGCAGTAACCAAACCGGGACTGGCAGCAATGGTAGTAAAGGACGGTGTGGATTTTGATTCACTGGACGGCGAACCGGTAACATTAATGTTCCTGATCGCAGCACCGAATACAGAAGATAACATTCATCTGGACGTATTAAGTAAATTATCTGTTCTTCTGATGAATGAAGAATTTACAGAATCCTTAAGAAATGCAAAGACAGTTGAAGAGTTCATGAACATTATCAATGATGCGGATGAAAAAGAAGCAGGTATTGATGAGAGACTTGCAGGAGCAGATGAAGAAAGCACAGCAGAAGAGACAACCGGAAAAGTAAAGATTCTTGCAGTTACATCCTGCCCGACAGGAATTGCGCACACATATATGGCCGCAGAAGGAATTGAAAAAGCAGCCAAAGCAAAGGAATGTGCAGTCAAGGTAGAGACAAGAGGTTCCGGCGGAGCAAAAAATGTCCTGACGGCCAAAGAGATTGAAGAGGCAGACGGAATCATCGTAGCAGCCGATGCGCAGGTACCGTTGGACCGTTTTGATGGAAAGAAAGTAATTATCTGCCAGGTATCGGATGGTATCAGTAAAGCAGATGAACTGGTAGACCGTGTGATTAACGGAGATGTCCCTGTATATCATGCAGCAAACGGAGCAGAAGTAAAGGAAAGCAACAGCGGCAAATCAAGTGGAATCGGACATCGGATCTATACACAGCTTATGAATGGAGTATCACATATGCTTCCGTTCGTAGTAGGTGGAGGTATCCTGATCGCACTTGCATTCCTGATTGACGGACTCTGTGTAGATATGAATGCATTATCAGCAGCAGACAGAGGTAACTTCGGCACGATCACACCGGTAGCGGCACAGCTTAAGACAATTGGCAATCTTGCATTTGGACTGATGCTTCCGGTACTGGCTGGCTATATCGGCGAAGCGATCGGTGACAGACCGGCACTTGCAGTTGGTTTTGTAGGCGGACTTATGGCAGCAAATGGAAAATCAGGATTCCTTGGAGCACTGGTAGCAGGTTTTGTATCTGGATATCTGATTCTCCTTCTTAGAAAATTATGTGATAAACTTCCGGAAGCACTTGAGAAAATTGCACCGGTACTGATCTATCCGGTATTTGGAATCCTGGGAATCGGTCTCCTTATGAACTTTGCAGTAGAACCGATCATGGGTGCGATCAACACAGCACTGAACAATGGACTGACAGGAATGGGCGGCTCAAGTAAGATCGTGCTTGGACTGATCCTTGGCGGAATGATGGCAATCGATATGGGAGGCCCGTTCAACAAAGCAGCATATGTATTCGGTACAGCGGCAATCGCAGCAGGAAACTATGACATCATGGCAGCGGTTATGATCGGAGGAATGACGCCTCCATGTGCGATCGCCCTTGCAACATTATTATTTAAGAACAAATTTACAAAATCCGAAAGAGAAGCAGGACCGACCAACTTTGTTATGGGACTTGCATTTATCACAGAAGGAGCGATCCCATATGCGGCAGCTGATCCGCTTCATGTACTTCCATCCTGCATTGTAGGTTCTGCAGTAGCCGGAGCACTGTCTATGGCATTTGGATGTACACTGATGGCACCACACGGTGGAATCTTCGTGTTCCCTGTAGTAGGAAATGCGCTGATGTATCTGGTGGCACTGGTAGTAGGAACTGTAATCTCAGCAGTATTACTTGGAGTGCTGAAAAAGAAAGTCGCTTAGGAAATAAATGTTAAAGTACAGGTTTGCCAGTAGAAATATTGACAGACCTGTAAAAAATGAATAGAATGAAAATCACAAAATGTAATATTTATGGAGGTATGAAAATGAAAGAATTTAAGTATGTAATCACAGATAACGAAGGAATCCACGCTCGTCCGGCAGGAGAGTTAGTTAAACTTGCAAAATCTTTCGAAGCATCAGTAATGATCGAAAAAGAAGGAAAGAAAGCTGACTGCAAGAAGATCTTCGGTCTTATGGGTCTTGGAGCAAAGAAAGGTCATGAAGTAACATTCACATTTGAAGGTGCTGATGAAGAAGCAGCATGTGAAGCAGTAAGTAAATTCATGCAGGAGAACCTGTAGGAGGTCATATGCTTACAGAACAGCGTTATGAACAGATATTGAAGCTTCTTGAAAAAGAGGGCAGCATTACCGTAACGGAAGTAAAAGAACTTCTGAATATATCGGAATCGACCGTGCGAAGAGATATCACAGCGCTTCATAATGCAGGAAAACTGGTGAAAGTGTTTGGCGGTGCGGTTGCATCGGATCACGTAGTGACGCCACAGGAGCCTACAGTGGCACAGAAAATTACAGTTCATGTATCGGAAAAGCAGCGTATAGCAGAATATGCGGCTGGGTTGATTGGACAGGGAGAGTTCATATATCTGGATGCAGGAACGACAACCGGATATATGCTGGAGTTCTTCTGTGATAAGGATGTAACTGTTGTTACGAATGCTGTTGCGCACGCACAGCGGTTGGCCAAAGCAGGCGTAAAAGTCCGGCTGGTAGGAGGAGAACTGAAAAGTTCGACGGAAGCTGTTGTGGGAAGTGAAGCGATGCAGACGCTTAGAAAATACCATTTTACGAAAGGTTTCTTTGGAACCAATGGCGTGACTAAGAAAGCCGGATTTACGACACCGGATGCGAATGAAGCTATGGTGAAGAAAACCGCAATAGAACAATGCCAGAAAAAATATGTATTATGTGACCATTCTAAATTCGGAGAGGTCAGTTCAGTAACTTTCCTGGCATTTACAGGTGCAGATGTGATCACGGATCGTATCGCAGAAGGATATCAGGATTGCGGGAATATTGTGGTTATAGAATAAACGAATAAGACGATAGAGAGATAGGAATACTTTTGGGTATTTCTATCTTTTTTTACATTTATAACAGAGGTCTTTAGCTCCTTTTTACGAAGTATGTCGAGAAACAAAAAAGCGTATCGGATATTTTTTCGGACAAGTCCCATCAACTGATAAAATATGCATTCCCTATATGTTATCATATGCGAAAATAATTGCAGCATGGTTGTAAAACGCAGTGTTAATATAACCGGACCGCAATTTAAAATAGTTAAAATGAGGTGAATGTATCATGGAAAGACAACTTCCGAAAAATGTAAGACAGATAGGAAATGTAAGTGACAATCCAAAGATATACGTAGAAGATTACGTGGATACATATTTGAATCAGCTGCGGGAGAAAGCCAGAGAACAACCGGTCGGGGTGATACTTACGGGAGAACTGCTGAAACTTGAGGATGAAAATGCAGTATTTGTATCCGGTGCGGTTCAGATGAAAGAAGTAAAGACAAATGGAAATGATATAGAAATTACAGATGAGATAATGAAAGAGGCAAAAGAAGAAGCTGCCCGGTTTTTCCCGGAATGCCGGATCGTTGGATGGGGGATCATTGAAGATGGCAGCCCGATGAGTCGTAACAGAGAAGTTAAACGGATCCAGGAAAAAGAGTTCGCAGAAGAATGGAATCTGTTCTTGTGGAAAAATGCGAGGGAACAGGAAGAAGTCTTCTATGCATACAAATTCGGAGAAATTATGCAGATGGGCGGACATTATATTTATTATGAGAAAAATCCGGAGATGCAGAACTACATGATCAATACAAGAAGAGAGAACGGGGTGACTCCCAGTGAGGTGGTTGAGGATCGAGCTGCAAAGGATTTTCGTAGTGCAGTGAGAGAAAAAATGGAATATAAAGAACAGCATCAAAGTTCAAAATTTGCTTATATAACCAGTGCACTACTGGTGTTGATTGTGCTGGTGATCGGAATTACAACAGTAAATAATTTTGACAAAATGAAGTCGGTACAGACATCGCTGGAAAATCTTTCAAAAAGCATGGAAAACGGACAGACAGAAGAAGATACAAAAACAACAACAGCGGCCGAGGCTAAAGAGGGAGCAAAAGAAGTATCCGGTACAGTGAAAAAATCAGAAGAGGCAAAGGTCTCTAAGGAGGGAGAAAGCCAATTGACGGATAAGGATTATTATGTTGTGCAGAAAGGAGAAACACTGGCGGGGATCAGTAAGAAATTATATGGAGATACTTCGCATGTAAAGGCGATATGCAAAATGAATGGATTATCGGATGGCAACCTGATCTATATCGGACAAAAATTGTTACTCCCATAAATGGGAAATGTGTTATACTAAGGTACACAGTATCAGAAGAAACGTTGAAAGGATGACCGACGGATGAAACGCAGGAAGAATAGCAATCTCCATGTTGTGAGAGAGCCGGAAGATCCGACAGATAAGATTATCGAAGAGATTATGGATGAATTAAACAGCGAAGATGGAGTGACAGAAAAGGAGATTCAGGAAGAACTGGCCAGAAGGAAAAGAAAAAAACAAAAAAAAATAGGGATTGTGATTGCGGTCATAGCAATTGCTGCGATATTGGTGTATCTGCTGATTAATCTCCAGACATATACGAAAGTACGGGTCAGTGATACGTATGTAGGAGAAGGAGCAGCAGATAATAATTATGTTCAGTTCCTGGATGGTGTATTAAAATACAGTAAAGACGGAATCTCTTATCTGAATCAATCAGGGAAAGAAAAATGGAACCAGTCATATCAGATAAAGAATCCGATGATAGATGTCAGCGACAAGTCGGCAGCAGTAGCTGATAAAGAAGGAAATGACATTTTGATCCTGCAGGAGGATGGCCTGAAAGGTGAAGTGCATACGACAATGCCGATAGAAAAGGTAAGCGTATCAGAGCAGGGAATTGTCAGTGCCATATTGAAGAATGACACATCAATGAAAGTAATCTGCTATGACACTGCAGGAAATGTTCTGGTGGAACATAAGACATCTCTGGCTGGGACAGGTTATCCGGTGGACGTAGCATTATCTGCAAACGGTGAAGTGATGCAGGTTGTGTATCTTTACACGCAGAATGGACAGATGGTGTCAAGATTATATTATTATAACTTCGGGAAAGCCGGAAAGGATGAAGCCGATCATAAAGTATCCGGTAAGAATTATAAGAATACGATACTGGCCTCCGGATTTTTCATGGATGCAGATACATCCGTGGCAATCGGTGATGACTGTATGGCCATCTATAGCGGAAAAGAAGTTCCGAAACAGTCCGTAAAGATAAAGATGGACAAAGAGATCAAAAGTGTATTTCATAATGAAAAATATATTGGTATGATCTTGAAAAACCAGGGTAAAGGCGGATATGAACTGCGCCTTTATAATAAAAGCGGAAAAGTTGTTCTGTCAAAAGAATTTAAAGGCGATTACAGTCACGTAAAACTTTGTGGAAACCAGGTTATTATGTACGATGGAAAAAACTGCAGTATATTTATGAAGAATGGAATACAGAAATTTAAAGGCAGGATGGATAATAATATATTGGAAATGTTCCCGGTTGGCGGAGTGAATCAATATATTGTGTTAAGTGCAAATGGAATGGAAAAGGTCCGTCTTGTAAAATAAGGAGAAACTATGAATTGGTTAGAAATATCCATAGGGATTATTTTTCTTATATGTATCATAACGGGACTGATAAGAGGTGCAGTTCGTATCATAGTGTCGCTTGTAGCGACGATAGTGACACTTGTGATCGTATTCTTTGCGACGCCGTATGTATCGCAGACAATCGAAAAATATACCCCGCTGGATGATATGATAAGACAGAAAGTAGTAAGTACAATGGCAGATGCAGCGACATCGGCGGTCAGTGGTGGAGACTCTTATTCAGACAAGGGCGGTCTTACGGAAGAAGCAGTAAAAAAGGTACTTAAGGCAGCAGGAGTCAGTGAAGAAAAATTGGAAAGTTACGGTATCTCTATAGCAGATATTGTAAGTGGTAAAGTCAGCAGTGATGATCTTGCAAAGTATGGAATTTCGGCAAATGTACTGGATGGATTAAAAAATAGCGGGAATGAATCGGTGGAAAATGCAATTGAGAACGCAGATATACCGGAGAGTCTGCAGGAGACATTGATCAAGTCGGCTGATATACCGGCGGCATTTAAAAATCTGCTGTTAAAGAATAATAATGAAGCAACCTACCAGAAACTGGGGGTTACAACTTTTGCACAATATGTAGGTGCGTACATTGCAAAACAGGTGATCAATATTATTGCATTCATTTTAACATTTATAGTGGTCACGATTATTTTGAGAGCAGTTGTGTTTGCACTGGATATTGTAACAGAACTTCCGGGAGTCGGAGCGTTGAATCATCTGGCAGGAGGACTGTTCGGAATGGGGATTGCGTTAGTTATTGTCTGGATTATATTTATGGTGATCACATTAATGTATACAACAGATATCGGAAAAGAAATTTACAGAATGGTAGAGGATAATACATTGCTGAAATTAATATATGATGGAAATCCGATTATGAAACTGGCGACAGGAGTGAAATATTAAAAAATGTAAAAGGGTTCGGGAAGATTATTTCCGGACTCTTTTTTTAGTACCATACATTTGTAAGAAACTGCCAGTGACAGGTTCTTTTGTATGCTATGATATGTCATAAAGTATCATTTTGTGAAAATGTCCATAAGAGCACGATAAATTAAACTTGAATTGTCTAAATTGTCTGAATTGCAGAAAATATAAAAACAATGTTGACAATTCAAATCCTGTTGTGGTATATTAATCTAGCTGTCGCGTTAGACAAGGCCGTGAGGTAACAGAGTCGAAGCAAAAGATGGCACTAACTGATTAGAAAACAGAGATTGCTGTTGATTCATAATCAGAAATCTTCAGGAATTGCTCCTGAAAAAAAGAATAAAATAACAGTTGACAAACACAACTGATTATGATATTCTAAATAAGCTGTCGCTTGAGACAAACGAAAGTTTGGCGAAAGGATAGCGGTCGAACAGCTGAAAAGCTGGTCGAAAAAAGATTAAAAAAGTTCTTGACAAACGTCGATGAATGTGATAATCTAAATAAGCTGTTTCAAACAGCGAAGACAAAGAACCTTGATAATTAAACAATAGACAACAACCCTGAAAATTCTAAAGAGAATTATTCAGAACAGACATTTAATGTCGAACCTTAAAACAGTAAAGGGGATAAGAAAGCTAGTAGTTTTCTTGAACTGGAACGAACTTGATTTTAAGTCCGAGTCAAATCGGAATTAAAGATTTTTAACGAGAGTTTGATCCTGGCTCAGGATGAACGCTGGCGGCGTGCTTAACACATGCAAGTCGAGCGAAGCACTTAAGTTTGATTCTTCGGATGAAGATTTTTGTGACTGAGCGGCGGACGGGTGAGTAACGCGTGGGTAACCTGCCTCATACAGGGGGATAACAGTTAGAAATGACTGCTAATACCGCATAAGACCACGGTACCGCATGGTACAGTGGTAAAAACTCCGGTGGTATGAGATGGACCCGCGTCTGATTAGGTAGTTGGTGGGGTAACGGCCTACCAAGCCGACGATCAGTAGCCGACCTGAGAGGGTGACCGGCCACATTGGGACTGAGACACGGCCCAGACTCCTACGGGAGGCAGCAGTGGGGAATATTGCACAATGGAGGAAACTCTGATGCAGCGACGCCGCGTGAAGGATGAAGTATTTCGGTATGTAAACTTCTATCAGCAGGGAAGAAAATGACGGTACCTGACTAAGAAGCCCCGGCTAACTACGTGCCAGCAGCCGCGGTAATACGTAGGGGGCAAGCGTTATCCGGATTTACTGGGTGTAAAGGGAGCGTAGACGGCACGGCAAGCCAGATGTGAAAGCCCGGGGCTCAACCCCGGGACTGCATTTGGAACTGCTGAGCTAGAGTGTCGGAGAGGCAAGTGGAATTCCTAGTGTAGCGGTGAAATGCGTAGATATTAGGAGGAACACCAGTGGCGAAGGCGGCTTGCTGGACGATGACTGACGTTGAGGCTCGAAAGCGTGGGGAGCAAACAGGATTAGATACCCTGGTAGTCCACGCCGTAAACGATGACTGCTAGGTGTCGGGTGGCAAAGCCATTCGGTGCCGCAGCTAACGCAATAAGCAGTCCACCTGGGGAGTACGTTCGCAAGAATGAAACTCAAAGGAATTGACGGGGACCCGCACAAGCGGTGGAGCATGTGGTTTAATTCGAAGCAACGCGAAGAACCTTACCTGATCTTGACATCCCGATGACCGCTTCGTAATGGAAGTTTTTCTTCGGAACATCGGTGACAGGTGGTGCATGGTTGTCGTCAGCTCGTGTCGTGAGATGTTGGGTTAAGTCCCGCAACGAGCGCAACCCCTATCTTCAGTAGCCAGCAGGTTAAGCTGGGCACTCTGGAGAGACTGCCAGGGATAACCTGGAGGAAGGTGGGGATGACGTCAAATCATCATGCCCCTTATGACCAGGGCTACACACGTGCTACAATGGCGTAAACAAAGAGAAGCGAACTCGCGAGGGTAAGCAAATCTCAAAAATAACGTCTCAGTTCGGATTGTAGTCTGCAACTCGACTACATGAAGCTGGAATCGCTAGTAATCGCAGATCAGAATGCTGCGGTGAATACGTTCCCGGGTCTTGTACACACCGCCCGTCACACCATGGGAGTCAGTAACGCCCGAAGTCAGTGACCCAACCGTAAGGAGGGAGCTGCCGAAGGTGGGACCGATAACTGGGGTGAAGTCGTAACAAGGTAGCCGTATCGGAAGGTGCGGCTGGATCACCTCCTTTCTAAGGAATTGGAAAAGTAAGTCGTGAGAACGGCTGAATCAATCCAACTAAAACGGATAAAGTAAGGGTTGTGTCTATTGTTTAGTTATTAAGGCTGTCAAAAGCTTAATAATGATTACTGGTGGCGATGCGCCTGAGGGTAACACCCGTTCCCATCCCGAACACGATGGTTAAGACTCAAGCGGCCGATGGTACTTCACTGGAGACGGTGCGGGAGAGTAGGTGGCCGCCAGGCTATAAAAAATTGAAGAACACGAAGCAGATCCGCTGCAAATGTTCGGGAGATTCATATAGATACAGGCAAAAGATGAGCAACAACTTATCGGTGCCAACCTCATCAGCAAGGAAGTGCTGTTATGATAGCTGGTTTTACCAGTGATTAGAGAGTTGAAGTTGAGAATGAGATTTCAGTTTTCTAATGACTGATAAAGATTCAGTCAAAATTGAACAGATGTGGAAGCTCTAAGGAGTAAAAGCATCTCTATGTACCTTGAAAATTGCATATAAGAAATAGAAATGATAAGATTTTTAAATATCTTAATCAAGACATCCGAGGTAATTGTTATAAACAGAGTAATAATTACTGTCTGAAGAAAACAGACTTAAATAAAATTGACCTTAAGCCAACGCCGATAACGCTATATCGGTGTAGCGATCATTCATTCCCGTGAATGAAAGCAAGTTGGTCATGCTAGAAAGAGCGTATGGTGGATGCCTTGGCACTAAGAGCCGATGAAAGACGTGATAAGCTGCGAAAAGCTTCGGGGAGGAGCAAATATCCATTGATCCGGAGATCTCTGAATGGGGAAACCCACTTGAGCAAACCTCAAGTATCCTAACGCCAATACATAACGTTAGGAGGGGAACCCGGTGAACTGAAACATCTAAGTAGCCGGAGGAAGAGAAAACAACATGTGATTCTGTGAGTAGCGGCGAGCGAAAACGGAAGAGCCCAAACCGGGATGCGTGCATCCCGGGGTTCGGACCGCATAATTGATTCAACAAATTTAGCAGAACGGTTTTGGGAAAGCCGGCCAGAGAGGGTGAAAGCCCCGTAAGCGAAAGATGAGTTGACATGGCGGTATCCAGAGTAGGTCGAGACACGTGGAACCTTGACTGAACATGCGGGGACCACCCCGTAAGGCTAAATACTCCTTAGTGACCGATAGCGCATAGTACTGTGAAGGAACGGTGAAAAGGACCCCGGGAGGGGAGTGAAACAGAACCTGAAACCATATGTTTACAAGCTGTGGAACCACTTTATATGTGGAACCGCGTACTTTTTGTAGAACGGTCCGGCGAGTTGCGCTGGCTGGCGAGGTTAAGCACCAAAGGTGTGGAGCCGAAGGGAAACCAAGTCTTAATAGGGCGAATGAGTCAGTCGGAGCAGACCCGAAACCGGGTGATCTATCCATGTCCAGGTTGAAGTTGCCGTAAAAGGCAATGGAGGACCGAACCCACATCCGTTGAAAAGGGTGGGGATGAGGTGTGGATAGGGGAGAAATTCCAATCGAACCCGGAGATAGCTGGTTCTCCTCGAAATAGCTTTAGGGCTAGCCTCATATAAGTCTTGCGGAGGTAGAGCACTGAATTTCCTAGGGGGCGTCAAAGCTTACCGAAGAATATCAAACTCCGAATGCCGTGTAGATGTTGTATGGGAGTCAGACTGTACGAGATAAGTTGGACAGTCAAAAGGGAAAGAGCCCAGACCTGCAGCTAAGGCCCCAAAATGTGTGTTAAGTGGAAAAGGATGTGGGATTTCAAAGACAACTAGGATGTTGGCTTAGAAGCAGCCATACATTCAAAGAGTGCGTAATAGCTCACTAGTCGAGAGGTCCTGCGCCGAAAATGTCCGGGGCTGAAACACACTGCCGAAGCTCAGGAATGTACCTAGTACATTGGTAGAGGAGCATTGTATACGGGACGAAGCAGTACCGATAAGGAGCTGTGGACTGTATAGAAGAGAGAATGCCGGAATGAGTAGCGAGAGGAAGGTGAGAATCCTTCCGGCCGAATATCTAAGGTTTCCAGAGTAAAGCTGATCTGCTCTGGGTAAGTCGGGGCCTAAGGCCAGGTCGAAAGACGTAACCGATGGACAACAGGTTGAAATTCCTGTACCTTAAGTAAACAGAACTGTGGGGACACGTGTGGAGAGCACAAGCCGGAAATGGAAAAGCCGGTGCAAGCGGGGTAGGAGTACAGTAGGCAAATCCGCTGTACAATCCGAAGACGTGATGCGGACCGAATTAAGAGTAGGGAAGTGTGTGAGCCATGCGTCAAGAAAAGCCGCTATTGTTTTACTTAAGCCCGTACCGTAAACCGACACAGGTGGATGAGGAGAGAATCCTAAGGCCGACGGGAGAAGCATTGTTAAGGAACTCGGCAAAATGACTCCGTAACTTCGGGAGAAGGAGTGCCAGCGAGAGCTGGCCGCAGAGAATTGGCCCAAGCAACTGTTTAGCAAAAACACAGGTCTATGCAAAACCGTAAGGTGAAGTATATGGGCTGACGCCTGCCCGGTGCTGGAAGGTTAAGAGGAGAGGTTAGCGGTAACGCGAAGCTTTGAATTTAAGCCCCAGTAAACGGCGGCCGTAACTATAACGGTCCTAAGGTAGCGAAATTCCTTGTCGGGTAAGTTCCGACCCGCACGAAAGGCGTAATGATTTGGGCACTGTCTCAACAATGCACCCGGTGAAATTGAAATACCAGTGAAGATGCTGGTTACCTGCGCCAGGACGGAAAGACCCCATGGAGCTTTACTCCAGCTTGATACTGGGATTCGGTATTGCATGTACAGGATAGGTGGGAGGCTAGGAAGTGATAACGCCAGTTGTCACGGAGCCGCTGTTGGGATACCACCCTTGCAGTATTGGATTTCTAACCAGCGACCATGAACTGGTCGGGGGACAATGTCAGGTGGGGAGTTTGACTGGGGCGGTCGCCTCCGAAAGGGTATCGGAGGCGCTCAAAGGTTCCCTCAGAATGGACGGAAACCATTCGAAGAGTGCAAAGGCAGAAGGGAGCTTGACTGCGACACCGACGGGTGGAGCAGGTACGAAAGTAGGACTTAGTGATCCGGTGGTATAAAGTGGGATTGCCATCGCTCAACGGATAAAAGCTACCCTGGGGATAACAGGCTTATCACTCCCAAGAGTTCACATCGACGGAGTGGTTTGGCACCTCGATGTCGGCTCATCGCATCCTGGGGCTGAAGTAGGTCCCAAGGGTTGGGCTGTTCGCCCATTAAAGCGGTACGCGAGCTGGGTTCAGAACGTCGTGAGACAGTTCGGTCCCTATCCGGCGTGGGCGTAGGATATTTGAGAGGAGCTGTCCTTAGTACGAGAGGACCGGGATGGACTGGCCGCTGGTGTATCTGTTGCATACCAAATGCATGGCAGAGTAGCCAAGCCGGGACGGGATAAACGCTGAAGGCATCTAAGCGTGAAGCCCCCCTCAAGATGAGATATCCCTACGTAAGTAGTAAGACCCCTTGAAGACGACGAGGTAGATAGGTCAGAGGTGGAAGTACAGTAATGTATGGAGCTGACTGATACTAATCGGTCGAGGGCATGACCAAGCAAGGTGATAGGTAGGATGAAGAAAATATTTCTTGTATGCAGTTTTGAAGGTACATAAAATAAAAAAGCAAGTAAAAACCCTTGTCAAAAAAGACAAAAGGGTTTATACTATATAAGTATTCCTCGATAGCTCAGTGGTAGAGCATTCGGCTGTTAACCGAAGGGTCGTTGGTTCGAACCCAACTCGGGGAGTTAAAGACAGAAATCGATTTGGTTTCTGTCTTTTTTCAATATTTCAATATAAAAGCACAAGCCTTCTGCTTATTAAAAAGGAGGTTTGTGCTTTTTATAATACATTATTTCTGTAATTGAATCTTATCATTGTCAACCCGATATTCATATTCTGCGCAGGAATATCCTTTCTTAAAACACCATGAATTTGCAAACAGAACAATCTGATAAGTCGTATCAGCGGAAAGCTTGTTAATACGCCGGTGCTTCTGAATAATTTTTTTGCAATACTGATCCGGATGGATGACGAAGAAACGATTCGTTACTATATATAGCTCGATTTCTAGCGTATTATCATTAGTATAGACAGTAGAATGCCTGACAGAATAAGGTCTGGTTTGAATAAAGGAGAAAAAGAATGCAATGATCAATAATATAGCTAGGATTCGGATATTTCTTTTTTCCAAGGCAAACCTCCTAAACGGTAATTTCTTACAGTGTATATAAATACATC
The DNA here is from genome assembly GCF_025150085.1 of Dorea longicatena. Classification (NCBI taxonomy): domain Bacteria; kingdom Bacillati; phylum Bacillota; class Clostridia; order Lachnospirales; family Lachnospiraceae; genus Dorea; species Dorea longicatena. The sequence continues at coordinate 116,478 of NZ_CP102280.1, forward strand.
TATATAAATACAGTGTAAGTTATCACATCTATTTTTTCAACCGAAATCTTAGTATACTTCAGTTATAGGATGGTACGAAAGATGAGTAGAATTAAGATTGAACTGGAAAAGGTATTAAAAGAGAGGAAGATCAGCAAGAATCAGTTATGCTATGCATGTAAGCTGCAGCATACCCAGCTGAATAATTATTGTAAGAACAAAGTCGTGAGAGTTGATCTGGCCACGATCGCGAAGATCTGCGATTATGTGGGATGCAGTATTGCGGATATACTTGTGTTGGAGAAGGATGAAGAACCGGAGCAAGAGATAGCGGAAAAGTAAAAAAAGACTACAGATTTTAAACGTGCGATGATTAAAAAAGGAGATTATTATAACTTATTAATAAATGAGTGTAATAATCTCCTTTTTATTGACGAAAAATAGTATACATGATAGTATAAACTCACAGATGATGGTCTATCAGAGAGACTGTCATATATCTTCAAATTTTAAATGTTAATTTTCAATAATTTTTCAAAAATCAGAATCGACAATTCATGACAAATCAACCCTGAATAGGGGAACGTTTCTCATAGAAAAGAACTACAAAAAATAAGAAAATAAAAACGGAAAACCATTGTCTGTAGTATAAGTATTTGTTATTATGAAGTAAATAGAGGATATTTTACAAAGTAAAGCTTAATCTAGAGAATCTGCCAGTGGCAGGTCTCTGTAGATACCAAGGTATACAAAAGGAGAATGAAAAAATGAAAAAAGAAGACATGTCTTGTATCGACTGCGCAGTAAAAAACTGTAACAAAATGGATAAAACCTATCCGGATTTCTGTCTGACAACACACATGGATGAAGAAGTCTTAAATGAAGCAATGGAGTGCTACAACGAGGATGACAACCGTAAAGTAACGATCGCTGCAGCTGAAGTAGAGTATGAGAATTACTGCAAACATACCCGTGTTGAAGAAATCATGGATTTCGCAAAGAAGATTAATGCGAAAAAGATCGGGATCGCAACCTGTGTCGGATTGTTGAAAGAAAGCCGTATCCTGGCAGATATCCTGCGCAGACACGGCTTTGAGGTGTATGGTGTCGGCTGCAAGGCAGGGACACAGAAGAAAACATCGGTCGGCATCCCGGAATGCTGCGAAGGTATCGGTGTGAATATGTGTAATCCGATCCTGCAGGCAAAGCTTCTGAACAAGGCGAAGACGGACCTGAATGTTGTGGTCGGACTTTGTGTGGGGCATGACAGTCTGTTTTACAAATATTCCGAGGCACTGACTACGACAGCAGTGACGAAAGACCGTGTACTGGGGCATAATCCGGTGGCGGCGCTTTATACTGCGGATAGTTATTATTCGAAGTTGAAGAAGAGTGAAGAAGAGTAATATTTCTAATTTGGGCGTTTAAAGATACATGAAGATATAACAAAGCGAAAAATGAAACTAGAGCTTGTGTAAATGTTCTGTTATAATAAATTATTAAAATGAGAGGGGGTGTAAACATGGCAAGTATAAAAGATGTAGCACAAAAGGCAGGAGTCGGTGTTGGAACAGTATCAAGAGTACTGAATAACAGTGGATATGTATCGGATGAGACACGTGAAAAAATAGAAGAGGCTATGAAAAATCTTCAGTATACACCGAATGAACTTGCCAGAAATCTGTATCGTAAAAAGAGTGGGATCATTGCCGTTCTGGTGCCAACAGTAGAAATTCCTTTTTTTGCAGAACTTGTACATAATATTGAAGCAGAACTCTATAATGAAGGATTCAAGATCATGTTAGGTAATACAGATAAGGCACATAATGCAGAACTCGAATATCTGGATATGTTAAACAGGCATATCGTGGATGGTGTGATTACAGGTGTACATTCCTTAGATGTAGAAGAGTACAAAAAGATAAAAAAACCAATCGTTGCATTTGACCGTTATTTGGGAGAAAATATTCCTGTGGTTGCAGTCGATCATAAGGAGGGCGGACGACTGGCGGCGGAAATTCTGCTTAAGAATGGGTGTAAAAAAATAGTACATTTCAGAGGTTCAACTGCAGTAGAGTCGCCATATCACGAAAGACATTTTGAATTCGCAAGAATTATGAAGGAACAGGGAGTAGAGTGCTTTGATTATGAACTGGCATGGAATAAATTTGATCTGGAGTATTATAAGTATGCGGTAAAAGATTTGTTTGACAGACTGGATGAATGGGAATTTGATGGGATATTCGGAACAGATCTAGTTGCAATCGAGTGTATGAATGAGGTTATCCGAAGACATAAAAAGGTTCCGAAGGATGTAAAATGTGTGGCTTATGATGGAACATATATTACGCAGATAGTAGAACCAAGTGTGACTTCAATCGTTCAGCCGATAAAAGAACTGGCACAAGAGGCGGCCAGGTTAATTTGTGAATTGGTTAATGGGAAGACATATAAAAATGAAAAAGTAACATTAGGAGTATCTGTGAGAAAGGGGAGAACAACAATGAAATAGTAAAAATGCACAAAAACAGCACTCGAAATTTGATAAAATAAACGAAATGACGAAAAAATGTTGACATCTGAGCAGCTAAGAGTTATATATAGATTATACAAATCAGTCACGTGCACAGCTGAATTTATTTTTTTAACAAACATGGAACGGGTTCCATAAAAAAGAAAAGATGCGGAATTATTTTTTTTAGGAACATGGAACGGGTTCCACAAACAACCATCTACTCATTTAGGGAGGAAAAACTATGAAGAAAAAAAGCTTAAAAAAGGTTACATCTGCAGTATTAGTTGCAGCGATGTCGATGGGACTGCTTGCTGGATGCGGAGGAAGTAAGTCATCAGAAGAAGCAAAAACGGATGCGGACGGGGCAACCGTCATTAAATTTGGTATTCATGTGGCAAACCCAAAAAAACAGGAAACGGTTACTTACAATATTGTTCAGGGATTTAACAAAGAAAATAAAGGAAAATATAAAGTAGAATTCGTAGCAGCTGATACAGAAGCACATTCAAAAAATATGAAACTGGCAGCACAGGATGGAAGTCTTCCGGAAATTGTACATTTAGATTCAGCGGAGGCACCGGAATACAATGAGGCCGGATACTTATTAGATATGTCTGATTTTCTGAAAGAAAATAAAGACATTGATGATGCACTGGATGGTATGGAAGATGCATTCAATGATGGAAAAGTACAGTATGGACTTCCATATCAAAGTAATGTTCAGGGATTTTTCTATAATAAAGATTTGTTTGATAAAGCTGGGATTGCTTATCCAACAGATGATACAACTTATGACGAATTCCTTGATATGATCGCAAAACTGAAAGATTCAGGAGTTACACCAATCGCAATCGGAAGTAAGAACAGTGGATACTCAATGTGGGAGTTCAATGAATTCTTTTCAAGATATGGATGGGGAGATAATGAAAAATCCTATACTGGTGATAAGGCAAAATATTCAAACGATGATATGAATGCATGTTTTGAAAAAATAAAAGGACTTGCAGATGCCGGAGCATTTCCGGAAAATATGGCAACAATCGAATATTTTGACGCAAAACAGCTCTTTAATGAAGGAAAAGCAGCAATGTTCGGAACAGGTCAGTGGGACTGTGCAGAATTTGATAAAAATATCGGTGAACACATTGGATTCTGGTGGGGACCAAAATTTGAGGATTCTTCTTATGAACAGAATATTGCAATGAAAGTTCCGGCAGCTCCGCTGGTAGTAAGTTCAGCGGTAAAAGATAATGATAAAGCAAAAGAAGCTGTGTATGCATTTTTTAAATATTATTATGGAGAAGAAGCAGCAAAGATTTCTTATGAAGGATCTATTTTCCCGGCAACCAATTATGATGGTATTGCAGCAACAGATTCACAGTATGCAATGAATGCAATGATCACAGCACTTGGAAATGGATGGAAAACACCAAAAGCAGCTCCGGATCAGACAGTTACTCCGGCAGTTCAGGAAGCAATGTATGATGCAATATTTGGTGTTATGCAAGGAACATACAGTCCGAAAGATGCTTTAAAAAATATGGATTCGGCAGCAGCAAACTAGACAGACGTTAATATTGGCTGACACTGCATGGGACCGCCATGAAGATTTATCATGGTGGTCCCGGATATAAAGAGGATGAGCGTATGCATTGGTTAAGTAAAAAGAGATACAAGATAGGATTGGTAATTCCGACACTGGTTGTGTATATGGTATTTATTATTATTCCTATTGGAATGTCAATTGGATATAGTTTTTCAAAATATTCTGGAATTGGAAAGGCTACATTCAACGGATTGACAAATTATATGAGATTATTTAAAGACCGTTTGTTTTGGATATCCTTAAAGAACACAATGATTATGTTTATATTGGCATTTGTATTGTTATTGTCTTTATCTTTTCTCATTGCTTTGTTACTGAATAATAAATTAAAAGGAGTGGATTTTTCAAAGTCATTAATCTTTTCTCCTGCGATTATCGCACCGATCATTGTTGGAATTATCTGGGTTTATATATTAGATCCAAACATTGGTATTATCAATAATGTTTTGGATGCGATAGGGGCATCTGGTTTGAAACAAAAATGGATAGGCGGCAATACACTGTCTCCGTACAGTATCGCGATTATCTATTTCTGGCAGCAATTAGGATATCTGGTAACGGTATTTATTGCAGGTCTTAAAATGATACCGGGAGAGGTGTTGGAAGCAGTTGAAATAGATGGTGCAAGCTTTATACAGAAGACAATGTATGTCACAATTCCAATGATGAAATCAACGATTTCAACAGTAGCAGTTCTGATCATTACAGGAGTGTTTAAGATATTTGAAATTGTGCAGCAGACAACAGGAGGAGGTCCGAACCATCTGTCTGAGACGTTGGTTACATATAGTTACTCAATGACATTTAACAGTGGAGATTATGGTTATGGAATGTCTCTGGCTACATTTACATTCCTTCTTTCACTGGTGATCACAGGTATTTATTCAATACTTACAAGAGAAAGAGGTGAATAGGAATGGTACCGAAAAGAAAGAAAATTGCAATGTATGCTGCGATGATCATTATAACAGCGATTGTTGTATTTCCATTTTTATGGATGGTATTGCTTTCGTTCAAATCAAGTTCAGAGATCATGTCTAATCCATTGGCAATGCCGAAGGCATTTAATCTCGACAACTTCAAACATGCATTGGAAACATTAAACTTTCCACAATTATATGCGAACACTTTTGTTGTATGTATATTATCTGTTGTGTTGGAACTTATTATTACATTCTGCAGCTCTTTTGTAATTGCAAGAATGGAATTTAAGCATCCGAAGGCAAAGAGTTTATTGTATGGATTTTTGATTTTGGGATTATCTGTTTCACCATTTATTTTATTGTTCCCGGTATATAAGATTAATATCTTTTTCGGGTTGAAAGGAAAATGGGCATTGATTTTTCCATATGCAGCAAGTTCGATTTCATTCAATACGCTTCTTCTGACAGCATATTTGAAACAGCTTCCTACGGAAATTGACGAAGCGGCTGTAATAGATGGCTGTAACATCTGGCAGCTGATGGTGAAAGTTATTTTGCCAATGGCAAAGCCGGTTATTGCAACAATTGTCATTTTTAACGTGTTATACATATGGAATGAATATCCGTATGCATCTGTAATGCTGAAAGATGTATCTGATTATACACTTTCTATGGGAGCTTCATTCTTCAAAGGAAATTATACGGTAGATTATGGTGGAATTGTAGCATCCAGTCTTATGATTATTGTTCCGGAACTGATCTTCTATGGATTATTCCAGAAGAATATTGTAGAGGGTATGACAGCGGGAGCTGTGAAAGGATAATTATTAACAAAAAGAAAAGGAGACTTATATTATGAGCAATGTATCAGGATTATTTAAAGATTTGACAACTGTAAAAAAAGCCAGAAACGGAAGACTTGCCAGCTGGGATCAGAGAGGTAAGAATCAGGATTATTGGGAAATCCCGGCAGGTGAGACAATCTCTCTTGGAGAAGTGGAAGGACCTGGATGTATCACACATATCTGGATGACTTCTTCCTGCAGAAAAGTAGTAGCACCAAGTATTCTTGATCCGGTATTAAATGCTTCAGCAGCTCCGGTTATGGAGATTCATCCGGCACTTGGAGTTATCTGGGATGATTATGATCCATTCTATTATAGAAAAGTTCTGATCAAGATTACATGGGATGATCAGGATACACCAAGTGTACTTGCACCATTGGGAGATTTCTTCTGTATTGGTAACAGTTATCCGGGCAATTTTTCTTCGCTGCCATTTAATGTTTCGCTGAAACCAGAAGAAGCAGGAAGATATGGAGCTCCTTGTTCTGTGTCATGCTATTTCCCAATGCCTTTTAATAAAAAAGCAAAAATTGAGATTGTAAATGAAAACGAACTTCCATTTATTTTATATTTCAATATTGACTATGAAATGTATAAAGAGCCACTGGATGAGAATACAGCATATTTCCATGCAAGCTGGCACAGAGAAAATCCTTGTCAGGGCTGGGGACCAGACCTTCAGACAAACTGTCCGGAAGTTAATAATGTAACCAATTTTAAAGGTGAGAATAACTATACGGTGCTTGACGTAGAAGGAACGGGACATTATGTAGGATGTAACCTTACTGTAAAACACTACCAGGGAAGCTGGTGGGGAGAAGGAAATGATATGTTCTTCATTGATGGAGAGGAATACCCGTCATTAAATGGTACAGGAACAGAGGATTATTTCAACCATGCATGGGGAATGCAGAAAAATGCATATCCATTCTTTGGAACTATTGTACATGAAAGCGATACAGATGGATTCCAGGTATCTTACCGTTTTCACATTACAGATCCAGTAAGATTTGAGAAACATTTGAAAGTTACGATTGAACATGGACATGCGAACCATCTGTCAGATGACTGGAGTTCAACAGCATACTGGTATCAGACACTGCCAACAGCAAAACCAATTACGATTCTTCCTGTAGAAGAGAGAATTCCAAATGTACCGGTACTTCCAGAACGCAATCTTCAGATGCCGGAATTAACAGAAGAAATGAAAGCAGCGAGAGAATCATGGGCAAAACGCTGGGAAGAGTATAAGCCTGCAAGAGAAGAACAGTTCAGAATTAAAGAAAATAAGGCCCGCCGGGAATCAAAGCTTAATACTGAATTTGCAAAGAAGCTTCGTGAAGAATATAAGTAATAATATCGGAGGCACAATATGTCAAAAGAACTGATGATTGAAAGAATAGAAAAAGCCCAGAAAGAAATTGAAGCAAAAAGAGAAACCGTACAGCAGGGAAAATTTCGTCAGGACTATCATTTTATGGCAGAAACCGGATGGATCAATGACCCAAATGGGTTGATATATTTTAAAGGAAAGTATCACTTTTTCTATCAATATAATCCATATTCCGGATTTTGGGACTGTATGCACTGGGGACATGCTGTCAGTGAAGATATGATTCATTGGGAGTATCTGCCATTAGCGCTTGCACCAAGTGAAGTATATGATGATCATTTGAAGGGGGGATGCTTCTCCGGCAGTGCGATTGAACATGATGGAAAGTTATTCCTGATCTATACAGGAACCTGTAATAATGGAAAGGGGTTTGAACAGGCACAGTGTATCGCATATAGTGAAGACGGGATCCACTTTGAAAAATATGAAGGGAACCCGGTGATCACAGCACCGGAAGGTGTTCCAACAGATCTGTTCAGGGATCCGAAAGTATGGAAACATGATGATACCTATTATGTAGTCTGTGGAGCAAGCAAAAATGGATTTGCACAGGCAAGACTGTATAAATCGACAGATATGTTCCACTGGGAATTTGTCAATGTCCTTGCAGAGAGCAGAGGCGAATGGGGCTATATGTGGGAGTGCCCGGATTTTTATCCGGTAGGAGATAAATATGTGTTGATGTTCTCTCCGATGGGAGGAAAAGAGCGCACCAGTGTTTATCTGGTGGGAGATTTTGACTATGATACCGGAAAATTTTTCTATACAATTTCAGGGGAAATTGACTGGGGATTTGATTATTATGCACCACAGTCATTCCTGGCACCGGATGGCAGAAGGATTCTGGTAGGATGGGCGAATGCATGGGATTGGATGCCATTTTGGAAAGACTGGGGTCCGACATATCAAGAAGGCTGGTGCGGATTCTTTAACATTCCGAGAGAGGCGGTATTAGCAGAAGATAATACATTAAAGTTTATTCCTGTAAAAGAATTACAGGATCTCCGGAAGAATAAGCAGGAAGAAGCGGACATTCTGATAAAAGAAGACGAGAAAAAAGAACTTCGGAGTGGCTGTGTTTATGAAACGGAAATGCGGATAAATCTGAAAAAATCAACTGCAGACAAGATTAGGCTGAACTTAAGAATGTCTCAGGGAAAGAAGACAGAGATCCTATTTGATCTGAAGAGAGCGGAAGCATATTTTGACCGTAATAATTCCGATGGCTGGAGTAAAGGAGTCGCAAGATGTCCATTGAATTTAATGGGCAAAGAGCATCTGGATATTCATATTTATTCTGACAAAATTTCATTAGAAATATTCAGCAATGAGTATCAGAATAATTTTTCTTGTAATATATATAATGTGGATGATGATCAGAAAAATGAAATGAAAGCAATTGGTGGAGATCTGATGATTGAAAGCATTCGGTCATGGGAACTTGAAAAGACAATGAAATAATTATTCTCTCTCTGAAAAGGAATAACAAACCAGATTAGCAAAGGTTTGTTATTCCTTTTTGCATATTATTTATCTAACTTAAGTCCCGCCAGTGCCTGTGCAAATGCGTTATTCACCGGTTCGTCATTTTGCTGCTGCTGTTTCTTCAGATATTTCTGGACATCGCGCTTAGATACGCCGGCACCTTCTTTGGCACGACGGTTCTTGAATGCTTCCAGCTTCTCTTTGTAGCCGCAGGAGCATACAAATGTCTCACTGTCCCCCTTTTTGATCAGTTCCATCTTCTTGTGACAGTTCGGACATCTTGCATTGCTGGTGCGTGCGATCGTCTCGCGGTAGCCGCATTCACGGTCTTGGCAGACCAGCATACGGGAGTTCTTGCCTTTGACAGAGAGCATACGCTTGCCGCAGTGCGGGCATTTTGTATTAGTCAGGTTATCGTGACGGAAAGTTCCGTCGGAAGTCTTGATATCCTGAATTAATTCTTTGGTGTAGCTTTCGATATCTTTGATAAATACCTGTTCTTTGTGTGCTCCTTTGGCAATCTTGGCAAGTTCCATTTCCCAGGAAGCGGTAAGCTCCGGTTTTTTCAAATCTTCCGGGACTAATTCCAGAAGCTGTTTTCCTTTGGATGTCAGAAGAATCTCATTTCCCTTCTTTTCCAGCAGGAAAGAGTGGAACAATTTTTCAATGATATCGGCTCTTGTCGCTACGGTTCCGAGTCCGCCGGTTTCACCGAGAGTTTTTTTCATCTTATTATCATCAGAAGACATATAACGTACCGGATTCTCCATGGCGGACAGAAGTGTCGCTTCTGTAAAACGGGCGGGAGCTTTGGTCTTACCGCTTGTGATATTCGTGCGTGTGACAGTCAGGGTGTCGCCTTTGTGGAGAACAGGAAGTGCCTGCTCTGAAGCCTTTAAGTACATATCATTATTTTGGAAATCTTCTCCAAAATCTTCAGAATCTTCATAATCCCCGTAAGCATCATATTGTGAAGCAGAGGAACCGGAAGATGCAGCATCGGCATATACGGCCTTCCATCCGGCGGCTTTGATGACCTTTCCTTTTGCAGTAAATGTTTCACCTGCGGCTTCAGCTTTTAGTGTAGTCTGCTCATATTCAAATGCCGGATAGAGGACGCTGATAAAACGGCGTACGACCAGATCATAGATCTTGCGTTCATTGTTCGACATATGTTCCATCTGGACATATTCTTCCGTCGGGATGATCGCATGATGGTCGCTGACTTTTTTATCATCTACGAAGGCTTTGCTTGTCTTAAGCGGTTTCTTTAAGAGTTCCGGAATATATTTCTTATAAGGTCCGATATTGCAGGCTTTCAGGCGTTCTTTGATCGTTGGCACAATGTCCGTACCGATATAGCGGGAGTCTGTTCTTGGATAGGTGAGGACTTTGTGGTGTTCGTACAGACTCTGCATGATATTCAATGTCTCCTTTGCGGAGAAGCCAAAGCGCTTATTGGCATCGCGCTGTAATTCCGTCAGATCATAGAGGCCCGGGGAAGGTGTCCGCTTGGATGAGGTATGCACATCCGTCACGGTAAGTGTCTGGTTCTTTAATTTTTTATCAAGGCCGGTTATCAGGTCTTTGTTAAAGGAGCGCAGGGAACCGCTTTTCTTTTGCTGCCATGTCCATGTGACGATAGAAGCCATAGTGCCGACAGAACCACCGGTAACAGAAGTTGTACAACGCAGTCCATAATAATCTTCCGGTTTAAATGAACGGATCTGCTGTTCGCGGTGTGCGATCATGGCAAGTGTCGGTGTCTGTACACGTCCGCAGGAGAGCTGGGCGTTATACTTGCAGGTCAGTGCACGGGTGGCATTGATCCCGACCAGCCAGTCTGCCTCTGCGCGGCTTCTTGCGGCATGATATAAGTCGTTGTAGGCACGACCATCCTTCAAGTGGGCAAACCCTTCTTTGATCGCTTTATCGGTAACAGAGGAGATCCACAGACGGCGGATCGGCTTATGACAGCCGGATTTGTCCAGGATCCAGCGGGCAACCAGTTCTCCCTCACGTCCGGCATCGGTGGCAATGATGATCTCAGAGACATCTTTCCGGAAAAGCTGTGTCTTTACATTATGGTATTGTTTGGATGTCTGTTTGATCACGACGAGCTCCCATTTCTTTGGAACCATCGGGAGATAAGACATATCCCAGGCTTTGAACTTTTTATCATATTCTTCCGGGTCTGCTAAAGTGACCAGATGGCCGAGTGCCCAGGTGACGATATAATTGCTGCCTTCGATCGCACCGGAAATGTTCTTGTGACAGCCGAGAACACGGGCGATATCGCGGGCAACAGATGGCTTTTCAGCCAGTACGAGTGATTTCATATATATACTCCTTTCAGATATAGAAAAACCCCGAAAACATGATGTTTCCGAGGTTATATAAGAGGCGCCAACCAGATTTGAACTGGTGATAGAGGTGTTGCAGACCTTTGCCTTACCACTTGGCTATGGCGCCATGCCTTACGTACTGTTAAGTATAACAAATACGTAAGATGAAGTCAAGAAAATCTGTATGTTAAAATCCGAGATCTTCATTTACCAGAATGACTTTGATGCGCTGCGGTGTCTTGGAATATCTGGTGATCAGGATCTGACAGCAGATCGTATCCGGTGTTTTGCAGTCGAAACAGGCACCTGTTTTGCAACAAGGAGTGCTCAGGTTGAAACGCTGTGCGTTGATCGGAGCGGCTTCATTTCTTGCACGGGACATGGCAGAATCTACATCGCGTGTAACTTTATTCATTCCGATGATCATCAACACATTCCGTGGTCCGGCAGCGATAGAGGATACACGGTTGGAATGTCCGTCGATATTGATCATAATTCCATCTTCCGTGATCGCATTTGCACTGGTCAGGAAGTAATCACAATCATATGCCGCAAGCTCGATCTTGCGCTTATCTTCCGGTGTCGGTGCGGTATCGCGGTTGTATACATGATAATTTCCCTGACAGACAGCTTCTTTTAAGCCGATCTCATTGACAGACATGGAACCGCCCCAGGAGATGCTGCTTCCTTCCGGGATTAATTCCAATGCTTTCTTCAGAGCCTCTTCTTTGGAGTCTGTATAATAAGCTTCCATGTTGCGGGCTGTAAGTTCTTTTACAATCTTTGCGCCTAACATCTGGTTTCGTTTAATTCGATTCTGATCCATAATGAATTCCTCCCACGTTTATGTTGTTTAGATATTTCTACTTGAAATTATAACACAGATTCAGGTCTGCAGTCTTTGAAATAACGCAGAAGATGAGAAAATGAACATTTATATACTGCGCTTTTCCAGTCTTAAAATATAAAAAGAAAGCATGATGTTTGTCCGGTTCTCATTGGTCAGGATATCATAATCCAGAAGTTCTTTTATCTTATTCAGTTTATACGACAGCGTATTCTTATGACAATAAAGTGCATCTGCGGTATGGATGATACTACAGTCATGATCAAAGTAGACTTCCAGGATATGCAGATAATCGGTATGATGCACAGCGTCATAGTCAAGAATCGGGCCAAGTGTGGAGTTCAGGAAATCCGCTGTCAGCGATTGATTGTGGATATCGGCCAGAAGTTTGTATACACCAAGCTTATCGTACTCAAGGAAGTTCTTCGGGAGAGCAGTTTTGGTGAGCTGATAGGCGGTAAATGCGGTCTCGTAAGAGCGGTGAATGTCTGTAAGCTGCGAGACCGTAGTTCCGATCCCGACATAGACATCGGAGTTATTCTGACAGACATCGTAGAGCTTCTGAGATATATCGTTTACAGATTCACCGGCAAACAATACGATCAGATGCTTCCCTTCTTCATATACGATCCCTTTAGACATGAAATAACGGATCTTCTTTTCCAGCTGTTCCAGGTAAGAATTACCGGAATCACTGTCATAAGTGTGGCAGCTGATCATGAGGATGGTATAGTTCATGTCGCGGAAGAATCCATTGCTTTCCAGAGGATTCAGATAGGAGTCTTCATTCTCGGGGTAATAGATCGCATTTTTCAAAGCAGCGGCAAGACTGGTTTCACGGTGTTCGTTTTTTAACAGAATCTCAGAAAAGATCCGCATGATATCAATGAACGGAGTGTCCCAGGAAGTGGAGAACAGCGGAAGCTGTATTTCATTGCAATAGTCGATAATCTCCTGGGAAAATGCAGGACGCGATTTTACAGAGATGATCAGTCCGCTGGCGTGTGCATCTTTCAATGACTTTAAGAACTCTTTCAGCCAGTCCTGAGAGGTAAAATTCAGACCTGAGTTAAAGATCAGTTCATCACCGTGGAGCAGATGGGAGAATTCACCCTGTTCGACGGTATGGATCCAGGTTACTTCTTTATTGAAAAAACTATTGGTATGAAGGATGACATCGAATTGGTTGTTAATTGCTTCATACAGGGATTGTAATTTAATTGCCATAAGTGTGATCCTCCTGATATGTGTTGATCAGAATATAGATATATTTTATCATAATTGTGTGTGACGCACAATTTATAGAATAAAATCTGTCGATTAAAACTATATTCATAGTAAATTTTATGTGATATATTGTATGAGAAGTACAAAAGAATGAATATTCAACCCCGAAAAATGTGCTTCTAAAAAAATCCATTCTCTAGATTTTTAAAAGAAAAGGCTCTCTGGCAAATGCCAGAGAGCCTTTTCCTGTAATGCGTTTGATGATGTAGGTTCTAATGGATTAAAGTCCAAATCTACCAGGTAGTGAAAAAATCTGTACACATCAACTATTGATTGCTCATTTCACCAGAACGGTCTGGTGTTCACGTTTGTGACGGCTCTTTCGATATTCAGTAGGAGATATTCCATGATATTCTTTAAATATTTTTGAAAAGTAAGAAGGAGAATTGAATCCACAGATCTGACTGATATAGTCTACAGACCAGTCAGAGGTGAAAAGAAATTCTTCACTCTGGGTGATGCGAAAATCCAGTATATATTTTTTTAATGGAACACCCATCTGCTTTGAAAAAATCTCTGAGAGATAGGAGCGATTCAGGCCCAGTTTGTCTGCAATATATTGAACAGTCAGATCCCGTCCGTAGAAATCTTCTACAATGGAAATTGCCCGTTGGACATGACTTTCCGAATTTTGACGACTTTTTCTTTCTGGAAGTTCTTTGGAATCTTCGATAAATGTACCGACTTTTGAAAGAAGGAGAAGAAGGATTCCATTCGTATACAGATCATTTTTTGTATTGTTATTTTTTATGGAAATCAGAATATCGAGGAGATCTTTAATCTCTTCAAAGACTTCTGTAGAAAGTTCCTTGGTAAGTGAGGGGTAACCGAATCCAAGACGATGCATGAAATATGGTGCAAGTTTACCATTGAAACCGACCCACGAATATGTCCAGGGGTCTTCCTTATCGGCCTGATAGAAGACCATCTGATGTAGGACGGATTTTGCGGACATTCAAAATAAAAAAGAATGTGGAGGTAACAGACAATGGCAAAATCATTATTTGAGGAACTGGGCGGCAAATACGAAAGGCAAGGGGATTATTTGATACCGTGCTTAACTGTACCCGCCGAAGAAGAACAGGCAATAGGCATCTGGGGGCAACGGCATTTAGATTATCTAAAACAGTACCGTAAAGTTACATACACCAATCTTCTTACAAGCGGCAGGCTAAACGCCTACCTTGCCGACATCAACAGACAGGCACAGGAACGCTTTGAAAGGCTCATAGAGGGTATGAAACAGGCACAGGGCATAACGGAACAGCTAAAGGCAGAAAACGCCTTAGAATGGACAGGATGCCTCAATAACATAAGGGCTTGTGCGAGGGAGATTGTGGAAAAGGAAATTATTTTTGCATAAACAGATGATTAGTGGCAGGGGGAAATCCTGCCGCTTTTTCTGCTTTAGTTTGTCAGCTTGACAAATAAAGGGTTAAGGAATATAATTAGATTCAGTATTATACAAGGAGTTAATAAATATGCGGCAAGGTATTCTTAAATAAACTGTCAATTTGATAGTGGGAACAAAAAGTAGCAGTCCCGTTTCACTTTTATTTTAATATGGGGCTTAGTTTTTTGTACCCAGTTTAAGAATACTTTTATCATGTAATTTTATATGCCCGAAAACATATAAGTGTTTTGGGGCTATTGGAGTTATTTACCCAGTGATAGGAGTATTTATCACTGGGTATTTTTATGCCCTTTTTTGGGTGTTGATAGGAGGAAAATCACATGAAAATAATTAACTTAGGCATTCTGGCTCACGTTGACGCAGGAAAGACAACATTAACGGAAAGTTTATTGTATACCAGTGGTGCAATTGCAGAACTAGGGAGCGTAGATGAAGGCACAACAAGGACAGATACAATGAATTTGGAGCGTCAAAGGGGAATCACTATCCAGACAGCAGTGACATCTTTTCAGTGGGAGGATGTAAAAGTCAACATTATAGATACGCCAGGCCATATGGATTTTTTGGCGGAAGTATACCGTTCTTTATCCGTATTAGACGGAGCAGTATTATTAGTTTCTGCAAAGGATGGCATACAGGCACAGACCCGTATACTGTTTCATGCACTACAGATAATGAAGATTCCGACAATTTTTTTCATCAATAAAATTGACCAAGAGGGGATTGATTTGCCAATGGTATATCGGGAAATGAAAGCAAAGCTTTCTTCGGAAATTATAGTGAAGCAAAAGGTTGGGCAGCATCCCCATATAAATGTAACGGACAATGACGATATGGAACAGTGGGATGCGGTAATTATGGGAAACGATGAACTATTAGAGAAATATATGTCAGGGAAACCGTTTAAAATGTCAGAACTGGAACAGGAAGAAAACAGGAGATTCCAAAACGGAACGTTATTTCCCGTTTATCACGGAAGCGCTAAAAACAATCTGGGGATTCGGCAGCTTATAGAAGTAATTGCCAGTAAATTTTATTCATCAACGCCTGAAGGTCAATCTGAACTATGCGGGCAGGTTTTTAAGATTGAATATTCAGAGAAAAGGCGGCGTTTTGTTTATGTGCGTATATATAGCGGAACATTGCATTTGAGGGATGTTATTAGAATATCTGAAAAAGAGAAAATAAAAATCACAGAGATGTGTGTTCCGACAAACGGTGAAATCGTCCCGGCTGACCATGCCTGTCCGGGAGAAATTGTTATTTTAGCTGATGATACTTTGAAACTGAACGACATTCTGGGAAATGAAAAACTCCTGCCTCACAAAACATGGATTGATAATCCCATGCCATTACTTCGGACAACGGTAGAGCCGCAAAAGCCGGAGCAAAGGGAAGCCCTGTTAAATGCCCTCGCAGAGATTGCTGATACAGACCCTCTTTTGCATTTTGACATTGATACTGTTACACATGAGATTATGTTATCTTTTTTGGGGAATGTGCAGATGGAAGTCATTTGTGCCATCCTTGAGGAAAAATATCATGTGGAGGCAGAAATAAAAGAGCCTACTGTTATATATATGGAAAGACCGCTTAGAAAAGCAGAATATACCATCCACATAGAAGTCCCGCCAAATCCTTTCTGGGCTTCTGTCGGGTTGTCCATAGAGCCGCTCCCTATTGGAAGCGGAGTGCAGTATGAAAGCAGAGTTTCACTTGGATATTTAAATCAATCGTTCCAAAATGCGGTTATGGAGGGGGTTCTTTATGGCTGCGAGCAGGGGCTGTATGGATGGAAAGTGACAGACTGTAAAATCTGTTTTGAATATGGATTGTATTATAGTCCTGTAAGTACCCCCGCAGACTTTCGGCTGCTTTCCCCTATCGTATTGGAGCAGGCTTTAAAAAAAGCAGGGACAGAACTATTAGAGCCATATCTCCACTTTGAAATTTATGCACCGCAGGAATATCTCTCACGGGCGTATCATGATGCTCCAAGGTATTGTGCAGATATTGTAAGTACTCAGATAAAGAATGACGAGGTCATTCTGAAAGGAGAAATCCCTGCTAGATGTATTCAAGAATACAGGAACGATTTAACTTATTTCACAAATGGGCAGGGAGTCTGCTTGACAGAGTTAAAAGGATACCAGCCAGCTATTGGTAAATTTATTTGCCAACCCCGCCGCCCGAATAGCCGTATAGATAAGGTTCGGCATATGTTCCACAAGTTAGCTTAACAGCTTGCAAAAGTCATATAAAATGAGATTTGAAAGGATTAGAGACTAATTATGATGAAATGCGAATGGATATTGTGTCCTGTTTGTGGGAGCAAAACCCGTAATAAAATTAGGAAGGACACTGTTTTGGAGAATTATCCCCTTTATTGTCCAAAATGCAGACAAGAAAGATTGATTAAAGTTGACAACTTGAAGATAACTGTCATCAAAGAGCCAGACGCTTAAGACGCAGAGCCGATGAAATTGTGGAACAATTCACGAATCATCGGCTCTTTTTGTTTCGTATTTGAAAGAACAAACTCACCAAATAAAAAAACGATATTCGGGTGGGTTATTTTGTTATACCCTAAATTACCCTCTGAATTTGTTTTTAAATTTGGAGGGATTTTTTTATGTCCTTTTTTCGGGCAGTTATCTATCTGCTCATACGAAGCAAAATTTATCAATACATAGCATATCAGAGAACGGCAGGAAACCAGTTAAAAAAATTTCTGCCAGTGCAACGGTACTTCTCACCTTGAAAGTAGAAGTACAATCTCCATACAATAGAATTACTATTTCCTATAACCGTAAAGGTCACAGAGCCTTTGCGGTTTTTCTTTTGTCGATTTTTGTTGGAAAGTGCCGTAGGGCTGTTTCTGATATGCGGTGTCGTTCTCCGCCTCTCCATCTGGATTTTTTACATTTCAAAAATTCAGATGGGAGGTATTTATGGTGAAATATGCACCAAGAAAGGTATATATCAGAGAAAGTGGCGGCTATGTGGAATTATCCTACACGGAGTTCTGCCGTTGCAGGGAATCCGACCAGACCTATATGGACAAGCTGTTTATCCCCATTCAAGGCTGTCTGCTTGAAGTCGTGAGGGAGCAATACACAGACTTCTACCGTGACAAGGAACGGTGGCGTTATCTGCAAAAATTAGATACAAAGAATAGACTGCTATCTCTCGACGGATTTACGGACAGCGAGGGGAATCCTCTGGACTTTATCACTGATGAAGCGGTGGACATTGCAGAAACCGTTGTCAATGCGGTCATGGTGGACAGGCTGAAAGCCGCCCTGCCTTTGCTGTCGGATAGTGAACAGGAGCTGATACAGGCAATCTTTTTTGACGGACTTTCCGAGCGTGAAGTCGGGGCGAGGTTGGGCATAACCCAGAGCGTTGTAAACAAACGCAAAGCCAGAATCCTAATAAAACTAAGAAAGATAATAGAAAATTAAAATTTAAGGCGTTCAGCCCCCTTGTTTTTTCCTTTGGGAAGATGAGGGGGCTTTTCTCTGCCCTCTCAATCAATTCTGATTGGAGGAAGTAAGAATGGCATACAACCACGGACGGGAGGACAGGAAATGGCGTATCTGGAAAGAAGCGGAGGAAAAGCTGCTGCGTGAGTGCGGCGTTGATGAAGCGACCATTGAGCAGATACGCATGGCGGACAGGGCAGACTTCAATTCCAACAGGCGGTTTTACCGATGGACGAATGACGTTGCGGAATATCTTGAGGACATGGCAGGCAGGGAGCGGCAGGCGGAAGTGGGTACGGTTGCGGAGTTACTGGAAGAGATTGAGAGCGAAAATCTCTATCAAGTATTAGTCACGGTGGACGGGCGTACCTTGAAAATCGTCCTGCTGAAAATGCAGGGGTATTCCACAAAGGAGATTGCCCCGCTTGTGCATTTGACGACTGGTGCCATCTATGCGAGGTTAGACCATCTGCGGAAGAAGCTGCGGAAAATTTTATAGCTTCTAAAACAGCCTGCCATCCTGCGGGCTACTGGGTGAGGGATGGAAATCCCCTCACTCATTTTTTGCAGGAGGACAACAGGATGGCATACAGGGTTAAGGCATACACGCTTCGGGAGGAATCCACGGAAAGCGGCACAAGGTATTTTATCAGCTTTAAGGACGGGCAGGGCAAATCCCACGAGTTGGAAGTGTCGGAACAGTTCTTTATGGAGTTTCGGCAGATGGAGCGCAGGAACAGGAATCTTTTCTAATGGGACGAGCGGCACAGGGAGTTTAACGAGGTATGGGACGAAACCCTTTACAGACGGGCGTTGCGTGTGCCTAAGAGCCTTGATGAACGCATGGTTGAGGAAGAACGGAATGAAACGCTCTATAAGGCGGTTGGGAGCCTTCCAGAGATACAAAGGCGGCGTTTCCTGCTCTACTACGAGTATGAGTTCAATTTTTACCAAATCGCCGCTATGGAGCATTGCACCGCTTCGGCAATACAGAAATCTGTTGCGATTGCAAAGGAGAAAGTAAAGGCGGAAATTGAAGAAATATCTCCAACCGTGACCGACACCGCCCGAAAAAGAAATCTGTTTTTTATTTGTGTGGGATTGGCGGCATTACATACTCTCACTTTTTTCCGTGGGAGTAAATCTATTTTTAAGGAGGTCAACGCCTATGTGCAACGAAAACAAAGACACCGCCCGAAAGGAGGAAAGCCATGCAGAAGTTACAGACAGTCAACGCCGAAACGCTCCTTTATGAACCGCTTGAGAAACCATCCTTTGTGGTGGACAGCCTTATCCCGACAGGCTTATCGCTGTTCTGCGGCTCACAGAAGATAGGCAAAAGCTGGCTCATGCTGAAGCTATGCTTATGCGTGTCGCAGGGAATCCCTTTATGGGATATGCCGACAATGGAGGGCGATGTGCTTTACCTCTGCCTTGAGGACACGTTCTGCCGCATACAGGACAGGTTATTTCGTTTGACGGACGAAGCAAGCGGGCGGCTCCACTTTGCCGTGGCAAGCTGCAAGCTGTCAGACGGTCTTATCGTGCAGCTTGAAGATTATCTGAAAGATTACCCAGACAGCAGGCTCATTGTCATTGATACCTTGCAGAAAGTCCGTACAGCTTCAAAAGACAATGCCTATGCAAGCGACTATGGGGACATCTCCCTCATCAAAGACTTTGCCGACAGGCACTCTCTGGCGGTCATTGTCGTACACCACATCCGAAAGCAGAATGACAGCGACGTGTTCAACAAGGTGTCTGGGACGACAGGATTAACGGGGAGTGCGGACGCTACCTTTGTTCTGGAAAAGGAGAAACGTGCGTCTGACACCGCCAAGCTGTATGTGACGGGCAGGGACACGCCTTATCAGGAATACACGCTGCGTTTCCGTGATTGCCGTTGGGAGCTTGTGGAGCGGAAAACGCAGGAGCAGCTTGCGAAAGAAACGATACCAGATGTCCTTTTTCGGTTGGTGGATTTTATGAGGGATAAGGAAGAATGGATAGGCACGGCAACGGAACTGTTAGCCGCTATGGGGGAAACGGAAACCATACCCACGGTGATTACGAAATGGCTGAATGAATACCGCACCACATTTTTAAGCGAGAACCGTATCTGCTACCAGTACAGCCGCAGGAAAGACGGCAGGCGGATTGCCCTTGCAAGGAGGGCGGGTGACAGCGGTGATGGTGGTGACAGCGATATTAGGATACCCCCCTGTTACTGTCATTGACGCTTAAAGCCATGTAAAGCTGGCGGCTCTGCCCTGCGGGTGACAGCAGTGACGGTGGTGACAGTGATTTTAGGATACCCTGCCGCTGTCATCCCTACGGGAGAACACCCCGTAAACGCAAAATGCAGGCGTGAGATTTACTCGCCCTTTTCGGTCGTGTAAAACCACCCCTGCGGTCAGAAAAATCATTCCGATTTTTCCGACTGCGTTTACAGGGTGTAACACACTACACTTTGCCCTGCAAAGTCGTGTGCCAGACGTTCCCTCTGGACTCCCTTAAGGCAGGGCTGTGCCCTGCTATCCTACGCCTTACGGCTTCGGATAAAAGAATGGCGGCATGACGGTGACGGCTCTTGCGAGGGGGGTATCCCAAAAACACCGTCATCATCGACATGACCGTCATGCAGGGGGTGAGGGTGACAGTTGCGGCAGTCGGCAGGGGGTATCCCAAAACTGCTGTCACCACCGTCACCGCTGTCACCCCAAAGGACGGTCACCCGCCGAAAGAAAGGAGGAATCCGCCTATGCCTTATGCAATCCTGCGTTTCCAGAAACGAAAAGCGGGCGGCGTTGCGGCTTGTGAACGCCACAACGAGCGGAAGAAAGAAGCCTACAAAAGCAACCCAGATATAGATATGGAACGCTCTAAAAACAATTACCATCTCATAGCACCACCAAAGTACACCTACAAGAAAGAGATTAACCGCATGGTAGCCGAAGCGGGGTGCAGGACAAGGAAAGACAGCGTGATGATGGTGGAAACGCTCATCACAGCTTCACCAGAATTTATGAACCAGTTACCGCCCGAAGAACAAAAAGCGTATTTCCAGACGGCTCTTGACTTCATTTCGGAGCGTGTTGGAAAGCAGAATATCCTCTCCGCTGTCGTCCATATGGACGAGAGAACGCCCCATATGCACCTCTGCTTTGTGCCGATTACGCCAGACAATAAGCTGTCAGCGAAAGCTATCTTAGGCAACCAGAAATCATTATCCGAGTGGCAGACCGCCTACCATGAGCGGATGTCCTCACGGTGGAATCAGCTTGAACGGGGGCAGTCCTCAATGGAAACCAAGCGGAAACACGTCCCCACATGGCTCTATAAATTAGGCGGCAGGCTTGATAAACAGTATGAAGAAATCGTGTCTGCCCTATCCGACATCAACGCCTTTAACGCAGGGAAGAAAAGGGATAAAGCGTTAGATTTACTCTCTGCATGGCTGCCAGACGTGGAGAAATTCTCTAAGGAAATCGGGAAACAGCAGGCGTATATCGACAGTTTGAAAGAGAGAATTGGGCAGGAATCAGACTATGCGGGGCGTATGCGTGATGAAAAGTACGAGCAGGAACTAAAGGTGCAGAAAGCGAATCAGAAGATATTTGAATTGCAGAGAACCAACGAGCAGATGGGGCGGCTGCTGTCAAAAATACCGCCCGAAGTGTTGGAAGAATTGCAGAAAAATCATAGAAGCAGAGCGAAAGAAAGGTAGATATGTGAATGAAGAAACAGGATTTTAAGGTGTTAAAGACCAAAGACTTGTACCCGTTCCCCGACAATCCGTTTCATGTGGCAGAAGATGAAACACTGTCAGAGTTAGCGGAAAGCATCAAGGAATTTGGCATTGTCACGCCGATAATCACACGCCCGAAAGAGGACGGGGACGGTTATGAAGTGATTGCAGGACAGCGGCGTGTCCGTGCTTCTGAACTTGCAGGGATAAATACCGTGCCTGCGTTTGTCCTGCCCTTAGACCGTGACCGAGCCATCATCACCCTTGTAGACAGCAATTTGCAGCGTGAGAATATCCTGCCATCGGAGCGGGCGTTTGCTTACAAGATGAAATCCGAAGCCATGAAGCGGCAGGGTTTCCGCACAGACTTAACCTCGTCACAAGTTGTGACGAAGTTGCGGACGGACGACAAGGTGGCACAGGGCTTCGGCGTGGGCAGGATGACCGTGCAGCGTTTTATCCGCCTGACGGAACTGATACCGCCGATTTTGCAGATGGTGGACGAGGGGAAAATCGCCCTCACGCCTGCGGTGGAACTGTCCTTCTTGAAGAAAGACGAGCAGGAAAACCTCTTTGCCACGATGGAGAGCGAAGAAGCAACGCCCTCACTCTCACAGGCACAGCGGATGAAACAGTTAAGCCAGAGCGGGCGGCTTGACATGGATACGATATTTGCGATTATGACGGAGGAAAAGGGCAACCAGAAAGAAACCTTGAAAATCAACACAAGCAAGCTGAAAAAATACTTTCCGAAGAACACAACGCCGAAGCAGATGGAGGAAACCATCATCAAACTTTTGGAGCGTGAGTTGCAGAGGAAACGCAACCGTGACAGCCGCTAATCTTCTTTTTTCGGGAAGTAAATACAGAGAGTTGAGGTATGGAGAATGAGAGAAATCCAGTATGAAATCGTAAAGGAAATCGCAGTATTGTCTACGGGCGACAGTGGCTACACAAAGGAAATCAATCTCATTTCATGGAATGGGAAAGAGCCGAAGTATGACATCCGCAGCTTTTCCCCGAACCGTGAAAAGTGCGGCAAGGGAATCACGCTGAACGCTGATGAAGCGGCGGCACTCCTTAAAGCATTACAGAAAGAATTAAACAGCGAGGATTAATGGTATCTGATTGGCAGGGCGGGGACATTTCCAAACTCTTCCCTGCCCTGTCTGGAAAGGAAGATTTAAGTATGGGCGAGGATAAGAAAGCAGATAAAAAGAGAAAGCGTATCGTGCCAAAAGCACCAGTGCAGATGATAATCAGCCGTGAATATGTCGGCACACAGACCGTTACAGAAGCGTTTGTCCCGATTATCTCCGAGGATATTCGGAAGAAGATTGCCGAGGGCGACACCTTCGACAATGAGGGGCTGTCCGCTTAGAATGTACGCAATGGGACATGAAAACAGATAGGACAGATACGGAGGTTTTACAGTATGGCAGGAATCAAAGAAGAAAAGAAAATCTATTTAGTCGGCATTTATTGCCGCTTATCTAAAGACGATGGTACGGATAACGAGAGTGCGAGCATTGCGACACAGAAATCCATCCTCACGGATTATGTGAAAAAGCAGGGATGGCACATAGCAAAAACGTATGTGGACGATGGTTATTCTGGTACAAATTTCCAAAGACCAAGTTTCCAGAATATGATAAAAGACATTGAAAGCGGTCTGATAAACTGCGTGATTACGAAAGATTTATCCCGTCTGGGGAGAAACTATCTTGATTGTGGGTTATATCTGGAAGTTTTCTTCCCAGAGCATAACGTGAGGTATATAGCGGTCAATGACGGCGTAGATACCTTGAATAAATCTGCTATGGACATCACGCCTTTCCGCAACATTTTAAACGAAATGTATGCCGCTGACATATCTGTTAAGATAAAATCGGCATATCGGGCGAGGTTTCAACAGGGGAAATTCATGGGAACTACCGCCCCTTATGGCTATATCAAAGACCCTGCCGACCACAACCATCTGCTGATAGATGATAAAGTGGCACATGTTGTAAAAGAGATATTCGACCTTGCATTAAAAGGGAATGGAGTTGCCAAAATTTGCAGACATCTTAATAAACAGCATATCCTACGCCCTGCCGCTTATGCGGCGGAGCGTGGCGAAACAGGCTTTGAACGTCATTTTGAGGGGAACGAGGACAAACGCTATATTTGGAGTGGGAACAGCGTGAGGAGCATTTTAAGAAGCCCGATATATGCGGGAAATCTTGTAGGCTACAAACGGATTGCCGCCAATATGAAAAGCAAGAAACGCCCCTCTAAGCTGCCCGAAGAATGGGAAGTGATACCCAATACCCATGAGGGAATAGTCACGCAGGAGGAATTTGATATTGTCCAACAGCTTATTACAAGTCGTAGGCTTCCACAGAACAAGGGAGGATTTGTAAATATTTTTGCAGGCGTTATCAAGTGTGTGGACTGCGGATGTGCTCTGCGGGCAATGAACGTACACAGGAGGAAACGCCCAGAGATTATCGACTGTGTACAGTATTCATGTAATAATTATGCAAGAAACGGAAGAAGCGAGTGTAGTGCCCACAATATAGAAGCAAGGGATTTATTCAATGCCGTTCTTGCCGACATCAACTGTTTTGCGGATATGGCAGTGAATGATGAAAAGGCGGTCAGGGCCATAGAAAAGCGGCTCACGGAAACAGACCAGAGCAGGGCGAAAGCATTAGAGAAAGAACGTAAGAAGCTGAACAAACGCCTTGCGGAACTGGACAGGCTGTTTTCCTCTCTCTACGAGGATAAGGTCATGGAGCGTATTACCGAGCGGAATTTTGAGATGATGTCGGGGAAATACCAGAAAGAGCAGCTTGAAATTGAAGCAAGGCTGAAAGAGGTGACGGAAACTCTTAATGAAAGCTACGAGAAATCACGGGGAATCCGTGACTTCCTCGCCCTTATCCGAAATTATCAAGGCTTAAAAGAACTGGATGCAACAGTTATAAACGCACTCATAGACAAGATACTTGTTTCGGAGCGTGAGAAGATGGCAGACGGAACAGTGAAGCAGGAAATCAAGATTTACTATAAATTCATCGGCTTTGTCGATGAATTACATATCATACCTACAAAACGGTGGGCAGCAATGCCCGCTAAAAATTGTACGGTGTGCGGCGTTGAATATGTCCCGGGCTCTGGTGCATCAAGGTATTGTCCTGCTTGTGCCAAGAAGATACGGAGGGAGAAATCAAACGAGAGCAAACGCAGGAGCAGAGAACAGAAAAGGATAGCATGTATGAACTGTCCGCAAAAAATGACCGACTGATCTGGTTCGACCAAAAAGAGTTGATTTTCTGTAATCTGATATTCTGTTTTATTTACTACAAGGCGCCCTTTACCGGAAAGAACGAAATGCATAAGATAATAAGGTCTTGTTCCAGGGCCATAGGAATGAAGTGGAAGGCATTCTGAGTGACCACAGAAACGAAGTTTTATATCATTCCAGTTGGTGTCTCTGTATAGATTTAATTTTTCTATTTCCATATAAACTCCTTTCAGCGATGTGAATATCAGACAAAATTTATAAATTACCCAACAAAAGTGACTAACATGATAATAAGATTATAGTATATGATATCAATGTAGACAAGAGAAAGAAAAGACAAAAATAATCTAAAAAATCAGACACGAAACGAATCGATTCAAAATCACAGAAAAAGAAAAAGCTATAGTTATGAGAAAAAAAGTCAGTTTGCAAAAAGTGACCTGTATTTTGTGCACCCGAAAATAATATAGAAAGGTAAGGGAAAAGATATGTTAGAATTTGCAAAAACACCACCGAAAGGATGGAATAGTTGGGACGTGTATGGAGCGTCTGTCACAGAAGAGGAAGTAAAAAGAAATGCAGATATTATGGCAGAAAAGCTTAAAGTATATGGATGGGACTATGTTGTCGTAGATATTCAATGGTATGAGCCGGGGGCTGAGTCTGCAGCATATCGTAAATTCGCAGATTTGAAAATGGATGAATACAGTCGTGTACTTCCGGCCGAAAATCGCTTTCCAAGTTCGGCAGATGGGGCAGGATTTGCGCCACTTGCGGAGTATGTACATAAACTTGGCTTGAAATTCGGTATTCATATTTTGAGAGGAATACCAAGACAGGCTGTTCACGGAAGAATGCATATCAAAGGTACGGACAAAACAGCAGATCAGATTGCTGTTAACAGCATTTGTCCATGGAATTCAGATATGTATGGAGTGGATATGTCAATTCCGGAAGGACAGTTATATTATGATTCTCTTATGGAACTGTATGCTTCATGGGGAGTTGATTTCATTAAGGTAGATGACATTGCATATTCAACGATTTACAGAGATTCTCATAGAAAAGAGATTGAAGGTATTCGAAAGGCCATTGATAAAACGGGACGGGAGATTGTACTTTCCCTTTCACCGGGACCGGCAAGACTTCAGGATGGAAGCTTTCTCCAAAAGAATGCCAATATGTGGAGACTTACAGACGATTTCTGGGATGAGTGGGAATTGCTCTATGATATGTTCGATCGTTGTAATTATTGGTCGCCATTTATCCGTAAAGGAAACTGGCCTGATTGCGATATGCTTCCGCTTGGACATATTGGAATCCGTTCCGGTGAGCGTGGAAAGGCAGACCGTATGACTTGCTTTACGAAACCGGAACAAAAGACAATGATTACATTATGGTCTATCTTCCAGTCGCCACTAATGTATGGCGGGGAACTGGCTGATCTGGATGCCTGGACTCTTTCACTGCTGACGAATACAGAGGTAAATGAAATGCATCGCACGCTGGAAGGACAGAGACAGGAGTACAGAGATGATGAATGGATCGTCTGGTCCGGTGAAAATAAGGAAAGTACATATATTGCAATCTTTAACGTATCAGATGAAAAGAAAGAAATTCCAGGTAAATTGACAGAGCGATATCTTCGAAAAGATGCAAAAGAAATCTGGTCAGGAAAAAAGGTAACAGAAGGAACAGAAGAAGTAGAAAACCATGGCTGTGTACTGTATCAGATGAAAAGAATATGATGAACGTTAGATAGGAGGAATGAAGTGATGGACACAATAGGGAAGAAACTTGGTCTGAAAGAGAAGATGGCCTATGGCTGTGGTGATGCGGCAAGTAATATTATCTGGGCATCTACGGGAACATTCCTGATGTTCTATTATACAGACGTGGTAAATATCAATGCGGCAACGATTGGAGTCATTTTTCTCATTGCCAGGGTGATCAACGCAGTTGTTGCGTTACTTACAGGATGGTTGATTGACAATACACATTCTAAATATGGAAAGGCAAGGCCTTGGCTTTTATGGTTTGCAGTTCCATTTGGAATCGTAACATTTGCAATTTTTGCAGTTCCGGATGTAGCAAAGCTGTATCAGATTATCTATGTATTTATTGCATATAATGCGATGATGAGTGTTTATTCTCTGATTAATATTCCATATGGATCTATGGCTACAATGATGACCAAAGACCAGTATCAGAGAACATTGTTAAATATCTTTCGTCAGTTGTTTGCACAGATTGCAAGTCTCCTTGTTACAGCAGGAACACTCCCATTGATAAACTTTATGACAGAGTATGTGGGGGAAAAGAAAGCGTGGAGTATCGTATATGGAATATTTGGAGTTATTGCAGCAATTCTGTTCTTTTTATGTTTTGCAGGATGTAAAGAGAGAATTCATGAAAATGAAGAGACGAAGACAGAAAAGATTCGTGTTGTTGACGGAGTAAAAGCAGTGTTGAAAAACAAATACTGGCACATGCTGATGGTGATATCCATTTGTATCAATATCTTCTTTCAGGCCATCAGTACGGTAAACACATATTATAGTAAAGCGATTCTTCATAATAGCAGTATGATCAGCATATTGAATACGGCTTATATCGTTCCTGCAATTGCAACCTTTTTCTTTGTACATCTGGTTGTGAAGAAGTATGGAAAAGGAAAGACTACGATGTTTGGATGGATGATTATCTGTGTCAGCTATGTGATACTTTTACCATTTACAGAAAATACAACAGTACTGATAATCACAGCTGCTATGCGTGGCGTGGGATATTGCTTCCTGCTTGCAGTGTCTTCTGCAATGGTAAGTGATGCAGTTGAATATGGAGAATGGAAAACGAAAATTCGTGTCGAAGGTCTGACATTCAGTATGCAGGGATTTGTAGGAACAATTGCGGCAGGTATTGTTACGGCAGTCATCGGATGGGTACTCAACTTCAGTAAATATGATGGAACACTTTCATTTGCTGATACACAGGCAGGATCTGCAGTACTTGCAATTAAACTGTTGTTTATCGCAGTTCCGTTTGTTGTTGGAGTATTGAATATTATATTGTTAAAATTTTACAAACTTGATAAAATGTATCCGCAAATCATTGAGGATTTAAATAAGCGGAACGGAAAATAAGTGGGGAATGTATATGAAGACAAGCATATCAGAAAAAATAGCTTATGGTATGGGAGATGTTGCGTGTAATGTAGTATATGCACTCACATCTGGTCTTATCGTATATTTTTATACAAATGTAATCGGAGTATCAGCAGGAGTAGTAGGTACGATCCTGCTGGTATCTAGAGTGTTTGACGGTGTCTCAGATCTTTTGATTGCCCAATTGATGGATAAGATTAATTCCAGACATGGAAAAGCAAGAGCGTGGATTCTGTGGATGGCCGCGCCGTATGCGGTTTCAGCTACGGCACTATTTGCAGTCCCATCGCATGCGGGCAAAATGGTACAGGCAATCTATATCTTTGTTACTTATAATTTGTGTACGACAGTTGTCTACACGGCATTAAATCTTCCATATTCGGCAATGGCGCCGTTGATGACAAATGATGAAGAGGATCTGGCTAAATTAAATATTTTCAGAATGTCTATGTCGCCTGTCAGCAACATGATTGTAACCGCCTTATCACTGCCACTGATTAACTTTCTTGGTGGAGATCAGAGGGCATGGATTATAGTAACGGCGGTATATGGAATTATTGCGTTTGGAATGCTAATGTGGACCTTTTTAGGAACAAAGGAACGTTTTCACACGAAAGCGGCAGCAGAAGCGGAAAATCTTCCGTTCCTGGTTCGCCTGAAAGCAGCTTTACAGAATAAATATTTTATTATTATGTTCTTGATGGTAATGGCACTTGCTTTATATCAGAATGTCAATGGAACAGTATCTACTTATTATGCGCAGTATGTGCTTGGAAATGCGGAAATTATGGGAGTCATGCAGACGTGTGAGAAAATTCCGTGGATTCTTGGGATTATCTGTATGGCACCATTGATTAAGAAATTCGGAAAGCGTAATCTGGTCCTGGGAGGAGCTATCATATGTATTGCTGCTCAAGTTATTTTGATGATTAATCCGGAAAATATAAAATTAGTTTTAGTGGCTTCCATTCTGCGGGGACTCGGAGAAGCTCCGATTAACGGACTTACGTTCACCATGTTGGCGGATGTGATTAATTATGGCCATTGGAAAACAGGAATCCGTGTGCATGCGTTGATATTTTCAACCTTTACAGTCGGGCAAAAATTTGGTGGCGGTGTGGCCGGATGGGCAATCGGTCAACTGATGCAGCTATCCGGATTTACCGGAAGTGTTACAGAGACAGTGGAAGCTGTCGCAATGATTAAAAATTTGTATATTTACGGAGTGATATTGGCATGGGGATTAATTGCAATTTGTATGTTGGCATATCATCTGGACAAGGAATATGATCAGGTGCTGGCAGAATTGAAATGAAAAACCAGTTGGAATGGGGATTCGTCGAGAAAGCTGATCAGATGTAAAAAATCGTTAATATTTTAATTACTTTTGGACGTGTTGCATTTTATATCGTCCTATGTTACATTGACAACAGAGTACAAAAAGAATCAGAAAGAGCCAAAAAACAGTGCCCCTCTAACAACAGAGACCGGAACAGGATAACCGGCAGACAAGTATGTCTTATAGGAGGTAATTGTAACATGGCAATTTCAATCGGCATTAACGGATTTGGACGCATTGGACGTGTAGCACTCCGTATCGCCATTAATCAACCAGACACTTTTAAAGTATGCGGAATCAATGTACGGAATGCAGACCTGGGTTATATGAAGTATATGATCCGGTATGATTCTACATTTGGACGTTTTCAGGGAGAACTGGATACATATGAGAATGGACTGATCATTGAAGGACAGAAGATTCCTGTATTTTCAGAATCAGATGCGGCATTGATTCCATGGGGAGCATGTGGTGCAGAGTATATTATTGATGCAACAGGTGCATACTGTACAACGGAAAAGGCAAAAGCCCATTTAGAAGGCGGTGCGAAGAAAGTTATTATCTCAGCACCGGCAAAAGACGGGGATACACCGACATTTATCATGGGAATTAATCATGACAAATATACATCGGATATGCCGGTTGTATCGAATGCATCATGTACTACGAATTGTCTTGCACCAATCTGTAAAGTTCTGGAAGATAATTATGGAATCGAATATGGGTTGATGTCAACGATTCATGCTGCAACTGCAAAACAAAAGGTTGTGGACAGCCGTTCCCAGAAAGACTGGAGAACCGGACGTTCGGCATTTGGTAACCTGATTCCATCTACAACGGGAGCCGCAAAAGCAATCTCGCTTGTCATTCCGGCTTTAAAGGATAAGATGAGTGGTATTTCTTACAGGGTTCCAACTTCAGATGTATCAATTGTTGATCTGAATGTAGCGTTAAAGAAGCCGGCATCATATGATGAGATCTGCAAAAAGGTCCGGGAGGCCTCTGAGACATATTTGTCCGGTATCCTGGATTATGTAGAGGATGAAGTGGTATCTTCAGATTTTATCGGAGATTCACATGCATCGATCTTTGATGCAAGGCAGGGGATTCAAGTGAATTCTCACTTTTTCAAGGTCATCTGCTTCTATGACAATGAATGGGGATATACAAGTCAGATATTCCGGCTGATTGAGCATATGGACAGGATAGATCACAATCGCTAATAATTAAGATGACGACAGGGGCATATAAGATCTGATTCTGATGTAATACGTTTGATTTTATATCATACACTTCTGTAAGGGACATATGGATTCGTTATTACGATTATGAACCGGACGAGATGCGGACAGAAAAGCAGGTAAAGCTTTTGCTGTCCGCAAAAGATAAGAAAAAATCTGAAAAATAAAAATTTTTCAGAAAATTCAAAAAAACACTTGCCAAACAACCGAGTTTATGATATATTAAATCTCGGTCGTGTGAAAAACACAATGACAAATAAATATACGGCTCCATGGTCAAGCGGTTAAGACATCGCCCTTTCACGGCGGTAACACGGGTTCGATTCCCGTTGGAGTCATATGGCGCCATAGCCAAGTGGTAAGGCAAAGGTCTGCAACACCTCTATCACCAGTTCAAATCTGGTTGGCGCCTCTTATAAAAAACACCCGGAATATTTATTTCCGGGTGTTTTTATTAAAGAATACAAGAAAAGCTGCCGGTGGCAGCCTCTCGTATATTATTTCATTATAATTGAATCTTCTTTAACATATGATCGACGAATACTTTTGCATGCTCCACATCCAGATCATCCGGATGAGTAAGTGCAAGATCGAAATTCTGGATAAAACGGTCGATCTGGTCGTTATTCTCGTCAGTTCTCATGGATTCATACTTCATACGTACCTTCTGCGGCATCTTTCCCTGACAGATAAAATATCCAAGATAATCGTTGTCTGCTTCGATCCAGGCACTGACGCGTCCGGCAATATCCTTATAATATTCCGGGGAATCCCCCATTCCGCAAGTTCCGAATAAAGCGATCTGTTTGCCGCTTAAGTCACTTAAGAAGTCACTGACCTCCATACTGCAGCTTCCGCGGTGCACGCAGAATCCGATGAAGTAGACATTGGCTTCCGGAATTGTCTTATCTGTATCGATATCGATCAGATCTTTGGAATTGCCGGGAAGGCGCGAGAAGATAGATGCAGCAATTTTCTTTGTATTACCGGATTCACTCTGATATAAAACAAGATAATCTAACATAAGAATTCCTCCTTTTTGCGTTTGCTGATGGTCACAATTTATTGTACATCTGGATTACATTGAAATTTCATGAGTTACATATAATGGCCGCCGCTGTAACCGCCCGGGGCACCGCAGCACATTCCGCCGCTGCAGCATAAGTTGCAGACGATGTTAGCAATACACAATTTTACACACCAGTCGCTTCCGCCGCCGAAGGTGGTGGTATACGGATTCTGGCGTTGGCGGTACCAGCTTCCGCCGCTTTCAAACTGGTTAACTAACATCTGGTATTGATAGTTGGCTGGTTCCATGCGGAGCGCTTCTTTGGCATGCTGAATGGCCGTTGCATTGTTGCCGAGACCGGAATTGGCAATCGCACTGTAGTAATACCACTGGGCAGTATGCTCGTTGATTCCGTTTAATACGTTCATTGCTTCCTGATACCGGCCGTTGTTGATGAAGTTGGCAGCAGCTCTTAAGTGAAGATCCTGCTCACTTTCCTGACCTGCATTACCTGCATTACCGGCCTGTCGGTATTCTCCGTAGAAGCCGCGGAACGGACCATATCCGTTCTGGCTATATGGACCGTAATTCCCGGAAGAGCCGTATTCCCGCTCTTTCATGATCTGCTGATAGGCCTGCTGGACTTCTTTGAATTTCGCCTCTGCCTGATCCTTGTTCGGATTATTGATATTGGCATCCGGATGATATTTTCGGCTGAGGTTACGATATGCTTTTTTTATCTCGTCATCAGAAGCATCACGGGATACTCCTAAGACACTATATGGATCTGTCATTGTTCTTGATCTCCTGTTGTTGAATTATCTGTGTCAGGATGTGGATTATCATTCGTGGTTCTACCGGCAGTGGAATTGCCGTCAGCAGTATCTGCAGCGTTGTGTGTATTCTTGCCGGCGAGTCTTTCGGATGTTACGGCAGTGTATCTGTTCCATACTCCGGAATAGAGAACGTTCCGCAAGATCTCTGCATGCAGCAGTATCGGAAGCTGTTCGAATTCCCTGGAGCATTCCGACATCATAAGCGTCAGAAGGCTGCGGCAGTCATCTGCAAATGCAGGATCGTCCAGGTATGCCTTCTTGAATGGATTATAGCTGCCGGATTTGATGTCTTTTTCGACATCATCGTAGGCATCCATCAGATAGATGAATTTTCCGAGGAAGAATCCGATCTTACGAAGAGAGGATTCCCATTCATCGTGGCGGTATGCAAAAATCTCAGCCATGATATTGCCAAAAAGTCCGGACATAAGATCCAGATTCTGTTCATTTTCTGCCTCATATTTTGAGATTTGGGCGAGATTTTCTGAGATGACCTTACATTTTACGGGATATAATTTTTCAATCTTCTTTATCTTTGAATGCAAAAGTTTTGCGGCAACAAAAGCTTTCTTCCTGTGTTCGTCTGCCCAGTCATCTTCACACTTATAATAAGATAACAGCATGTTGATGGCTGCGGCATATTCAGTAAATTCATTGGTCTTTGCCGCATGCTTTTGCATGGGATGTGCAATACAACGGACCATCTCTGTCTTTGTGTCCGGTTCATAAAGACCGGTGAGCAGGATCATAAGAAATGTCATATCAAAGGATAAAGTCACCTGACCTCTTCTACCATAACATTCTTTTAAGACTTTGCATAGTCCACAGTAATAAGAATGATAGACATCATAATCTTTGAATTTCATCTCGGCTTTGTTGATAGAAATATAACCAAACATGGGAACTCCTTAGCTTCGTTTGATAAATCTGGTGTTACACTTCGGGCAGCGGATCTCAATCTTGCCTTTTCCTTTTGGAACACGGATCTTCTGTTTGCATGACGGACATTTGTAAATGTGGTGTGTCTTGCGCTGTGTTATCATGTTACGCTGCCTGTAGAAAAATGTCCGGATGCCGCGTGTCATCTGCAGATATTTCTGATTCTCGGCGGCTCGTTTGTAAGTATTTTTGGAAAACATCCGGAAATAAGAATAGATGATACCGGCCCATGCCAGCCAGGAAAGGATTCCCCGATGCGTCCATCCTGCGATCAGCATAAGGATCAGGGATCCCCAGATGGTAAATTTGCCAAAGGAATCAACACCATATCTTCCGTACATAAAACGTATAAATCTGTCTTTTAGTTTCAATTCATTCACCTCTTAAAATAGTACTTGCAATATACATTTAATCATACGCCGGGAATAGGAAAAATCAATAAACAGAGTATTAAAATTTCTAAAGATTTTAGATGAGAAAAGTGCAGAAACTGTGGTGGATGTGTTAAGATAAGAATGTTAATTTCGTAGAACAGGGTTGATAACGGGGAGGAGGCAGAATATGCAGAAACTGACGGAGCTGATCAGAGAAGATATGAAACCGGCACTTGGCGTGACCGAGCCGGGAGCTATCGCATTTGCCGTGGCAAGTGCGAAGAAATATACGGAAGGTAAGATTGTAAATGTACATGTGGCATTGAATTCCGGTATGTACAAGAATGCATTTACCTGTGGAATTCCTAATTCGGAGAGATTCGGCAACTATTATGCGGCGGCACTTGGGGCGGTAGCGGCAGATGCGGAAAAAGGACTGGAATCGCTGGCAGATATCACACCGGAAGATGATGAGAAAGCGGCGCAGATGGTGAGCGACGGTCTGGTGGAAGTGGTTATGGATCATGTCGGATCCGAGATCACGATCGATGCCGTGGTGACAACGGAGAATAACCGGTGTAAGGTGATGATCCGGGATGCACATACGAATATCGTAAAGATAGAAAAAGACGGCATTGTAATATTTGAGACAGAAGATAAGATGTACAGGGAGGAATCCCGGAAAAAGCAGGCACGTCCGGTAATTCACGGATATTCCCTGGCAGAGATCCTGCGGTATGTAAATACAGTTCCGCTTGAAGAGATTGCGTTTATAGAAAAAGCGTATACGATGAATCTGGAATTATTAAAAGAAGGACTGGCTTCGGACAGGGCAGTGTTCGCAAAGAAACTTTATCGTGAGAATGGCAACCGGATCATATCCCGGGATGCGCTTAAGACTGCGCAATTACTGTGTAACGGTGCGATAGAGGCCAGGGTTCTGGGCCTTTCCAGACCGGCTATGAGCATTACCGGGAGCGGTGCACACGGGATCATTGCGACGATGCCGTTGTATGCGTATCGGCATGCCAATGAAGATAAGACGGATGATGAGACCCTGTGGAGAGCAACTGCACTCAGCTATCTGATCACGATGTATATCAAAGAGTACTCAGGAAGATTATCGGCATTTTGCGGATGCGGGATTGCAGCCGGAACCGGGATGGCCTGTGGACTGGCATATCTGCAGGGAGCGGATGGAGAAAAACATACAAAAGTGATTCAGAATATGGCAAGCGGTCTGACCGGAATGATCTGTGACGGAGGCAATCACGGATGTACGATGAAAGGGATCGTGGCAGTAGATGCAGCATTCCGTGCAACAGATATGGCAATGGATGATATCTGCATAGAAAATATTCATGGAATCAACGGCAGGACCCCGGAAGCAACTATGAAGTACATGGGAATGATCGCATCCCCAGGAATGACAGGGACGGAAAAGACGATCGTAGAGATTATGGAATCGAAAAAGTAAAGAAAATAGAACAGCACAGGGAGGGATCGAATCCGGAATGAGAAATGAAAATGCAGACAATGAAAGAAAAAAACATCACCGCGGAAGAAAGCGGAAGAAAAAAGGGAATATAATCGCCAATGTGATTCTTGTGATCGCACTGATCGTATTCTGTGTGTCGGGCTTTCAACTGTTTAAGATCGGAAAAGGTTATCTGGATGGAAGAAGTGAGTATGATAAAGTGCGGAAACTTGCGGTGACGGATGATAAGAATAAAAATGATAAAGATAAAAATCATAGTGAAGACGGAGATGATACATTTTCTGTTGATTTTCAAAAACTGCTGGAGATCAATCCGGATACGATCGCATGGATCAGATTCCCGGATGAGCCGAGTCAGATCAATTATCCGGTTGTTCAGGGAACGGATAACAGTAAATATCTGAAGAAAACATTTTCGTCTAACGAAAATACGCTGGGAGCAATCTTCCTGAATGTTGACAATCAAAAGGATTTTTCGGATAAAAACTCTGTAATATATGGACATAGAATGCGGGACGGTTCGATGTTCCGTCACCTGCAGGATTATGATACCCTTGAATTCTGGAAGAATAATCCATATTTTTACATATATACCGTTGATGGAAGAATTCTGAAATATCATATTTATTCGGCAGGACAGGTAGTCGACACTTCGGAATCGTATCAGACAACATTTGAAACAGATGAAGAATATCAGGAATTTTTGAATATGACGCAGAGTACTTCTCTGTATAATACCGGTGTGGAAGTGACAACGGCAGATACGATCGTTACATTGTCGACCTGTACCAGTGCCAGTGATAATCACCGGTTTGTTGTAAGAGGGGTAAAAGAGGAGGAGACGAAACAGTGATGAAGAAAGAATATACCTATGAAATAGGAGATGTGGTAACAATGAAAAAGCCGCATCCATGTGGAAGTAAAGAATGGGAGATACTAAGGGTTGGAGCAGATTTCCGACTGAAATGTATGGGATGCGGACATCAGATCATGATCGCCCGTAAATTGGTAGAAAAAAATACAAAAGATTTGAAGAAAAAAGCTTGAAAAAATCGAGACTTTATGGTAACATAAGAACTCGTGATACAATAATTCTGTCCTAAAATAGAGACAGAAATCCTTGCTCCCACATAAGATGAGCGGGGGCCAAAAGACCAGAAGGAGGTGCAAGACGACATGAACAAATATGAATTAGCTGTTGTTGTCAGTGCAAAAATCGAAGACGACGAAAGAGCTCAGGTAATCGAAAAGGTGAAAGCATTAGTTGAACGTTTCGGTGGACAGATCTCTGACGTTGATGAATGGGGTAAGAAGAGATTAGCTTACGAGATTCAGAAGATGAAAGAAGCATACTACTATTTCATCCACTTCGAGTCTGATGCTGAGACTCCAAGCGAAATCGAGCAGAGAATTCGCATTATGGACAACGTTATCAGATTTTTATGCGTTAGACAGGATGCATAAGCAGGAAGTAGAGGTATAATATGAATAAAGTAATTTTGATGGGACGCTTGACAAGAGATCCTGAAGTAAGATATTCACAGGGTGAGAATTCTACAGCAATCGCAAGATATACATTAGCTGTAGACCGCAGATTCAGACGTAACAACGACGGAGAGCAGACAGCTGACTTTATCGGATGCGTTGCTTTCGGAAGAAGTGCAGAATTTGCTGAGAAATATTTCCGTCAGGGACTGAAGGTTATCGTAACCGGACGTATTCAGACAGGAAGCTATACCAATAAAGAAGGTCAGAAAGTTTACACAACAGATGTTGTTGTAGAGGATCAGGAATTTGCTGAAAGCAAGGCAGTAAGCGACGCCAATGCAGGAAGTTTCCGTGCGGCAGCTCCATCACCGGCTCCGGCACCAGCCACACCAGTATCTGATGCAGGTGACGGCTTCATGAACATTCCGGATGGAATTGATGAGGAATTACCTTTTAATTAGGCAATAGTACCGTGCTGTGGTACTTGCCGCATTTCATTTTGTTGAAAGGAGAAACCAAAATGGCTTACGATAAAGGAAATCGTCCAGAAGGCGGCTTCAAGAGAAGAGGCGGCGGACGCAGAAGAAAAAAAGTTTGCGTATTCTGTGGAAAAGAGAATAACGAGATCGATTACAAGGATACAGCAAAATTAAGAAAGTACATCTCTGAAAGAGGAAAAATTCTTCCTAGAAGAATTACTGGAAACTGCGCTAAGCACCAGAGAGCTCTTACAGTAGCAATCAAGAGAGCACGTCACATCGCTCTTATGCCATACGTACAGGACTAATATTGAATATTGAGAACCGTCAGTGCATTGCACTGGCGGTTTTTTGTCACCATTCACTTATTTTTTTGTACGTTTGTCTCTTTCGCTTTGCACAATCTTGCTTTTCGGATATATATTTGTTAGATTGAGAGAGCAAAGAATGACAGAGCAATGGGGAAAACATATGGAAGTTCAAGTGATAGAAAGTAAAGAATTATTAGAGACAGTAGAACCTTTTGAAATCAGACATCTGTTATGGGGAACGGAGAGGATTCCAAAAACATATGGCTATATTGGATTTGTAAAAGGAGAAGGATTTTATCTTAAACTGGTATGTCTAGAGAAAAATCCTCTCCGAATTTATATGGAAGATCAGGACCCGGTCTATAAAGACAGTGCGGTAGAAGCTTTTTTTAGATTTAACTTTGGAGATGGATCGCGGCAAGATATTTATCTGAATTTTGAGATGAATGCGAATGGTGCAATCCTGGCAGGTTATGGAAAGAATAAAACAGAGCGGACGCCGTTTGAGGCAGATATGCTTCAGAAGCTGAACTGCAAGGCAGAAGTTGAAGAAGAGCAGTGGAATGTAAGCTTGATGGTTCCAATAGAAATATTGGAATGTATATATGGAGAACTATATCTGAAAGAGGGAACAAAGTTCAACTGCAATTTTTATAAAATATGTGAGACAAAAGAAAATGAGCATTATGCATCATACGAATATGTAAAAAGTAAGAATCCGAATTTTCATCTGCCGGAATACTTTGCGGAGGCAGTTATTACAGCTGGGAATAAAAAGAAAATATAAAATGCTAATTCAAAAGATTATTGGGAGGTCAAAAGATTATGAAAATCTACAAAGCAAAAGATTACAAAGACATGAGCAGAAAGGCAGCTAACATCATCTCTGCACAGGTGATCATGAAACCAAATTGTGTACTGGGACTGGCAACAGGATCCACACCGATCGGAACCTATGATCAGCTGGTTGAGTGGTATAATAAAGGCGATCTGGACTTTTCGGAAGTAACTACGGTAAATCTGGACGAATACAAGGGACTGCCGTGTACAAATGATCAGAGTTATTATTACTTCATGCATCAGCATCTGTTCGATCGGGTTAATATTAATCCGGAGCAGACAAATGTACCAAATGGTATGGAACCAGATGCGGAAAAAGAATGTGGAAGATACGAAGGACTGATCCATTTACTTGGAGGAGTAGACCTTCAGTTACTCGGACTCGGACATAACGGCCATATCGGTTTCAATGAGCCGGGAGAAGCATTTGAAAAAGAAACACACTGCGTGGATCTGACAGAGAGCACGATCGAGGCAAATAAAAGATTCTTTGCATCGGCAGAAGATGTGCCAAAACAGGCATACACGATGGGAATCAAGACGATTATGCAGGCCAA
Source organism: Dorea longicatena (assembly GCF_025150085.1). NCBI lineage: Bacteria > Bacillati > Bacillota > Clostridia > Lachnospirales > Lachnospiraceae > Dorea > Dorea longicatena. The sequence goes on from NZ_CP102280.1 coordinate 155,717, forward strand.
GAAGATTCTGGTAGTTGTAAATGGAGAAGCCAAGGCCGACATTGTAGAACGAGCCTTCTTCGGCCCAGTTACACCGGAAGTTCCGGCATCTATCTTACAGATGCACAATGATGTGACGCTGGTAGGGGATGAAGCTGCATTGGCGAAGATTGTGGAATTACATGCGGAAGTATTAAAATAAATTGCTGTTTAATGCATGAAGCGGTCGTTACCCTTGTGATACCGAGAGGTTATAAAAAATAACCACAAAAACCTTGGAAAAGCAGTGGATTTACAATGCGTTTTGTTATTTTTTGTACAGTAGTGGATTTCGCTCTGTTACCGCCCCCGCTATTAAATTGATTAACTTCCGCAGCCAGTCACGACTTGAAGAACACAGTATAGGACACTTCTTCCTCATGGAATCTGAACAAGAAGTGTCCTATACTGTGTTCTTCAAGGACCGAAAGGCCAACTTCGTTAATCAATTAAACAGCAAAAATCTACTTAAATTCCCCCTCCGCCATCGCCTTAATCGAAGAAGCATATTCCGATGGTGTCATCCCCGCAACTTTCTTGAACTGTCTGGAGAAATAGTGAATGGAAGTATACCCCAGGTGCTCGGCAACCTGAGTGAAGTTCATCTGTTTGGTACGGATCAATTCCTTGGCTGCATTAATCTTTAACATGGAAAAATATTCGATAATCCCAAGATTACAATGCTCCTTGAAAATTTTCTGAAGCTGGGAGCGCCCGATGAGGTTGTCTTTACAGATCTGATCAATAGTCACATGTGTGGTCAGATGACTTTCCAGGTAGTCGGTAACACGGTTGAAAACCTCGGCATCGCTCTTGCTTTTGGTCGCTTTAGGTGCCTCGGTTTTCAAAAGCTTCTTTGGAAGAACGACAGGGTTGGAGTAACGGCGGATCAGATGGATCAGGAAATGCTGCAGATATAGTTTGATCATCTGCTGAGCGCCAAATACATCGGAGTCCTTTAAAGGCATATTCTGGAGATACGGATCATCAAGTCTGCAGTCAAAGCACCGTCTTGCTTCTATTATAATATCTGCGAGAAGATTCCGTTCTGTCTCATCAATGCGCAGTATTCTGTCGTTAAAAAAATACATGGCATCGTCATGACACTCAAAAGAAATGACGACCAGATTAGGTGCGATGTGTCCAGTCGCATTGACATTATGAAATTCATTTGGCTTGTGAAAAACAAGATCACCCTTTTTGAGAATTGTATGATTCTTTCCACGGGTCACATCGACCTCTCCTTTATCTACACAGACAAATTCCCAGAAATTATGAGATTCTCCCTCAAAACTGAAATCACTCATATATTCAAAATAGTGAATACTGAAGATTCTCCCTAATGTAATTGAATCGTGTAAGTTTACACCGTAGTATGCCATGTCTGTTCTCCTTTGTGCGAAATTAAAAATATGTTTTGTAAAATCTATACAATATCATACAATGAATTTGTTCAAAAATCAAAGAAAAAATGCAGATAGTACAAATTAAGAGACTTATAAGACAAAGATTTTTGTGCAAAATTGTATTAGAATAGATTTAACAACAAACGATACGAAATAGGAGGAAACGTGTTATGAAAAAGAAAATTGTGAGCGCACTTCTGTGCGTGGCAATGGCAGCTTCACTGGTTGTAGGATGTGGAAGCAAATCAGGTTCAGACAGTGGAAGCAGCAAAGGTGGGGACAAACTTGTATACTGGGCTATGTGGAGTGAGGATGAACCACAGGCAAAGGTTATCAAGGAAGCTATCAGTAAGTATGAAAAAGATACTGGTGTTAAGGTTGATGTACAGTTCAAGGGACGTACCGGACAGAGAGAGGGACTGGAGCCGGCTTTGAGCGCAAAACAGCAGATTGATTTGTTTGATGAAGATGTTAACCGTGTAAACGGAAGTTGGGGAAAATACTTATTAGATCTGGAAGATATGGCAAAAGATTATGAATCTGAGCATGGTAATGAGACACTGTTCAAGATCGCACGTAATGCATACGGACAGACACATGACGGAGACGATACTTTACACAGTATTCCTTATCAGCCATCTATCTTTGGATTCTTCTATAACAAGACATTATTTGCAAAAGCAGGAATCGAATCTACACCAACTACATGGGCAGAATTAGATGCAGCTTGTGCGAAGTTAAAAGATGCAGGAATCACACCTATCACAGCAGATGATGCTTACCTGACATCCTTCATCGGATATCACCTTGCAAGATATATCGGACAGGATGGAGTAAAATCTCTGGTAACAGGAGAAGAGTATAACGGCGAATCTGTAACATGGGATGATGAAAAAGTAAAAGCAGCAGCAGAAAGCTTTGCTGATTTCGCTAAGAAAGGTTACTTCTCAAAAAATATCGCAACAAACAAATATCCGGCAGGACAGAATCAGGAATTCGCTCCTGGTGATGCAGCAATCGTTATCTGTGGATCATGGCTTCCAAACGAAGCAAAAGATTCTGTAGCAGACGATCTTGAATGGGGTTACTTCAATTATCCATCAGTTCCAGACGGAAAGGATGATAACACAGCTAACAACATTGCAAACCAGGTACTTGCAATCAACAAAGATTCTAAGATGTCTGACGAGGCATTCAAACTTATCGAGTATATCACAACAGGCGAATTCGATAAGAAGATGACAGAAGAAGCTCTGTGTATCCCAACAGACAAAGCCAATGCAGATGCATGGCCGACAGAACTTTCAGGAGTAAAAGAAGCATTCGATGCAACAACAACATACTATGACTGGGCAGCAGGCGTAGAAAGCAACAACGATATTACACCTGTACTTCAGGAAAACACACAGAAACTTGCTTCTGGCAAACTTGATGCAGCAGGATTCATCAAAGCAATGAAAGAAGCAGCAGGACAGTAAAATCAGACAGTAATAAAAGAGACTAGTTAGTGATCAATATGGTGGCAGGGCGGTTACTACGCGGCCACCATATTTTAGTAAAAGGAGGCATATACGTGAAGAAGAATAAAAAAATGATCGTCGGTTTTCTTGCTCCGGCAGTAATTATCTTCCTCATAGTATTCCTGTATCCGATTATCAGAACTATTATGATGAGTATGTATAAGATCGAGTCAGTAACGGATACAATGGAATGGTGGACGTTTGTTGGATTAGGCAACTACCAGAAGTTGTTTACGACAGCGATCTTTAAAACAGCAATGATGAATATTTTGAAAATCTGGGCACTGGGCGGAATTATCGTATTATCCGTGTCTTTGCTATTCGGAGTAATTCTGACAAGCGGAATCCGTGGAAAGAAATTTTTCCGTGCGATCATTTATCTTCCGAATATTGTCAGTGCGGTAGCGCTTGCAACGATGTGGCTGCAGTATGTATACAGTTCCAAGTTCGGACTTTTGAAGTCGGTTTTGGATTCCCTGGGATTACATAAACTTGCAAAAACTCCGTGGCTGGACTCAGATCACAAATTCTGGGCATTGCTTTTTGCATATTGTTTTGGAATGATCGGATATCATATGCTGATCTGGATGAGCGGAATTGAAAGAATCAGCCCGGATCTGTTCGAGGCGGCAACGATCGACGGTGCAAACAAACCTCAGCAGTTCCGATATATGACAATGCCTCTTTTAAAAGGCGTATTTAAAACCAATATTACAATGTGGACGGTAAGTACGGCAGCATTCTTCGTATGGTCGCAGTTGTTCTCTACTGTTACTGCGGATAAAGCAACGATCGTTCCGGTACAGTATATGTACATGCATACATTTGGTGCAGGAAATGCGGTGACAGAGAGAAATGCAGGATATGGAGCCGCGATTGGCATCATCCTGTGTCTGTGCGTAGTAATCGTATTCTCAATCTGTAATAAACTGATCAAAGATGATGACCTTGAATTTTAGAAAGGAGGAGCAGTTATGGCCAAAGAAAAAGAGAAAAAAGTAAGACAGAAGATCAACTGGAAAAAAGAAATGAAACTGGCTCCCGGATACATTGTGATTATCTTGTGGGTTATCTTTACATTTATGCTGCTTGGATGGATTCTTGCGGCAAGTCTATCTACAACAACAGACATTTTTGCGGGAAAAGCATTGAAATTTCCAACCGGACTGCACTTTGAAAACTATGTGCAGGCATGGGGATCCGGTGGTGTGGCAACGTTCTTTATGAACTCTATGCTGTATTCACTGGTATCATGTTTCCTGCTGATCTTAATCTGCGCGCCGGCGGCATATGTACTGGCCAGATTTACATTTCTTGGTAACAAAATAATCCAGACAAGTTTTGTATCGGCAATGGGAATTCCTATCACAATGATTGTACTTCCACTGTTTAGTGTGGTTGCCAATCTCGGAATCCTGAACAGTGTATTTGCCAGCAAAGTAACTTTGATCTTCCTGTATATCGGAATCAATATTCCATATACCACGATCTTTCTGCTGACATTCTTCTCGAATCTGTCACGTACATATGAAGAGGCGGCAGCAATTGATGGGTGTCCTCCGACGAAGACATTCTGGAAGATTATGTTCCCGATGGCTCAGTCTGGAATTGTTACAGTTACGATTTTTAACTTTATCAACATCTGGAATGAATATTTCCTGTCGTTGATATTTGCAAACAATGATACATTACGACCGGTAGCGGTTGGACTGTATGGAATGCTTCAGTCAATGCAGTACACAGGCAACTGGGCAGGAATGTTTGCAGCGGTTGTCATTGTATTCCTTCCGACCTTTATTCTTTATCTGTTCTTATCAGAGAAGATTATCGGTGGAGTAACAGGAGGAATCAAGGGATAGAGGGATCCCGGGGACCGAACGTGATGAAGCTGCTATACCATGAATGGAGGTAGTCATGGTTGGCAGCTTTTTCTTGTATACTCAGAAAGGGGAAGAATATGTCAGAACTTCGATTTGAATATAAAAATATGCAGGCAGCTGATCTTGGCGAGGAATCCTGTGTGCCGGATCTTTTGGGAGAAAGGATTTTACAGAATTCACTGACATTTTATCTGGATGAAACAGATGAGATATATGAAAGATATGGACGCCTGGCGGATGCATATCCATACCGGCAGAGAAATAATTATTCGCGAATATTAAAAGAGAAGCAGATAAGAACGGCAGTATTGGAAAATGACCGGATCGAAGCAGTATTCCTGCCGGATTATGGTGGAAGATTATGGGAATTATGGGATAAGAAAGAGAACATGAACCTGCTTTATACAAATGATGTGCTGCAGTTCAGTAATCTTGCGGTCCGTAATGCATGGTTCTCCGGCGGAGTGGAATGGAATCTTGGAATAATCGGTCACCATCCATTTACAACAGAAAGCTTATATGTTGCAAGAACGCAGACAGAGCAGGGAGAGCCGGTGCTCCGTATGTATGAATATGAACGGATCAGGGGTGTTACCTGGCAGATGGACTTCTGGCTGGAAGAAGGATGTCCATATCTGAAATGCAGAATGCGTATCGTCAATGACAGCGCAGAAGTGATACCGATGTACTGGTGGAGTAATATGGCGGTACCCGAATATGATCAAGGGCATATTACCGTTCCGGCAGCAGAAGCATATTCTTCGGGAGGTGCCTATTGTTATAAGGTTCCGGTGCCGATGGTGGATGGCACGGATATCTCTGATTATCAGAAGATTCCAAGAAGTGTGGATTATTTCTTTCACATTCCGGAAGAGGAACCAAAATATATTGTAAATGTGAACAGAGATGGAAAGGGACTTCTTCAATTTTCAACGAAAAGATTGCAGGGAAGAAAATTATTCTCCTGGGGAAATAATACGGCATCTGATCATTGGCAGGAATTCCTGACGAAAGATGCGGGACGTTATGTAGAAATCCAGGCCGGACTTGGAAAGACACAGTATGGCTGTATTCCTATGGCACCGCATACCGCGTGGGAATGGATGGAATGTTACGGACCGGCACATTCGGAGGAATTATCGGCAGATGTTTTTGCACAGTCATTTGAAGAAAGAAGGGCATGTGTAACAGAATACCTGGCAGAACATGATCTGATCGGGAAGCTGGAAAAACAACTGAAAGAATCAAAAGCAATGGCACTTACAAAGGCAGAACTGGTGACACCGGGAAGTGAATATGGTGCATTTCGAAAAAGTTCCGAAAGAACAGCACATCTGGAATTCATAAGAAGAACACCGGCAATGGAACAGTGGGAACATTTCTTTACAACAGGGAATCTGCACTGTCCTGATCCAAAAGAGGAACCGGATGCATTCTGGACGGGGGAGGATTTCTTAACTTATCTGAAGAAGACAACACTTGGAACAGATGCGCCAAATCATAAGAACTGGTATGCATATTATCATATCGGAATCCTTGAATTCCGAAAAGGAAATGATACAGTTGCCAAAGAAATGTATGAGAGATCAGTAGCACTTTGTGAAAATCCATGGGCGTTGCACGGACTGGCATGTCTGTGTCTTGGAAAGGAGAATAAGAATCTGTCGGCGCTTTACATACAAAGAGGTATGGAGCTAAAAAAGAACAGTCTTTCTTATCAGAAAGAAGGACTTAAGATTTTAAGCCGCTGTGAAGCTTATCGTGCAATTCTAAAACAGTATGACGGACTGAATAAAGAACTGCAAAGAGTCGGACGGATAGAGTATTATCGTGTGCTGGCACTTGTGAAAACTGGACGGTTTGAAGAGGCAGACAGCTTATTGAACAGTGAGAAAGGTATAGTAGTGGATGATGTAAGAGAAGGAGAAGATAATCTGCAGGACCTGTGGATGATATTGAATCACGAACTGCATCAGGATAAAGAGAAGCTGCCGTATCGTTATGACTTTCATGCAAATTAATGGGGCATTAAGATTTACAGGGAAGGGATTGCCAGAAGAGAGAAAAAAGTACATAATAAGATGGCAAATGAACAACGTAAATCGTGCAAATTAAGGAAAATATAGGATAAAGATTTCTGGAAACAGTTGTAATACAATGAATCTGGAAACAAAAGATCCTAAAGACATGGAGGAAATTATAATGAATAAACCAGTATTAGTGATCATGGCAGCAGGAATGGGAAGCAGATATGGCGGACTGAAACAGTTAGATCCGGTCGATAACGACGGACATATCATCATGGACTTTTCTATGTATGATGCAAAGCGGGCAGGATTCGAAAAAGTTGTGTTTATTATCAAACACGAGATCGAAGACGAATTCAAAGAGCATGTAGGAAAGCGTATGGAGAAATACATGGATGTTGCATACGCATATCAAAATATTGATAATATTCCGGAAGGATATGAAGTACCGGAAGGACGTGTAAAACCTTGGGGAACGGCACATGCCGTATACAGCTGTATGGATGAGATCGATGGACCATTCGCAGTCATCAATGCAGATGACTATTATGGAGTAGAAGCATTCAAGCTGATCTACGATTATCTGTCTACACATGTAGATGATGACAAGTACAGATATACAATGGTGGGATATCATCTTGCCAATACTGTAACAGACAATGGCTATGTATCCAGAGGTATATGTGAGACAAATAAGAACGGAGAACTGGTATCTGTCACAGAGCGTACCAGAATTGAGAAATACAACGGCGGTGTTGCATACACAGAAGACGACGGTAACACATGGGTACAGGTACCGGATGATACAACAGTATCTATGAATATGTGGGGATTTACAAAGAGCATCTTAGAAGAGATCAAAGCAGGATTTCCGGCATTTCTTGACAAGGGACTGAAAGAGAATCCGATGAAATGCGAGTATTTCCTGCCGACTGTAGTCAGCAACCTTCTTGCAGAAGACAAGGCAACAGTATCTGTGCTGAAATCCGCAGACAAATGGTATGGAGTAACTTATAAAGAAGATAAACCGGTTGTGGTAGCAGCCATTCAGAGAATGAAGGACGAAGGACTGTATCCGCAGCATCTTTGGGAGGGAAAATAATGCATCCTGTAACACGGGAACAAAGAGATGAAGCAATTGCACATTTCAAATATGAAGGAACATTGATAAAAGACTGTCCATACGGAAGTGGGCATATTAATGATACGTATCTTCTGGTATTCGATATTGCGGATATGGGAAGAATCAAAGTTATTCTGCAGAGAATGAATTCAACAGCATTTCCAAAACCAGTAGAGGTGATGGAAAATATTATGGGAGTCACCTCATTTTTAAAAAAGAAAATTATTGAAAATGGTGGCGACCCGGAACGTGAAACATTGAATGTGATTCCGGCGGCCGACGGGAAACCGTATTATGTAGATTCTAAGGGTGACTATTGGAGATCTTATAAATTTATCACCGATGCGAGCAGTTATGATATCGTAGAAAAGCCGGAGCAGTTTTATGAAAGTGCAGTAGCATTCGGTAATTTTCAAAGTCTCCTGTCAGATTATCCTGCGGACACACTGCATGAGACGATCGAGAAATTCCATGATACCCGCAACAGATTCGCATTGTTTAAGAAAGCTGTGGAAGAAGACGTAATGAAAAGAGCTGCCGACGTTCAGAAAGAAATTCAGTTTGTTCTGGACAGAGAAGATGTGGCAGACTACTTCGCGGAAATGTTAGACAGACAAGAGCTTCCGCTTCGTGTTACACATAATGATACAAAACTTAACAATATAATGATAGATGATAAGACTGGTAAAGGAATCTGTGTGATCGATCTGGACACGGTTATGCCAGGGCTTGCCATGAATGATTTCGGGGATTCTATCCGTTTTGGTGCGAGTACTGCACTGGAAGATGAAAGGGATCTTTCGAAAGTATCCTGCAGTATGGAATTGTTTGAATTATATACGAAAGGATTCTTAAAAGGCTGTGACGGAAAACTTACGAAAAAAGAGATCGAGCTGATGCCGATGGGTGCTAAGGTTATGACATTTGAGTGTGGCATGCGTTTCCTGACGGATTATCTGCAGGGAGACAAATATTTTAAAATACACAGAGAAGGTCAGAATCTGGATCGCTGCCGTACCCAGTTCAAGCTTGTTGAAGACATGGAACAAAAGTGGTATACTATGAACGAAATCGTGAAAAAGTATAGTGACAACTAGGAGGTACTATTGTGGCCAAGAAAATATTAATTACCGGAGGAGCCGGTTATATCGGAAGTCATACGGCACTGGAACTTCTGAATGAAGGATATGAAGTGGTTGTATATGACAATCTTTGTAATTCATCTAAAGAATCTTTAAAAAGGGTAGAAGAGCTTACCGGAAAGACGATTACATTTTATGAAGGGGATGTAATGGATGAAGCTGCATTGAAGGCAATGCTGGAAAAAGAAGGCGTAGATGCGGTTATCCATTGTGCAGCACTGAAAGCAGTCGGAGAATCCGTACAGAAGCCATTAGAGTACTACCGTAATAATATAACAGGAACTCTGACGCTGATGGATGTTATGAAACAGACCGGTGTTAAGAATATTGTATTCAGCTCTTCTGCAACTGTATACGGAAGTCCGGAAGAGATGCCGATCACAGAGGAGTGCCCGAAGGGACAGTGTACGAATCCTTATGGATGGACAAAGTCTATGATGGAACAGATCATGACAGATGTACAGAAGGCAAATCCGGATATGAATGTCATCCTGCTTCGTTATTTCAACCCGGTCGGAGCGCATGAAAGCGGACGTATCGGAGAAGATCCAAAGGGAATCCCGAACAACCTGATGCCATATATTTCACAGGTGGCAGTAGGAAAGCTTGAAAAACTCGGCGTATTCGGAGATGACTATGACACACCGGACGGAACCGGAGTCCGTGACTACATTCATGTAGTAGATCTTGCAAAAGGACACGTAAAAGCAATTAACTATATCTTCAGCAATCCGGGACTTGATGTGATCAATCTTGGAACGGGTGTTGGATATTCCGTGCTTGATATGGTAAAAGCATTCGGCAAAGCATGTGGAAAAGAGATTCCATATGAGATCAAACCAAGAAGAGCCGGAGATATCGCGATGTGTTATGCAGATCCTGCCAAGGCAGCAAGAGTGCTTGGCTGGAAGGCTGAAAAAGGGCTGGATGAGATGTGTGCCGATACATGGAGATGGCAGTCACAGAATCCAAACGGATATGAATCATAAATCATAAAAATGAACACCGGATGATGGGAAATACTTAACAGAACGTTAAGGATTTCCCGTCTTTCTTTTTCAGGGGATAAATGGTATAATATCCACGTATGTAAAGAGCAGTGGATGATCAGATCACTGACAGGCACTGCAAAAGGAGTGAGAAATACTCACACACAGAGGCGAGAATCATGGAAAAGAAGAATGAAAAAGGAAAAGTGCAGCTCAAAGGACAACTCAAACTTTACATCCAGTGGCCGGCTATTATGTCCCTGCTTCTCATAGCAATGGATTTGTGGGTTTATAAGCTGGATCACAGAGCGGGAATCCTGATGGCCGTATTTGTAGTCGTATATATCATTATGGTGGGTGGACTGTATTTTTACAGTAAGAACATCATTATGAAAGACCTGGTAGAGTTTGCTGCACAGTATGGCATTGTTCAGAATACATTGCTGAGAGAACTGTCGATTCCTTATGCAATCCTGTTGGATGATGGAAAAGCGATCTGGATGAACGATGAATTTGAAGCAATCCTGGGAGGTAAACCCAAGGGAGAAGCTTATATCAGCAAATACATTCCTGAATTGAACCGGAGTATATTTCCAAAAGAGGACCAACAGACGGTCACAATGGAAGTGTATTATGATGACAAAGAGTATCAGGCAGAGATCCGGAGAGTATCAGTAGAAGGATTTAGTGATACAGAACAGCTTATGGAGCTGCCAAAGGAAAAAGAATATTTTATAGCTGTATATCTTCAGGATGTTACGGAATTTAACCGTATTATCCGAGAGAACGAAGAGCAGAGGATGGTTGCCGGGCTGGTTTACATTGATAACTATGATGAAGTGATCGACAGTGTGGAAGAAGTCAGACAGTCACTTCTGATGGCACTGGTAGACCGTAAGATCAACCAGTATATTGCGAAGGTTGACGGAATCGTTAAGAAACTGGAGAATGATAAATATTTTATCATCATCCGGAAATCTTACTTCAAACAGCTGGAAGAAGATAAGTTCTCCCTGCTGGACGATGTAAAATCCGTAAATATCGGAAATGGAATCCCGGCGACATTAAGTATCGGACTTGGACTGAGTTCTGATTCTTATGCGCAGAGTTACAACTATGCACGTGTTGCGATTGATCTTGCGCTTGCAAGAGGCGGCGATCAGGCAGTTATCAAGGACTGTAACGGTGTGACTTATTATGGTGGCAAACGTGAACAGACAGCAAAGAATACCCGTGTAAAGGCGCGTGTAAAAGCAGAGGCACTGCGTGAATTTATCACGGTCAAAGATAAGATCTTTGTTATGGGACATAAGCTGACAGACGTGGATGCGTTCGGTGCGGCAATGGGAATCTACCGTGCGGCACTGGCTTTGGAAAAACGTGCTTATATTGTAATTAATGAAGTATCTGCATCGCTCAGACCATTATATGAATTATTCGAACAGGATTCGAATTACCCGGACGATCTGTTCCTGACATCGTCACAGGCGATGAATATGGCGGATGAGAATTCGATGGTTGTAGTAGTAGATACGAACCGTCCGATGATGACAGAATGTGAGGAACTTCTGAAGACGACCAAGACGATCGTGGTTCTGGATCATCACAGACAGAGCAGTGATAATATCGACAATGCGCTGCTGTCTTATATTGAACCGTATGCATCATCGGCATGTGAGATGGTATCAGAAGTATTGCAGTATATCGTAGACGGAATCAAGATTCCAAAGATTGAGGCGAGCAGCCTGTATGCCGGTATCATGATCGATACCAACAACTTTGTGAATAGTACCGGAGTCCGTACTTTTGAAGCAGCGGCATTCTTAAGAAGATGCGGTGCAGATATCACATTGGTAAGAAAATTATTCCGTGATGACATGGAATCTTACAGAGCGAAAGCAGAGATCATCAGCAGCGCGGAGGTTTATCATAATAAATTTGCCATCGCAAGAGGTGTGGATCTTCACATCGAAAGCCCGACGATCATCGGGGCACAGGCAGCAAATGAACTGCTGGATATCAGTGAGATCAAGGCATCATTTGTATTAACCGAATATAATGGAAGAATATACGTCAGCGCACGTTCGATCGATGAGGTCAATGTACAGATCATCATGGAACGTCTGGGCGGAGGCGGTCACATGAACGCTTCGGGAGCGCAGTTCAACCATACGGATATGGATGAAGCGGTAGCTTGCTTAAAACAGGTGATTGACGAGATGATAGAAGGAGGAGACTTGTAATGAAAGTAATTTTGACAGAAGACGTAAAGTCACTTGGTAAAAAAGGAGAGATCGTAAACGTCAGCGACGGATACGCAAGAAACTTTATCTTAAAGAAAAATAAAGGTGTAGAAGCCAACGGAAAGAACTTAAATGACCTGAAGTTAAAGAAAGCCAACGACGATAAGATTGCACAGCAGCAGTATGAAGATGCGCAGGAACTTGGCAAGAAGATCGAAGCAGGTAAGATCGAAGTTGCGATCAAGATGGGAGAAGGCGGCAAAGCATTCGGTTCCGTATCTTCAAAAGAGATCGCAGAAGAGGTTAAAAAGCAGATGAATCTTACGATCGACAAGAAGAAAGTACAGTTAAAAGAAGCAATCAGAACACTGGGAACCCATAATGTACCGGTTAAGCTGCATCCAAAGGTAACAGCAGAGCTGAAAGTTGTTGTAAAAGAAGAAGCATAGGAGGAATTCAGGCGTGGAAGAAGCACTCATCAAACGAGTCATGCCACACAGCATCGAAGCAGAACAGTCTGTGGTCGGCGCCATGCTTATGGATAAAGATGCCATCACCACTGCAGGAGAAATCATCAGTGGTGATGATTTTTATCAGGCGTCATACGGAGTGATCTTTGATTCGATGATCGAACTGTTCAATGAAGGAAAACCGGTCGATCTGATCACCTTGCAGGAAAGACTGAAGGAAAAGGACGTACCGGCGGAGATTGCCAGTCTGGAATTTGTCAGAGACCTGGTGACAGCAGTGCCGACTTCTGCGAACGTGAAATATTACGCACAGATCGTGGCAGATAAGTCGTTAATGCGTAAGATGATTAAACTGAACGAATCAATTGAAAATATGTGCTATGCGGGAAAAGAGCCGGTAGAGTCGATTATGGAACAGACAGAGAAATCCATGTTTCAGTTATTACAGAGACGTACGACCGGTGATTACGTACCGATCAAACAGGTTGTTTTAAATGCATTAGATAAGATTGAGAAGGCGTCTAAGAGTAAAGGAACCGTTACGGGAATACCGACGGGATTCATTGATCTGGATTATAAACTTTCCGGATTTCAGCCGTCAGATTTTATTCTGATCGCAGCCCGTCCATCTATGGGAAAAACGGCGTTTGTATTAAACATTGCGCAGTATATGGCATTTAAGAAGAATAAAGCAGTAGCAATCTTCAGTCTGGAGATGTCAAAAGAACAGCTGGTGAATCGACTGTTTTCTCTGGAGTCCCAGGTAGATGCCCAGTCCCTGAGAACTGGTAATATGAAAGATTCCGACTGGGAGAAACTGATAGAAGGAGCTGGGATTATCGGTCAGTCGAAGCTGATCATTGATGATACTCCGGGTATCTCTATCTCAGAACTCAGATCGAAATGCAGAAAGTACAAACTGGAACACGGACTTGATATTATCATCATTGACTACCTGCAGTTGATGACCGGAAGTGTGGGAAGAAGTTCGGAGTCCAGACAGCAGGAAGTTTCAGACATTTCCCGACAGTTAAAGGGACTTGCCAGAGAGCTGAATGTGCCGGTAGTATCCCTGTCACAGTTAAGCCGTGCGGTAGAAAGCCGTCCGGATAAAAGACCGATGCTTTCGGACCTTCGTGAATCCGGAGCCATCGAGCAGGATGCGGACGTGGTAATGTTCATTTATCGAGACGAATACTACAATAAAGATTCAGAGTTCAAAAAACAGGCAGAAATAATTATCGCAAAACAAAGAAACGGCCCGGTAGGGACCGTTAATCTGGCTTGGCTTGGCGAATATACAAAGTTTGCCAACTTAAGCAGACAGGAAGATTCTTTTTAATTTCTTAACTGGACCGGTTTCGGCCGATGCTTTCCGGAAGGATTGCTGCTGGCGGATCAACTGATCCAGTTTTTTGAATTCTAATTCTTCATGGCGTTCTTTTGCATCCAGAAGAAAGGACATCTCCTGACTGAACATTGCCATGAGAACTTCGTTGTTATTCTGCAGCATGCGTTTTAACTGTAACTGTTCTCTGGTCCGTCTGATATCGGGAATCAGTGCTTTTAAATCAGAGAGAGAAACTCCCTGATCATAAAGATCCCGGATACAGGCATACAGTCTGGCATCATCTCTGGTCTCACGTTTTATCTGTTCTAAAGTATTCATATGATTTCCCATGTTAGATACCCCCTTATCTTATAATACTTGTCCCTTATGGGTAAATGTATCATAGCACAGGAAAGATCACCGAATTCGTCAGAATCCGTCGAGAGAAATAAATTTATTAAAAAAGAAATAATATACAAAATATCAAAACAAAAAAATGCACGATACAAAATGTACCGTGCATTCTTATCTTACTTATTCTGCGTTATTAACCTTCAGAAATTGCTCCTACTGGACACTGAGCAGCACAAGCGCCACAATCTACACAAGCGTCAGCATCGATCTCATAATGATCTGCTCCCTGAGCGATAGCTCCTACTGGACATTCAGCTTCGCAAGATCCGCAGCTTACACATTCATCACCAATTACGTGTGCCATAGTATGTACCCTCCTTTGAGATTAAATATTCTAGACATAATCCAATTCGTTGTCTCTGTTCTTATAATAATACAAAAAATAAAAATAAACAAGGGAATAGAATGTTTTTTTAGAAATACATAAAAGTTTAGTCATAGCTAACTTATGTTAGAAAAAGCTATCACAATAAAGGGGAAAAAAGTATTTCTACAGAAATATAAAAGTCATAGAGGAAAATTAAGAAAAATTTCAACAATTTTTCACTGTTTTGGTGTATAGTATATGGTGCTGAAAAAATATAAGAAAAAAATATAATCAAAAGTTAGAAGTATTAAGTATAAGTAGAAATGATACCAGATATAGGAGAGAGGAAAATGAAGAAAAAAAGAATCATTGCCATGCTGCTGGGTACAGCACTGCTTGTATGTGGATGTCAGCAGACATCAAAAGCAACCGATGAAGAGAAAAAGATTGAGTCAGAAAAGAATACAACTAAGACAGAAGAAAACGCATATCAGGGGAAATTAGATCTGATCACTCCGGCGGCATATAATAATACGGACGGATTAAAGCTGAAAAAAGGCGATTATATTTCCATTATCGGAAAAGCGAACGGAACACAGTACTGGGATGAAGTGAAAAAAGGTGTAGCGCAGGCTGCGGAAGATATTAATACAAATCTTGGGTATACAGGAAAAGATAAGGTGAAAGTAGCATTTAATGCACCGGATACAGCAGATAATGTCGATGACCAGGTAAATCTTCTGGATGAAGAACTGGACAGATATCCGGTCGCAGTGGGCATTTCGATCGTAGACCTGCAGGCATGCCAGGTGCAATTCGATCTTGCAACAGACAGTGAGATTCCGATCGTAACTTTTGATTCCGGATCAGATTATCAGGGTGTGGCTGCAGATGTATCCACAGACAATGTAGCTGCAGGAAAGGAAGCGGCACAGAGACTTGCGGAAGAGATGGGCGACAGCGGAGAAGCGGTGCTGTTCATTCAGGATTCCAAATCACAGGCAGCTCTTCAGAGAGAAAAAGCTGTAACAGAAGAATTGAAAGCAAATCATCCGAATATTTCAGTGGTCAATGTATACCACATGGATGAACTGAGCAATATGCAGAAGACAGTATCCGATGAGATCAATGCAGGAACCTACCGACCAAAAGACAGTGAACTTCCGGAGGGACAGCTCACAGGAGAAGATGTTGTAACAGCAGACAGTATCACTGAAGATCAGGTAGTTGATTATATCCTTGCAAAACATCCAAATATTACAGGCTGCTTTGCTGCAAACGGGGATTCCGTAAAACTTGCAGTCGATGGTCTGGAAAGAAATAAAATGGAGAAAAAAGTGAAAGTCATCGGCTTCGACGCCAACGATGATGAGATTCAGGGTCTGAAAGACGGTAAAGTTAACGGACTGATCGTACAGAACCCATTTGGCATGGGATATGCAACCGTTGTGGCTGCAGCAAGGGCTTCTCTGAATATGGGAAATGAGGCTGTGGTTAATACGGGATATACATGGGTGACGAAAAAGAATCTGAAGACGGATGAGGTGCAGAAGATTCTGTATAGTAAGTAGGAAAATTTAATGTATCATGGCGGCTTACCCCGGTCCTGAATAAAAGTATAGAAGGGATTGCTGTGCGGATTCAATCATGGGGAACATCTAAAGCAAAAAAATCGGCCTAAAAGCAGCCGGTCAAAAATCATAACTCGCTGATCGCTCAGACAAATGATTTTTAACCGGCTAACGGCCGATTTTTTTACTTAAGAAGTTCCAACTCTTTCTCATGGACTGAGAGGTCACAATGATAAATTAGCCAGCAACCTTCGGAAGTGAAAAGGAGAATTCGGTTCCGACTCCTTCCGTACTCACCACGGTAATATTCTCCCCATGTGCCTGAATTGCTTCTTTCACGATCGCAAGTCCAAGTCCGGTACCTTTCTTATCTTTTCCACGGGAGAGGTCACTCTTGTAAAAGCGTTCCCAGATTTTCCCAAGCGCTGATCTTGGAATACCCATACCGTTATCTTTTACAGAGGTATATACTTTTTCTCCGCGGTCTGTCGTCTCAATCGTGACGATGGAATTCGGATCACTGAATTTAATCGCATTGTCCAGCAGGTTGTATAAGACTTGCTGGATTTTTCGTTTGTCAGCGTTGACGTTCAGGTGTTTTGTTGCGAAGACCAATTCGATGGAAATCTTCTTCTGTGTGCAGACACCTTCGAAAGATGCCGCTACATGCTTGATCATCTCGTGAATATCGAATACTTCCCGGTTGAGAAGCAGGTGATTGGTGTCAAATTCATTTAACGTCAGAAGATCCTGTGTCAGATCTGTCAGGCGTTCTGTTTCGAATAAGATGATCTTCAGGTATTTTTCATGTAATTCTGGTGGGATGGTTCCGTCTGTCATGGCTTCCACATAACCTTTGATGGAGGTAAGTGGAGAACGAAAATCATGAGACACATTTGCCACAAATTTCTTCTGATAATCTTCCATATCCCTAAGCTGAGAGGACATGTAGTTCAGTGATGCGGACAGATAACCCATCTCATCTTCAGTTGTGACAGGAATCTCATATTCCAGGTTACCGGAAGCATATTGGGTTGCTGCTTCGGTAATCTTATGAAGCGGACGGTACACAAGGAAATGGAACGCCAGCAGGATAATGAACGAAAGCAGGAAGATTACGATGAATGTAATATATACACCACGCATCAGTGTGTCTGTCATGGTATCCACAACAGAGATATACTGGTGGATCATCAGATATCCTTTTGGAGAATACCCGTAAGTTACCGGTACAGTGACAGTGATCACATCATTGTCAAAATATCCGTGATAATCACCAGTCTGTGAACGATCGCTTCCGGATTCCGCCGGGTCGAAATCTTTAATGGAATCAGGCGCGGACGGGTAGTTCCCGGACTGTGCAGAAAGGATTACTTTTCCATCTTTTGAAACGAACCAGACTGCAGCGTCAAGCTGTGTCTCTATTCCGGATAAGATCATCTGTGCGTCAGATTCTGTTAATCCGCCGGAAAAATAACCGGGAAGATAGTCGTTGGCAACCATCGTAGCTTCCCGGTACATACTGTTACTTACGCGGTTAAAAATCGGCGTACTGACCAGGTTCTCTGTCAGTGTTGCGGCTGTAAAAAGGCTTAAGAATCCGAACACAATATAGATAAATATAAATTTTAAATATAATGTACTTTTCATGATATTAACCTGCTGTTATTTTACTTCAAATTTATAACCGATTCCCCATACAGTGCTGAGACTCCAGCCATTGTGATCCTTGATCTTCTCGCGGAGACGTTTGATGTGCACATCGACGGTACGGGTATCGCCGATATATTCATAGCCCCAGATCTGATCCAGTAACTGCTCTCTTGTGAATACCTGGTTCGGAGAGGATGCGAGGAAATAGAGAAGTTCCAGTTCCTTTGGCGGCATCTCGACCGTATGGCCGTCAACAATGACGGAGTAATTGGTAAGGTTGATCTCAATTCCCGGGTATTCGACACATTTTCCCTTATCTGCCTGAGGAGTCTCCGGTTTGGAGCCGACCTGATAGCGGCGTAAGACTGCTTTTACACGTGCAACCAGTTCTTTGGCATCAAATGGTTTCATAATGTAATCATCTGCACCGAGCTCCAGGCCAAGTACCTTGTCGAATACTTCACCCTTGGCGGACAGCATGATGATCGGAGTGTTAGATCTCGTACGGATCTCACGACAGACCTGATATCCGTCGATACCAGGCAGCATGAGATCTAAAAGAATCAGGTTCGGTTTGTAAGTGTCAAAGGCAACCAGTGCCCGTTCGCCATCGTGGACCATCATAGTGTCAAAGCATTCTTTTGTCAGATATAATGAGACCAGTTCAGCGATATTTTCATCGTCATCGACGATCAGTATTTTCTGTTTGTTCATAGATGTATACTCCTCCCGTATATAGATGCATTTATCTATACTGATTCACTTTAAAGTTTCCCCTTATACTATCCCTTATTTTAACTTTTATTTCAGCTCAGCGATCGTTACGCCGGCGTCACCTTCGCCAAATGCGCCAAGGCGGAATGATTTGACATGTTTCTGCCGTTTCAGATATTTATGGATACCGGCTCTTAAAGCTCCGGTTCCTTTACCGTGAACGATTCTTACAGAACTGAGGTGTGCAAGCGAGGCGTCGTCCAGATATTTATCCAGCTCGGCGATCGCTTCATCGACTGTTTTACCAAGAAGGTTGATCTCAGGACTGATCGCAAGAGATTTGCCCATCTTGACTTTGCCTTTACCGGTCTGACGGGTTCTTTTGGCAAATGAATATGCCGGCGCTTCATCGATGATCTCCAGATCGGAAATATTAACTGTGGAACGTAAGATTCCCATCTGTACGGTGACATTTCCCTTGGAATCCGGAAGTGAAGTGACAGATCCGGTCAGGTTCATACTCAGTACCTTGACAGATTCTCCAAGTTTGAAATCACTTGGTTTGTAAGCCTTTTTTGGTTTCTTGGTATCTGTCTTCATGGAATTCTGTGTCGCGTTCATCTTCTTGCGGAGACGCTCACGTTCCTTTTCCATCTCGGCAACGGAGATATTGGCTTTGCCGAATTTGTGGAAATTACGCATGGTCTCATCGGCTGTTTCCTTGGCATCGGCCAGGATCTCATGAGCCTTTTCATTGGCCTCGCGGATGATACGGTCACGCTGTTCTTCTAATTTATCACGTTTCTGACGGGTCTCTTCTTCGAGACGTGCCAGTTCACGTTTGTAGTGTTCGATCTCTTCCTGCTCTTTTCGGATGGTACGTTTACTTGTCTCCAGATCGGTTAACAGGTCTTCGAAGGATTCATCCTGTTCGGTCAGATGTGTCTTGGCATCTTCGATGATATAATCCGGAAGTCCGAGTTTTCCTGCGATGGCAAATGCATTACTCTTTCCCGGAATACCGATCAGAAGGCGGTAAGTCGGACTGAGCGTCTCTACATCGAATTCACAACAGGCATTTTCAACGCCCGGTGTGGAAAGTGCGAAGACTTTCAGTTCGCTGTAGTGTGTCGTTGCCATGGTACGGATGCCTCTCTGGTGCAGATAGCTTAAGATGGCGATCGCAAGAGCAGCACCTTCGGTAGGGTCGGTTCCTGCATTCAACTCATCGAACAGTACCAGAGAATGTTCGTCTACATGTTTTAAGAACGAAACGATATTCGTCATATGAGAAGAGAAGGTACTGAGGCTCTGCTCGATACTCTGCTCATCTCCGATATCGGCATATACATTTTCAAAAATTGCCAGTTCCGAACGGTCCAGCGCAGGAATATGAAGTCCTGCCTGACCCATCAGGGTAAATAATCCGACCGTCTTTAACGAAACGGTCTTACCGCCGGTGTTCGGTCCGGTTACGATCAGAAGGTCGAAGGTATCACCGAGTGTGACGGTGATCGGAACGACTTTCTTCTTATCTAACAGCGGATGGCGGCCCTCACGGATATGGATCCGGCCTTCCGTATTGAAGATTGGCTTGCTTGCGTTCATGTTGATTGCGAGATTTCCTCTTGCAAATATGAAATCCAGCTCCGTCATGACTTTGTAGTCGGTGCGGATGGAGTCGATATATTCTGCAACATCGGCGCTTAAGCGTGCAAGAATCACCTGGATCTCTTCCTGCTCTTTGCCGTAAAGCTCTTTTAAATCATTATTCAGTTTTACAACAGACATCGGTTCGATGAACAGGGTAGAACCTGTGGCAGACTGGTCATGGATCAGACCAGATACCTGGCTTCTGTATTCGGCTTTGACCGGGATACAGTAGCGGTCCCCGCGCATGGTGATGATCGCATCCTGCAGATAGGTACGGAGCGAACCGTTGACCAGAGAAGATAATGTAGAATGTACTTTATCATTGATCTGGTTCATGGAACGGCGGATCTGCTTTAATGTACTGCTGGCATCATCACTGATCTCATCTTCGTCAATAATGCATCGGCGGATCTCAGTGCTTACCAGTGTCAGTGGCTCGATCTGCTGGAAGAAAGCATCCAGACAGTCTTCTGCATCGTCCACAGCCTCGTGACGGCCGTAAGCTTTGATCTGCCCTGCATTTTCCAGAAGTTTACAGATACGCAAAAGCTCTCCGCTTCCGAGCGCGGCACCGACTTCCAGACGCTTTAAGGATTCCCCGACCGGATTACAGCTTCCGAAAGAAGGACGTCCCTTCTTAATGATACGGGTAAATGCGGCGGCAGTCTGTTCTTGTGCGGCTTCGATATCCGTGATGGATGTCATCGGTTTTAATCTCTTGCAGCGTTCCTTGCCGCCAAAAGAAGTTGCCTGTTCTATTAAGATGTCAATAATTTTATGATATTCTAATTTAGTTAATGTTTTTTTATTCATGTTTCTCACCTGAACTTATTCTATGTTACTGTTCATACAGTAGCTGTAGTCAGTACCTATTCTACCTTATTTGGACGATAAAGAAAAGGATAAATATTGAACATTCCCATTCCATACGGTATACTATAAAAAGGATTGCAAAGGAGACGAAAAAGCTGATGGATGAGCAGAAACCTCTGGAAAATAAGCAGGGAGAACCTGGGAAAAAAACAGAAAAATCAGAATATTCATTTATGCAGGAGACGATCAAAGACGAGAACAGCCGTGGAAAAAAGTGCCGTAAAGACCTGCTTCGTATGGCGGGGCTTGGAGTGGTATTCGGTGTGTGTGCCTGCATTAGTTTTTCTGCGCTCAAACCATGGCTTGATAAGAAGTTTCCCGGAGATTCACAAGAGGTAGTGATACCGAAAGAGAAAGAAGAAGATAATACAGAAGAAAAAAAAGCGGATACCAGTAACAATACGGAGCAGACGCTGGATATTGACAATTACAGAGAACTTCAGAAAGCAATGAACGACGTAGCCACAGAGGCCGGAAAATCCGTGGTAGAGATCATAGGTGTATCCGGAGAGCAGGACTGGACAGACGAGTCTTACGATAATAAAAACAGTGTGTCCGGACTGATCATCGCTGATAATGGGCAGGAGCTTCTGGTATACGGAAAGACTTCTATATTAAAAGATGCAAAAGAGATCCATATTAGATTCTCGGATGGCAATACAGAACAGGCATCTGTGAAGAAGAAAGATGAAAGTCTCGGATTTGCGATCTATGCTGTGTCGGGAAGCAGCATTGAACAGTCAACATGGACGCAGATCAGTAACGCCAAACTTGGCAGTTCCAATTCTGTACAGAAAGGGGACGCCGTGGCAGTGCTTGGAAAGCCATTTGGCTATGCTGGAGCGGTCGGATTTGGAACGATTGCGAACAGCAGAAATGAACTGGATGCAGATGACGGAAGTTATCAGCTCCTTTGCACTGATATTGGTGCGGCAGAAGACGGAACAGGCGTGATCGTTAATTTGTCGGGAGAAGTAGTCGGAATTATTGATCAGAGTATTTCTGATAATAGCAGTAAAAGGCTGGTAACCGGGTATGGAATTTCGGGCTTAAAATCAGAGATTGAATTGTTGTCTAACGGACAGGCGGTGCCGTATGTCGGTATTCGTGGACTGGATGTGACGGCAGAGATCGAAGCTCAGGGAATTCCAAATGGAGTATACGTCCAGACAGTAGAGCCGGATTCTCCGGCAATGGCAGCAGGAATCCAGAGCGGGGATATAATCACAGAGGCTGCAGGCAAGAAGATATCGTCGCTGGCGGTCTATCAGAGTGTGATGCGTGACCAGAAAAGCGGCAGCAAGATAAGACTCAAAGGACAGAGACAGGGATCCGGCGGTTATGTGGATATTTCATTTGACGTGACAGTCGGAAGCAAGGAGTAGGCTTGCCGGATGCTTCCGGGGAGATGTTTCGATCGTTGTAAAATATAGAATAATATTAATATAGAATATAGAAAGAGGAAATAAGATGAGATATATCAACACCCTTCACGAAGGAGAAACAATCAGAAATGTATATTTGTGCAAAGGAAAGCGTTCTGCGGAGACCAGAAACGGAAGACCATATGATAATCTGATCCTTCAGGATAAGACCGGGACACTTGACGGGAAAGTATGGGATCCGAATTCCGGCGGAATCGCAGATTATGATGAGATGGATTTTATTGAAGTATATGGTGAAATCATCAGCTATAATAACAATCTGCAGCTTAACATTAAGCAGATCCGTAAAGCACAGGAGGGTGAATATATCGCCGCCGATTATATGCCGACAACGGAGAAGAGTACAGATGGCATGTATGAGGAACTGCTTGGATATATTAAGAAAGTAGAGAACCAGTATCTGAGACAGGTGCTGGAGTATTATTTTGTAAAAGACGAGACATTTATCCGTAATTTCAAGGGACATTCCGCTGCGAAGACGGTTCATCATGGATTCGCCGGAGGACTTCTGGAACATACATTAAGTGTTGTGAAGTTCTGTGACTATATGGTGGGAGCATATCCGATCCTGAATAAGGACCTGCTTTTCACAGCAGCGATCTGCCACGATATCGGAAAGACGAAGGAATTATCTTCCTTCCCGGAAAATGATTACACAGATGAAGGACAGCTTCTGGGACATATTGTAATCGGTGTGGAGATGATCGGAGATGCAGCCCGCAATATCCCGGACTTCCCGGAGAAACTTGCGAATGAATTAAAACACTGTATTGTTGCACATCACGGAGAACTGGAATACGGTTCACCGAAGAAACCAGCACTTGCCGAGGCGATGGCACTGAATCTTGCAGACAATGCAGATGCCAAGATGCAGACACTGACAGAGTTATTCAAAGATAAAAAAGGAAATGACTGGCTGGGATATAACCGCCTGTTTGAATCAAATATCAGAAAGACAGTTATCTAATGATGCAGAAGAATGAAATAGTAAAGGTAAAAATAGAAGATATCGGAGTCGGAGGAGAAGGCATCGGCAAGGTGGATGGATACACGTTGTTTATCAAAGATGCCATCATCGGGGATGTTGTAGAGGCGAAAGTAATGAAAGCCAAGAAGAATTACGGCTATGCCCGCCTGATGAATGTCCTGACTCCATCAAAAGACCGTGTGGAAGAGCCGGTCTGTCCGATGGCAAGAAAATGCGGCGGCTGTCAGATCCAGGAGATGAAGTATCCGGCACAGCTTGCATTTAAAGAAGCAAAGGTACGCGGCAATCTGGAGCGGATCGGAGAAGTTCCGACAGAACTTCTGGATCAGATCATGCATCCGGCTGTCGGCATGGACGGAGAAGGAATGCAGCCGTTCCGCTACCGGAATAAGGCGCAGTTCCCGATCGGAACAGATAAAGACGGCAGAGTGATCGCCGGGTTCTATGCCGGAAGAACACACAGCATTATCGAGAATACAGACTGCGCGCTTGGTGTGGAAGTCAACGAAGAGATCCTGAACTGTATTCTGGACTTCATGGAAGAATTCAAAATTCCGGCATACGATGAAGTGAAGCATAAAGGGCTGGTACGCCATGTACTGCTCCGTTACGGATTCAAGACAGATGAAATCATGGTATGTCTGGTCATCAATGGAAAGACGATTCCGCACTGTCATGATCTGGTCGGACGGCTACGTCAGATTCCGGGTATGACAAGCATCACTCTCAGTACGAACACAGCGAAGACGAATGTGATCATGGGCGATACGATCCGCCTTCTGTGGGGACAGGAGTTCATCACAGACTATATCGGTGAGATCAAGTACCAGATATCTCCGCTGTCATTCTACCAGGTGAATCCGGTCCAGACAGAGAAATTATACGGACTGGCATTAGACTATGCAGGCCTGACCGGCAATGAGGCGGTGTGGGACCTGTACTGTGGAATCGGAACGATTTCCCTGTTCCTTGCAAAGAAAGCAAAGCAGGTATATGGCGTGGAGATCGTACCGCAGGCCATTGACGATGCGAAGAATAATGCAAAGATCAATGACATTACGAATGCGGAATTCTATGTAGGTAAGGCAGAAGAAGTCCTGCCGGAGTATTACAAAGAATATGAAAAGACACATAACGGAGAGACCGCACACGCAGATGTGATCGTGGTCGATCCGCCGAGAAAAGGCTGTGAGGAATCCCTGCTTCAGACGATCGTGGATATGCAGCCGGAGAAAGTTGTGTATGTAAGCTGCGACAGTGCGACACTTGCGCGGGATGTGAAGTTCTTAAGAGCGAATGGGTATGAGCTTAAGGATGTGACGCCTGTGGATCAGTTTCCGCATACGGTGCATGTGGAAGTCGTGTGTTGTCTACATCGGGTGAATTCGTAGAAGTCCTTAATTTCAGGCACTTTGCGAGGCATATGAGTTTCACACCAACAGGCAAA
This sequence comes from Dorea longicatena, assembly GCF_025150085.1. Lineage (NCBI taxonomy): Bacteria > Bacillati > Bacillota > Clostridia > Lachnospirales > Lachnospiraceae > Dorea > Dorea longicatena. The sequence continues at coordinate 180,930 of NZ_CP102280.1, forward strand.
CAGGGCAAGAAAAAGCAGATTATGAATGGCATCGAAGTGTCAGTAGTATTGCATCTGGTATGAGGAAATACATTCGGACAGAATTAACATTTTTTATTCAATAGCATAGAGAAAAGTCAAAAGGACGCTTGTTTTCAGAACTTCTGGAAGATGAGTGTCCTTTTCTTTTATCTCAAGGCAAAGGAGAAGATAAAAAATGGCAAGGAAGAAAGAAATTTGTGGTGGAAATCACGCCTTATTATTATGAACACGGCGTTTGCCTGGAAGACCATGATGGGACTTCTGCTCATCTTTATACAATCTTAATTTCAAAACAAACTTACTTACGCCCATTTAATACAAATAAAGATAGAATAAAGGCAATATAAAAAAGAAATTAAGATTATGGGGATATAGTTATGCAACAGACAAACAGATCAAGACATCGACATATAACATCATTTCAAGTGATTAGTTTAGGGTTTTTATCCGTGATTCTCTTAGGCAGTCTGCTTTTGATGCTGCCGATTGCTACAAAAAGCGGTCAGTGTACCTCCTTTTTGGATGCTTTGTTTACCGCAACTTCTGCGGTTTGTGTGACGGGACTGGTTGTTAATGATACGGCAACCTACTGGTCTTTATTTGGCCAAGGAGTTATTTTACTGCTGATTCAAATCGGAGGTATGGGAATTATTACGATTGCTATTGCGATTGCTGTTGTTTCCGGACGCAAAATCGGGTTGATGCAGCGAAGTACCATGCAAGAGGCAATTTCGGCTCCAACGGTGGGTGGTATTGTGCGGAGAACGCAATTTATTATTCGGACTACTATTCTTATCGAAATCATTGGTGCGGTTCTTTTAGCCCCTGTTTTTTGCAGGGACTTTGGGTTTTGGAAAGGAATATGGTATGCACTGTTCCATTCTATTTCTGCTTTTTGCAATGCAGGATTTGATCTAATCGGTATAAGAACCCCTTTTTCCTCGTTGACCTCTTATTCTGTACAGCCGATTGTAAATCTTGTAATTATGATGCTGATTATTGCAGGAGGTATTGGATTCCTTACCTGGGAGGATATAAAGAATCATAAATGGCATTTAAAAAAATACCGGATGCAAAGCAAGGTGATTTTTATGGTAACAGGAATATTGATATTCTTACCGGCTCTTTACTTTTTTTATTTTGAGTTTTCAAATGTGCCTCTTACAGAAAGAGTATGGGTTTCTTTGTTTCAATCCGTTACGCCGAGAACAGCAGGATTCAATACGGCAGATTTGACTTTACTCAGTGAAGTTGGGCAAATGCTTATCATTATGCTGATGCTCATCGGTGGCTCGCCTGGTTCCACTGCAGGTGGTATGAAAACGACAACTCTTGCAGTTCTCGTTTCATCGGCATTATCTGTATTTAGAAAAAAGGAACACACCAATTTTTTCGGCAGACAAATTCCGGATGACACTATCAGAAATGCAGCTACGATTTTTTTGATGTATATCGTTTTATTCCTTGTCGGAGGAATGGTAATTAGCAGAACAGAAGATATTCCACTTATGACCGCTTTGTTTGAGACGGCGTCGGCAATCGGGACGGTGGGGTTATCGTTGGGAATAACTCCTGACCTGGGGCTTGTTTCCCATATAATCTTGATTTGCCTGATGTTTTTTGGCAGAGTGGGAGGATTGACCTTGATTTTTGCTACCATTTCTGAAAAAAAGCCTAACGGTTCAAAATATCCTCAGGAAAAAATTACAGTAGGTTAAGGAGAATAAAAAAATGAAATCAATATTACTTATCGGTCTGGGAAGATTCGGACGGCACATTGCTATGAAATTAGATGAATTGCATCATCATGTGATGGCGGTAGATAAAGAAGATACTCGAGTTGATGCTGTACTTCCCTTTGTAACTAACGCTCAGATTGGGGATGCGACTAATGAGGATTTTTTAAGTTCGCTTGGTGTTGGGAACTTTGATGTTTGTATTGTGGCTATCGGAGATAACTTTCAGAATTCATTGGAAGTAACGTCCCTTTTGAAGGAACTCGGTGCAAAAATGGTGGTGTCTCGTGCCGCTCGTGATGTTCATGCAAAATTTCTTTTACGAAACGGCGCAGATGAAATTGTTTATCCCGAAAGGCAGCTTGCCGATTGGGTTGCGATCCGTTATAGTGCTGATCATATTTTCGATTACATAGAACTAGATGAAGAACATGCAATCTTTGAAATATCTATACCGGGAGAATGGATAGGAAAAACAATCGGTCAGTTGGATATACGAAAAAAATATAATGTCAATATTATGGCGCTGAAAACAAATGATATTATGAATTTGAAAATAAGTTCCGATACGCAGTTGTTAAAGGACAGTACCATGCTTGTTCTTGGGGAGACGAAACATATTCAAAAATGTTTTCATATTTAATTTTTGAAAGAAGTTGGTGATATGAAAGACTTTGTTTTACTTATAGTGGTATTGGCAGCATTTATTTATGGTTATTTTCTTATGGAAAAGCTGGATAAATTTCTCAAGGAAAATCAATCCCAAAAACTTATTTCAGATTCTAAGCTCAGGATTGGATTTGAAACACCTGCAATCATAGATTCTATTGCAGATCTATTAGAACAATTTTCAAGCGAATACCCAAACTATGAGCTGGACCTGTTCTACGGTTCTGTAAGTGAAATAATAAATGGGCTGGGAAATAATAAACTTGATTTTGGCTTTATCATAGAAAATTCTAACGATATTTTGAAAGATGAGTATTGTTCCTTATCCCTTCAAATAAAGCAAAGTGTCATTACTCCAGGCTCTATAGACATTGCGGTACATCCCATCAACACGATTGAGAAACCAGCGAGAGTGATATGGCAAAATGACATTAATTGTATGAAGGGTCTATTTGTCGAAAAATTGCGTGATTTTTCGGAGCGTTTTCTGCTTTCGGCTACACGCCCGAATGGAAAAAAAGAAGAAAAGGTGGTATAATCTTTATACGATTTTAATGTCAGTGCTAAAATGCTTTTCTGAAATTTACGTATTATTCTATATAATGTTTTTGTATAAGGAGATGACCGTATGAGTGAAAGCAGACACAATCCGGATCAGTTATTAAAGGAAATCCAAGCTGATGAAGAAAACCGTAATAAAGGACATTTGAAAATCTTTTTCGGATATGCAGCTGGTGTGGGTAAAACCTACGCCATGTTAGAAGCAGCTCATATGGAAAAACAGCAGGGAATTGACGTGGTAGCCGGTTATGTAGAACCCCACGCACGTCCCAAAACAGCAGCTCTTTTAAATGGCTTAGAAGTTCTTCCTACAAGAGAAGTTTTTTATAATGGTATGATACTGGACGAATTCGACATTGGCATGGCGTTGAAAAGAAAACCACAGCTTATCCTTGTAGATGAACTTGCGCATACGAATGCCGAAGGATGCCGTCATGCAAAACGGTATCAGGACATTAAGGAACTTTTGAATGCAGGGATTGACGTCTATACGACTGTCAATGTTCAGCATATTGAAAGCCTTTGTGATACAGTTGCATCCATTACGGAAATTGTTGTACGGGAACGCATCCCGGATTCTATTTTTGATAATGCAGATCAGGTTGAATTAATAGATATTGAACCACAGGATTTGATTAACCGTTTGAATACAGGAAATGTATACAGACAGACACAGGAAAAACAGGCAGTAGAAAATTTTTTTACAATAGAAAATTTGACAGCTCTCCGGGAGATTTCACTGCGGCGATGTGCGGACCGGGTGAATATCCTCACAGAAAATACCCGCATAAAAAATCATGGAGATTATCACACAGGCGAACATATTCTTGTATGTCTATCTTCTTCTCCATCCAATGCGAAAATTATCCGTACCGCCGCAAAAATGGCTTCTGCTTTTAAAGGGGAGTTTACGGCTCTATTTGTAGAAACCCCAGATTTTTCGGTGATGAGCGAGGAAAATGTAAAACGCCTGCGTTCAAATATTTGTCTTGCTGAGCAGCTTGGGGCAAAAATAGAAACAGTTTACGGAGAAGATGTTCCGTTTCAGATTGCGGAATTTACTCGTTTGTCCGGTGTGTCAAAGATTGTGATCGGACGTAGTTCTGCTACAAAACGGCATTTGCTCAGCAAACCGACCCTGACAGAAAAATTGATTGATTATGCCCCTAACCTGGATGTGCATATTATTCCGGATGCGGTTTCTAATGCGGCAGTGTATCAGTTAAGAGGGGGCAGGAAAAAGAATCATATCGTATTCTCTGTCACTGATACATTAAAATCTACTGCGATTCTGATTTTATCCAGTTTAGTCGGAATGATTTTCCGGAAATTTGGATTTGACGAAGCAAATATCATTACTGTTTTTGTTTTAGGTATTCTTGTCATCGCTGTCATCACGAAACATCAGATATACAGCCTAATTTTCTCGATTGTAAGTGTTTTGGTCTTTAATTTCCTGTTTACGGAACCTCAATTTACCTTGCAGGCGTATGATCAGGGTTATCCTGTTACCTTTATTATCATGTTTTTGGCGGCATTTTTAACCGGTTCTCTTGCTATACGGATTAAAAACCAAGCAAAACAGGCGGCACAATCTGCTTACCGTACCAAAGTGTTATTTGATACAAACCAGCTATTGCAACAGGCAAAAGATAAAAATGAAATTGTATCTGCAACTTCAAATCAGCTCATTAAACTCTTGGGAAAAGATATCGTTTTTTATTTAGCTGATGGAGAAGTGTTGGATACGCCGCATATTTTTTCTGTAACTGAAGAAAATTTGGAATCGTGTATTTCCGAAAATGAAAAGGCCGTTGCCGGCTGGGTATTGAAAAACAATAAACGTGCCGGAGCTACAACAGGAACGCTTTCCAATGCAAAATGCCTGTACCTTGCTGTTCGCAGCAGCAGTATGGTATATGGAGTTATTGGAATCGTGATGGGGGAAATACCTCTTGATCCATTTGAAAACAGTATTCTACTATCCATTCTCGGAGAATGTGCCCTGGCTTTGGAAAACGAGAAAAATGCCCGTGAGAAACAGGAGGCGGCCATTCTTGCAAAAAATGAACAGTTGCGAGCGAACCTGCTGCGTGCTATTTCACATGATTTGAGGACACCGCTGACATCCATTTCCGGTAATGCCAGCAATCTTTTGTCCAACAGCGATTCTTTTGATAATGATACAAAAAAGCAGCTGTACATGGATATTTATGATGATTCCATGTGGTTGATTAACCTTGTAGAAAACTTGCTGGCTGTAACCCGGATTGAAGAAGGACGGTTGAATCTCCGTATAACGGAAGATTTGATGGATGACGTGATCACAGAAGCGTTACATCATATTAATCGAAAGAGTGAAGAACATCATATTTCCGTTGAAAGCAAAGAAGAATTTCTTCTTGCAAAAATGGATGCAAAGCTTATTGTTCAGGTAATCATCAATATTGTTGATAATGCTATCAAATATACACCTAAAAACTCTCATATTGTTATTCGGACAGAAAAGCGGGGAAAACAAGCAATCGTATCTATATCGGATGACGGAAACGGAATTGCTGACGAAATAAAGCCACGGATATTCGACATGTTCTATAGCGGTGCAAATCAAATTGCAGACAGCCGCCGAAGTTTAGGACTCGGATTATCTTTGTGCAAGTCCATTATTAACGCCCACGGCGGAGAACTTACTGTTTCAGATAATCTGCCGCACGGAACAGTATTTACATTTACATTACCGGCAGGGGAGGTCAAAGTATATGAATAAGTCACTAATATTAGTTGTAGAAGATGACACATCTGTCAGAAATTTAATTACAACAACCTTAAAAGCACACGAATACCGATATCTGACGGCACCCGATGGTCAATCGGCAATTTTAGAAACATCTTCACACAATCCAGACATTGTTTTACTTGATTTAGGACTTCCTGATATAGATGGTGTTGAGATTATTAAAAAAATCCGTACTTGGTCAAACATGCCAATCATCGTAATCAGTGCTCGCAGTGAAGATACCGATAAAATTGATGCGTTGGATGCTGGCGCAGATGATTATTTAACAAAGCCATTTTCTGTTGAGGAACTGCTTGCCAGACTACGAGTCACGCAAAGAAGGTTATCGATGATGCAAAAAGTATCCCCTGCCGAAGCGGTTGTTTTTGTAAACGGAAAACTTCGTGTAGATTATGCTGCAGGTTGTGCTTATTTGAATGAAGAAGAATTGCATTTAACACCTATTGAATATAAGTTGCTTTGCCTGTTGACAAGAAATATAGGAAAAGTTCTGACCCATACTTTCCTTACGCAAAGCATTTGGGGAAGTAGTTGGGATAATGATATTGCCTCCCTTCGTGTGTTTATGGCAACACTTCGTAAAAAAATCGAGAAAGAACCGAACTCTCCACAATATATCCAAACACACATTGGTGTTGGGTATCGGATGCTGAAAGTTGATTGAACTTCACAACACCATAGTTAAAGTTGGAATATAAGCTGTAGATCTGTATAAGAGACCCGTACGCACGGTTCAATGGGAGGGATGAGAAAATATATTCTTCCTCTTCCTGTTAAATAACTAGACACAGACGGCAACTTTTAAATTTCCTCTAAGAGCGGGCTATTTAAGTATCGATAAGTCTCATTTATATAAGCTAATAGGTAAAATTTAATAGAATAACACGTAAAAAAGCACTGAAATCGTTTGCTGATCACGATTTATAGTGCTTTTTCTTTGACTACAAAGGAAAATACAACGAATTTAAGTTTCGCGCAGTTTTGCATTTGCAGATCGCCATTTCCTTTTAGGTTCATGTTTCCCACAATCGTCGCAGGTCTGTGGCCAGTTATCAGAATCATGGTAACGGACAGCGGTATCCTCGCTTGAATTACATTTCTCTCTTGGATATGAATGGAGAAATGCTTCTGACAATTTTAAGTTCACTGGCACAGGAAGAAGTGGAATCCCTTTCCAGTAATGTGAAAATGGGATTACAGATGAAAATGAAACGGGGAGAACTGGTTGGATTTAACGGTTGTTTTGGTTAAGATTATCATCAGGACACAAAGACAATCACTGTAAATGAAACAGAAGCAGAAACAGTCAGACTCATATGTGATATGTATTTGCAAGGAAATGGCTGTGGTACGATTGCCAAACGGCTGGTAGAACTTGGAATTAAAAATAAGCGTGGCATAGTGGAGTGGCATGATCATGGAGTTATGGGAATGATTAAAAATGAGAAGTATAAGGGGGACGTGCTTCTTGGAAAGACTTTTACAGTTGACTCGATTTCAAAGAGAAGACTTGCCAATATGGGAGAGGAAAATCAATATTATATCCGGGATCACCATGAAGCAATCGTATCAAGAGAAATCTGGGATAAAGCAGAAGAGATTCGATTGAAGCGTGCCAAACCCAAGCTGATGCAGACAACCGGAAACAGAGAACGTTATACAAGACAGTTCACATTCAGCAGTATGCTGGAATGTGGGTATTGTGGTCATAAATTATCCAGAAGGACAAGACATCAGACGACTACAACGAAAAAACCTGTCTGGCAGTGTATGAATGCTACAAAAAACGGAATTGATAATTGCCCGAACTGAAAAGAGTAAAACAGTTGGAGAAAGACATTTCCATTATTGAATCAAAAAAAAGCAGGTTAACAGATCTGCTGATTGATGGTAAAATAGAACAGAAAGATTATGATGAAAAGAAACTGAGTTTTCAGCGGAAACTTCATCAGATTACGGAAGAAAAGGCTTATCTGGAAGAGAATATCGGACAGCAGAAGAATATAAGCAAGCGCATGTCACAGCTTCGGCAGACACTGGAAAATGAAAATGCCTTGGATGAATTTGACAGAATCGTGTTTGAAAGCATTTCAGATGATTTAAAATCACAAAGAGGAGTGAATTACATGATGTATAATCCACAACTTGATACATTTATCTGCGTTGTAGAAGCTGGAAGTTTTAGTAAAGCGGCAGAAGAATTATATATAAGTGCACCTGCGGTTATTAAACAGATAAATTCTTTGGAAAACAGCTTAAATTTGCAATTATTTGAAAGAACACACAGAGGTCTTATTATTACGGAAGCTGGTAAATCGCTCTATCAGGATGCAAAATATCTGATTCAATATTCAAAAGAATCGTTGATACGGGCGCAGGAAGCAATGAATCATAATGAAGAAATTATTCGTGTTGGAATATCTCCGATGACACCACCGGAAGTTTTTGTGGAACTTTGGCCTAAGATACAGAAAATATATCCGGAGATGAAGTTTAAATTGATTACATTTGAAAATACACCAGAGAATGCAAGAGAGATACTGGCTAATATGGGAAAGAATATTGATGTGATAGCTGGAATCTTTGATGAAACAATGCTTGAACTCAGAGGCTGTGATGGCACTGAGATTTCAAGAGAACCATTTTGTGTGGCGGTATCAATTCATCACAGGCTGGCAAAAAAAGAAAAAATAACACTTGATGATCTGGCTGGAGAAAATCTTATGCTCATGCAAAGAGGATGGAGTTATTATGGCGATATGCTAAGGGATGATATGATGAAAAATCATCCTGAAATCAATATTGTAGACTTTAATCTGTACAATGTAGAAGCATTTAACCGATGCGAAAACAATAATGAGGTATTACTGGCATTCAAGAGCTGGGAAAGTGTTCATCCACTGATCAGAATCATTCCAGTAGAGTGGGATTATACTATGCCGTTTGGAATTCTTCATTCGAAAAAACCGTCCATTAAGGTTAAGCGGCTGATAAATGCTATTAACAAGGTAAAATAAAAATTGAATACATGCGAGTAGAAACCTAAAGGTTAATACTGAATAACAAAACGAGACTTCTAATGGAGTCTCGTTTTGTTATACTTTAGCTGAAGTGAAAATGGAGGATACTATATGCAGATAAAGAGGATAGCTCTTGGAGGAATCATCATGACTGTTATCCTGTTCAGTGGGTGTAGCACAACAGTCCAGAACCTGGAAATCGGGGAAGAAAAAACGCTGGAAACAGGAAAAACAGAGCAAGAGAGCGTGACAGAGAAGGATATCAATATGAATGAAAAAGAAAGTTTTAATGCAGAGAGTAATATAAAGAATGTTATTCACACCGGTCACTTATCAGCATGGCGGTGGCTATCTGTTTTGTCGTGACAAAGAAATTATGGGATGGCTGTTCAATCAGTAAGAACCAGAATAAACCGAAAGGTTAAGACTGAAAAACTTATCGAAACTTCTCAAAGGAATCTATCAGTATTATAGTATGAATGTAAGATGAATGAAAGAAAACAAGGAGGATACGACAATGGAATATATTTCATTAAATAATGGTGTAAAAATGCCAATACTGGGATATGGCGTATATCAGGTAACAAAAGAGGAATGTGAAAGATGTGTGCTTGATGCTTTAAAAGTTGGATACCGGGCGATTGATACAGCACAGAGTTATTTTAATGAGGAAGAGGTTGGGAATGCAATCCAAAAGTCAGGCATTCCAAGAGAAGAAATCTTCCTTACAACAAAGGTGTGGATTGAACATTATGGATATGAAGAAGCAAAGAAATCAGTTCTTGAATCCATGAAAAAGTTAAAGACAGATTATCTGGATCTGGTATTGCTTCACCAGCCATTTTCAGATGCTTACGGTGCTTACCATGCATTGGAAGATCTGTACGATGAGGGAAAAATCAGAGCAATCGGAATTTCCAACTTTTATGTAGACAGAATGGTTGATTTTGCATCCTTCAACCGCATTAAACCTATGGTAAATCAGGTGGAAACCCACATCTTCAATCAGCAGAAAGAGATGAAGGAATGGGCAGACAAATATGATATCCGGTTAGAAGCATGGGCACCATTCGGTGAGGGCAGAGGAGGCACCTTTGAGAATCCTGTCATCGCAGAGATTGCAGAAAAATATCAGAAGACTCCGGCACAGGTTATGCTTCGCTGGCATATTCAGAGAGGGGTAGTGGTTATTCCGAAATCAACACACATTGAGAGAATGGAAGAAAACTTTAATGTTTTTGATTTCACACTTTCTGATGAAGATATGAAGACTATTGCAGAACTGGACAAGAAGACAAGTTCCTTCTTCTCGCATCAGGATCCGAATATGGTGGAATGGTTCGTGAAGATGGTTGAGGAAAGAAAAAAGAATAATGACAGTTCAAAAGAAAAAAAGAACTGGTAAGCATAAGAGGAAAAATCAATGAAAGTATTACTTGTCAATGGCAGTCCACACAAAAATGGCTGTACTTATACAGCTCTTTGTGAAGTATCCAGTGCATTAAATGAAAATGGCATAAGTACAGATATTTTCTGGATTGGAAACAAGCCGATTTCAGGATGTATTGCCTGCAGAAAATGTCAGGAAAAAAATAAATGCATCCTGGATGATATCGTGAATGAATTTCTGGAAATAGCAGGGGATTATGACGGATTCGTATTTGGAACTCCGGTACACTGGGGTGGTGCAGGCGGTGCAATCACATCCTTTATGGACAGAGTCTTTTATGCCGATTTAAACGGTGGCGGCGATAGATTCCGCCTGAAACCTGCCGCTGTGGTAATTTCAGCAAGAAGGGCCGGAACAACGGCCACATGGGACCAGGTAAATAAATATTTTGGTCTGATGCAGATGCCGATCATTACATCGAGATATTGGAATATGGTACATGGGACGAATCCGGATGAAGTAAAACAGGATCTCGAAGGAATGCAGGTTATGCAGATCCTTGGAAACAATATGGCATATTTCATTAACTGTAAAAATGTTGCGACAAAAATGGGAATTGAAATGCCAAAGGCACCGGATTTTGTATTTACCAATTTCATCCGATAGAAATTAGCGTGACAAACATTTTATACGACAGGAGATAACCTTAGAATGAAAACAAAGAAAATAGCAGCAGTACTCTTAACATGCATCATGGCAATCGGTTTGATGGCAGGATGTGGAGCAAGCAATACAAACCAGTCTGCTTCTAATACAGAAAATACATCAACAGGAAATGGAAAAACATTGGTTGTATATTATTCAGCTTCAGGAAATACAAAAGATGTTGCTGAAAAGATAGCAAAAATTACAGAGGCAGATCTGTTTGAAATAGAGCCTGTGGAGCCATATACAGATGATGACCTTGACTGGACAGATGATGACAGCCGGGTGTCAAGAGAACATGATGATGAGAGCTTAAGAGATGTGGAACTGGTGTCTACAACAGTTGATAACTGGGATTCATATGATACGGTATACATTGGCTATCCTAAAATGGAGTACAGTTTATAGTAGTGTATAGCGTGTACCAAGTTATAATTATGGGGTTGAAAATAACAGTATACACAGATAATGTGGAAAAATGTGTATGACGTTTATATAGAAAATAACATTGAAAAAGAAATTCAAGAATGGGTAAATTCATTAAATTTAAAATAGAATAATAATTACATGAGTGACAGAAGATAAGAATCTGAATTCCCTGTCACTTTTATATTATTTGATAAGAAAAAAGAACTGGTTTATATCCGATAAGAATATAGACTGGTTCTTATTTTTAATATGCTATTATATACACAGGGAGTCGGGGAATGTCGAACTATAGCAAGCCGGAAAAGAAAGCATTGATATCGGTATGAAAGAGTTTTGCAAGTGCAACTAATTCAGATGCCTTAATGTTCATGCGATTTGTTTCCAGTTTGGCATAGGTACTTTTGGTGATGGAGATACCCATAAGATTTAATTTTGCAACTACTTGGTCTTGAGTCATATTGTTTTTATATCGAATTGCTTGGATATTTTTACCAATATCCATATCTGGTCTAATCTTTTGCATAATGATGAACTCCCCTTATAAAATAAAAAGTTTCGTAATACAGAAACATATATATTGATTCTAAAGAATTTAAATTTTATAATGTTTCGTAATAAGGAATTATTTTTAACAGGAAGAGGTAAAAGTATAATGGATGTGGAGATGGAAAAGAGAAAATTTTTAAATCTATGTGGCAAAAGAGATCGAGCATTATTGTCAGATGAAAAAAGAATGACATTGGGGGATATGGAACGATTGACATATCTGACAGAATTTTTTGAACTGGAGAACTATGGAATCGCCTTATGGAAAGAATTTGGTGATGATGTAAAAGAGCCATTTGAAGCGATGATGAAAATGTTAGATGAGCCGGAGTGCATAGAAGATCGATGGCTTGATGACGAAGCAAAAGGGGAAAAGTGGTTGTTAGAATTTCAGGAACTGGCATTAACGGAAGAATACAGGGAATGGATTCGAAATTATATCGATAAAAAATATGAAGAAAGAGGATTACCATATCCGACAGGAGCAGACTTCGATTAAGAGGTCTGCTTTTTTCTGGTCTTTTGGGAGGTGATAAGAGGTGGAAGTAAGTATTTATGAACTCTTGGCGGCAGCAAGAGAATCGGCTAAATCTGATTATATAAAAGGGGACAGCATTTTGTGTGAGAAGAGATTTCATCCAGATACCCATTACATGGTAGAAATAGAACTGCTGAAAAATGATAACAAGCTGGGAAAAAAGGGCAATTATATACGGAAGTTTTTGACAGAACCGGAGTATCTTCCCATTTTACAAAAGCAGGAAAAACATCTCATAAAAATAAAAAGACAGGCAATTGTTCAAAAAGGAAACTTGCGATATATCCCTCCCCCGGACAGGCTGGACCGCCGCCGGGAGAGGGATCTTTTATAACCGGCTGGGAAGGAACAGTAGTGTTCCTCTGGCGATAGTGGTATAAAAAAGCCAGATTTTCCGCAGGTTTTGGGACGCTGGAACATAGAAAAGTGTTCACGAATGGCACTTTTGCAACGATCCGTTGCAGCAGTGACAACATTTTTGACCTTACGTTAAACAGAAAAAATGAAAGGATGTGATTGCGATAATCATAGGAATTGATCATGGCTATTATGCCATTAAAACAAGACAAGTGTCTTTCCCAAGTGGAATTATTGGGTATGATTACGAGCCGTATACCATGCAGAATGTTCTGCAATATCAAGGAAAGTATTATGTCTGCGGTACGGGAAGACAGACGCTGGTAAAAAATAAAACGTCCAATGATAATTATTATCTGCTGACGTTGGCAGCCATTGCAGAAGAAATCAAGCATCGGAAAGCGGAACGAAAGACAGAGGTAATTCTGGCTGTTGGACTTCCGCTTTCAAGTTTTGGAAGAGAGAAACAGGGATTCAGGGAGTATCTGTTGCGGAAAGAGCAGCCAGTGCGATTTTTATATGAAAGTGAGTTATATGAGATAACAATAAAAGATGTGAAACTGTTCCCACAGGGATACTCTGCGCTTGCTCTGCATCCAGAGTATCTGAAGAATGAACCGTCTGTTCTGCTTGTTGATATTGGTGGCTGGACCGTTGACCTTATGAGGCTGGACAATGCTGTTCCGAATGCAGCAACGTGCAGAAGTCTGGAACTTGGAGTAATCCGATGTATTGATGAGACAGCAGAACAAGTGCGTAGAAATACCGGACTGTCTGTGACAGAAACTCAAATTGAGCGTGTGCTTCGGAGGGAATCTTGCAGTATGGCAGAGGAGGCCAGACGGATCATACAGGAAAACGGACGGAAATATATAGAAAGAATACTGTCTGCGGTGACAGAATCCGGGTTTGATCTCCGGGCAGTACCCACCGTATTTATGGGGGGAGGCTCCGCAATTTTAAAACGCCACGTGACCGCACAGGACGCGATTTGCCGCCCCGTTTTTATAGAGGACGTCCATGCCAACGCAACAGGGTATGAACGGATTGTAGAGCAGATGTGGACGAGATGACACGCCCGGTATATTCGTTCCGCCCGAACCTGAAAAATCCAGAACACCAGAGGGCATGGGAGAAATTTCAAAGTGTTCCAGAAGGGCAGAAAAGCCAGTATCTGGTTCAGGCAATTCTGGAAAAAGAGGATCGGAAATGGATGGAAGAAGTCATTCAAAAGACGATAAAAGAAAGTGTTCGGGAATTAGGAATATGTGGCACTACGGAACAATTGAAAACGAAACCATCATCGGAAGAAATACCAGATCAGATGATGGATTTTCTATCTCAAATGGAAAATTTGTAAAGGGGGTGAGGCCTATGATTGCACGATACATACATTGTTGGATCTGCTAGGGGTAAGGCAAGAAATGCATCGATATCTTTGGTGGGTATTGTGAATAGCTTTCCATGCGGCTTTGGAGTATGTTGTGTGTAGCAAAAGTGAAAGGAGAAAGGTTATGGCAGAGATGAAAAATATCTGCGGAAAGATCCCGATGGACTTACATGAGAAAGTAAGAGAAGAGATTGAACTCACAGAAAGCAGCACACAAAAATTTTTACAACAGGTCATTGAAGAACATTTCAACAGAGTGGAAGGAAAAGGAGAAATAAGCATGGGAGCAGTAAGAACAGTAGCAGTACAGGTATCAGAGGAATTATTCCAGAGATTAAAAGTAGTCATCGGAAAGAAACACATGAAACAGAAAGACTTCTTAATTCAGATTATAGAAGAAGCACTGGAAAAGGTAGAGGTCGAATGGCAAAGCAAAGAGCAGCCTGAAGAATCCGAACAGACAACTGGAGAATTGGGAACAGAAGAAACTCAACCGGAAGAAAGAACTGAGCCGGAAAGGGAAAGTGAACCAGAAGAGGAAGCCGAACCGGATGGAGAAAGTGAACCGAAAGAGGAAAACAAACCAGAAGGGGAAAGTGAACCGGAAGAGGAAACTGAACCAGAAGGAGAGACTGATCCGGAAGAATCCAAAGCAGAAGAACCAACAGAATGGTAACCAATTGATACAGAATAACGAAGGGCGGTATGAGAGATCATGCCGCCTGTTTTTATCAGCAAAAAGGAGGTTGATAGCCGCAACCATTCAATTTTTTGATCTCTTTAGCGGAATCGGGGGATTTCGTGAAGGCTTAAGACGGGCAGGAAACTTTGTCTGTGTCGGACATTGCGAGGTGGATACTTATGCGGATAAGAACTACCGATTGCTGTTTGATACGGAAGGGGAGTGGTATTGTAATGACACAAGAACAATCGAACCAGAACGAATGCCAGATTTTGATTTACTCTGTGCAGGATTTCCTTGCCAGGCATTCTCTATCGCCGGAAAGCGAGAAGGATTTGCAGATGCAAGAGGAACTCTCTTTTTTGAAATTGCCCGGATTCTTGAAGCTAAAAGACCCTCGTATTTTATCCTTGAAAATGTTCCCGGTTTGTTATCGCATGACAAAGGCCGGACGTTTTGCACCATCCTCAGTACGCTTTCTGAACTGGGGTACCATGTCGAATGGAAAGTGCTTAACAGCAAGGATTTCGGAGTCCCCCAAGCAAGAAAACGGGTGTATATTGTCGGATATTTTGATTTCCGATGTGCCGGAAAAGTATTACCTGAACCAGAAACAAATGGAGCAGCTCTTGTTCAAGTCCGGGCAGGAAGTCAGGGGAAAAGAGTCTACAGTCCCAAAGGACTAAGCTGTACCCTGACATCACAGGCAGGTGGAATGGGCGGCAAGACAGGATTATATGATGTAGGTGTTCCAATCAAAGAGAATACAAAGCTCGGCTACAAACTTGCAAGAGAAGGGGACAGCATCGATCTGGGTTATGCGAATCTCAACAGCAGGAGAGGAAGAGTCGGACACCAGATCGCACATACCCTGACAACAGGTGTTCAACAGGGAACGCTGCACTTTGTCGATCTTTCACCTCCGCCGGTGGTAACGGAAGAATGCAGAAGCCTGAATACCAGACAATGCGGTGTCCACAAATACAAAGGAGAATGTTCTGGTGTATTAGCAGAGGATGGAGCAAGAGCAGTCTTAACACCAGCAAAAGAGAATGTTCGTCAGAACGGCAGACGTATGAAAGAACCCGAAGAACCGATGTTTACAATTACTGCAACCGATCGTCATGGCATCTTGTATCACGGCAGAATAAGAAGGTTAGTTCCGAGGGAATGTCTGCGACTGCAGGGTTATTACGACTGGCAGATTGATAAGATCATAGACAGCACTTCTGACGCACAGCTTTATAAACAGGCTGGAAACGGAGTAACTGTCAATGTTATCGAGGCAATTGGCAGATTGTTACAAAAGGCAGACTCCGAACTTAACACACAGAAAGTGTCTGAGAAAGGAATCCATTAGGCATGATCGGAATAAAAGACCAATACTTTGGCACAGAAATCGAAATGACAGGGATTACCAGACAACGTGCTGCAGAAGTTGTTGCTGAAATGTTTGGAACAGAAGCATATTATGACGGCACTACTTATGGAGTCTGGTCAGTGATAGATCTGGAAGGAAAAAAGTGGAAATTTATGTCTGATGGGAGCATTTATACACAACGGAAAGTATACGGTCGAATTGTAGACGCAGGTGGAGAATATTCAACAGAAATGGTATCACCGAAATTATCCTATGATGAAATGGGAAAGTTACAGGAAGTAGTACGATGTCTGCGACAGCATGGAGGTTTTGTAAATGAGTCCTGTGGTCAGCATGTTCATGTAGATGCATCGAATCATACACCGCAGAGTCTGAAAAATGCACTGACAATTATGTATGCAAAGGAAGATATCCTGTTCAAAGCACTGAAAGTGCAGGAGAGAAGAGCAAATAGTTATTGTCAGAGGGTGCGACCGGAGGTATTGGAGAAAATCCGAAAAATACCAAATAAATCAATCACAATGGACCGAGTAAGAAATGTCTGGTATGGAGGCAGGGATGGAAGTCATACCCATTATGATCATACCCGTTATTATGCTCTGAATCTTCATGCTGTGTTTTCCAAGGGAACTTTGGAATGGCGTTGTTTTGAAAGCACACTACATGCAGGAAAGGTGAGAGCAAATATTACACTGGCATTAGCCATTTCCGCACAGGCAATCAATCAGAGATCGACACAGATGAAAAAGACACTGATATCAGAAAACCCGGCATTTACATTTCGTACATTTTTATTGAGACTTGGGTTAATTGGAGACGAATATAAAAATGTTCGAAAACATCTGCTGGCAAATCTGGATGGTGATCTTGCGTGGAGATATGATAAAAGCACGTATGAGTGTCTGAAGAAAAATCAAAGGACAGAAGGAGTCAGATAGAGGTGAGAAAAAATGAAAGATAGATATTACTTCGCTTATGGCAGCAACATGAATCTGGAGCAGATGAAGTACAGGTGTCCGGCTGCGGAAGTTGTGGAAAACGTCCGGCTTGAAAATTATCGGCTGGCATTTCGGGGAAGGGCTCCGGGCAATGGGGTAGCAACGGTTCTGCCGGAAAAAGGAAGCTATGTCGAAGGAGTCTTATGGAAAATCACAGAAGCGTGTGAGAAGAGTCTGGATTTTTATGAAGGATTCCCAAGTTTTTATGGGAAAGAATCGATTCGGGTAAAAAATCAGGATGGTGTGGAGAAAGAAGTGTTTGTATATATGATGAACGCTCCGCACAAAGATGTTCCGGCAAAGCCATCGAAATTTTATCTGGATGGAATTCTGGAAGGATGTAAGGATAACCAGATTCCAACGGAGTCTGTCATGGAAGCGGTAAAACGTACCAGACAGGAAGTAAAAAAAGAAAAAAATCGATATGCAAGATAAAACGTACCGCAGAGGAAACATCTTCTGCGGTATTTTACTGAAAAAATCTATTTATAATAGGAAGGAAAAGCACATGAAGGTTAGAAAATTAAAGACCAGAATTGCTGCTTTTGGACTGGCTGTCCTGATGGGCATCAGTACCTTGAGCAGTGCGAATGCGTTTGCGGCCGAACAGACAGGCTCGGAACAGCAGACGGAAGTACAGGCATCTGAACAGGCGGTAACAAGCCAGAAAGATACATCAGTTACAGCAGATGATATCACAAAAGCAGTTTCAGATGATACATTTGCAGTGGAAACCAGTATGGAAGGAATCCATTATGATGCAGAAAAAGAAGATGTTACGCTTGTAAGTATCAAAGATGAGAATGGTGGAGAGTATCATTCAGACAAAGCAGGAACATATATTGCCACTTATATGGTCGTTCCAAAAGATAAGAGTGACAGCTATACCATCACCCGTAAAGTGACTCTGACGGATACCGAAGGACAGGCACATTCCGAAGAAAATGGTGGAGAGAAACAGAAGTCAGATACAGAATCTGAAGATGATTCGGATTCGCCTGTGCAGAACTACACAGATGTAGAAATTGAAACATCCGAAGAAGATGCATCTGCACAGGCAATCAAAGAACTGAAAGAGGACATCGAAGAGGGAAATGTGATGGTATTGTCTGCGGCTGAAAGAGCTACAAGCAGCGGTTCCACAGTTACATTGACAAAGGGGAGAACTATTTATTATCCAAGTTATATTGGAAATTATCTTACTTGCCTGTTTACAGTCAATGGAAAAATTGCATACTGCCTTCAGTCCCAGAAAGCATCCCCACCGAGTGGAAGTTATGTAGCACAGGTACTGGACAGCAATAAAAATCTGCAGAAAGTCCTTTATTATGGTTATGGCGGGGCAGGAGATCTGACAGGAAGTTATCTGTCTGGAAAAACGGAAGATGAAAAGTATGTGTATACACACATTGCAGCCAGCTATGCTTATGCAGGAGAAGCCGGATTTACAGGGTGTAATTATAATGACCTTGTAAATGCAGGGGTTATCGCATATATCAATTATCTGTTTGGACAGGAAGAACCGCCAAAAGGTGAACTGAGCCTTTCAAGCACAAAGCTGAATGCAGTACGGGATGGAAACATCCAGAAAACACCAAATATCACACTGTCTGGAGATCACAGAAACTATGTGACACTGAGTGTACCAGAAAATGTGACAGCACATAATCTTTCCAAAGGAACAAGTGTTACAAATGGAAAAATCCAGATTTATGGTGGAGATACATTCTATCTGTCCGCAGATTTATTACTGACAGGCAGTTATGCTTCCGGCAACTTATATGGTTCTGTCGGAAAGACATGGAGAACACTGGTGTTGACAACCGGAGATTCCAAGCAGGATATCGGTGTATTTGAAAGCGAAACAGCAGCGCCGGTAAGCTTCAGTGTACAGTGGCTGAATATGACACGCATTGAGTTGACGAAGAAAGATGTCAATACACAGAATCCACTGTCAGGAGCAGTTTATGGTATTTATACTGATAAGAAGTGTGAAAATCTGCTGATGACAATGTCAGCAACCGGAACAGACGGAAAAGCAGTCAGCGATTATTTTGATTCTGCACTGAAAACAGTGTACGTGAAAGAGATCACTGCTCCGACAGGATACAAACTGAATACAGAAGTATATAAAGTGGCTGTTACTGCCGGAAAGACAATGACTGTAACAGCAACAGATGAGAGAGTCACCGGAAAGGTGAAAATCGCAAAGATCGATAAAGAAACACTTGCATTTAAAGCGCAGGGGGACAGTGTTCTTCGTGGTGCTGTGTATGGTCTGTATGCAAAAGAGGACATCGTGCATCCGGATGGCACAACAGGGGTTCTGTATAAACAGGACAGCCTGATTGCACAGGGAGTCA
Source organism: Dorea longicatena (assembly GCF_025150085.1). Taxonomy (NCBI): domain Bacteria; kingdom Bacillati; phylum Bacillota; class Clostridia; order Lachnospirales; family Lachnospiraceae; genus Dorea; species Dorea longicatena. The sequence goes on from NZ_CP102280.1 coordinate 200,513, forward strand.
TCGGAGATGACGGAACACTGGAATTTTCAGAATTATACCTTGGAGAAATGTATGTAAAAGAGATCACTCCACCGGAAGGATATACACTGGATACTACCAAATACGAGGTATCAGTAACTTATGAAGGTCAGGATGTTGCCGAAGTGACAAGAGACCTTACGGTAAAAGAGCAGGTAAAGAAACAGGCATTCCAGTTAATCAAAATCAGTGAAGATGGAGAGCAGACAGAAACAGACCTGGTTGCAGGAGCAGGATTTAAGGTATATCTGATCAGCGACCTGACACAGGTAAAAAATGGAAAACTGAAGCCAGCCAATGGAGAAAGCTATACAGCAAGCGATTTCAAAAATTATGACTTCAGCAAAGAGCAGGTTGCAGTTACTTACGAGAATGGAACAGCCGTACCAGTACCAGAACTGATCACTGATACAAAAGGATATGCAGTCAGCCCGGAACTGCCGTATGGAAGTTATGTTGTAGTGGAAAGTACTACCCCTGAGAATTTGAAAACCATTGATCCATTTGTTGTAAATGTGGAAAATGACAGCAGAGAGCCAATGCAGTGGAGAGTATTTGATGACCGCCCGTTTGAATTTTTGCTGAAAATTGTAAAGAAGGATGCACAGACTGGAAATACTGTTTTAAAGGCTGGTGCTTCTTATAAGATTTACGATGTGACAAATAAGAAATATGTGGAACAGGTTGTTCAGTATCCGAAGAAAGAAAAGATCAGTGTATTCGAAACAAACGAGGAAGGATATCTGATCACACCGCAGGAACTGAAGTGCTCTACCTACCGAATCGAAGAAGTGAAAGCACCGGAAGGATTTGTAAGACAGGGAAGCGAGGAGTCCCTGTATGATGGAACAACGATTATTTCACCATTAGAACAGACTACAAAAGGAACATATAAAGAAAATCCACAGAGTGGTATTGTAATTACAGTATCCTCAAACACTGCACATCAGATTGATCCAGATACAGGAGCTGCGATTGTAGAGGTAGAACAGAAAAACGATGAACAGGTAGGAAGCCTGCTCCTGACGAAAAAGGGAGAACAGCTTACCGAAGTAACCGGAGATTCTGTTCTGGCAAAAGTAAAAGCACTGGTTTCAAAAGTAAGAAATGCCGTATCTGGAAAAGAAGAAACAGGTATTTATAAAGGCTTTAAATATGAAGAAACCGGAGTAGAAGGCGCTGAATTCGAAATATATGCCAAAGATACCATCTATTCACCGGACGGAGCAAAGGACGAAGCAGGAAATCCAGTTGTCCGATATGAGAAAGATGACCTGGTAGCCAAACTGACTACAGATGAAAATGGAACAGCAGTTATCAACAATCTGCCACTGGGAACGTATTATCTGAAAGAAGTTGTAGCAGGAGAGAATTTTGTCCTAAATACAGAACAGAAAGAATTTACCCTGACAGCAGAGGATGATACACAGGCAGTTGTTTATGAAGGCGTTACCTATAAAAATGAAAGACAGAAAGTTTTCGTATCAGTAGAAAAGAAAGATTCTGTCACAGGCGAAAAGCTGGAAGGTGTTATTTTTGGACTGTATGCTGCAGAAGATATTCTTTCTAATCAGGGAGAGGTTCTCGTAGAGAAAGATACCTTGCTGGAAAAGAAAGCAACGGATGCAAAGGGAACACTTACTTTCGACAGTGATCTTCCACATGGAAAATACTATGTCAAAGAGGAAGTCAGAAAAGCTGGATATCTTCCAAATGAGGAAGTATGGAATGTAGATGCAACTTACGAAAATCAGAATCTTGCAAAGATTGAACTGAACAAAGAAGTTGAGAATCAGCCGACAGAAACACGCATTACAAAAACAGATGCAACTACCGGAAATGAGCTGGAAGGAGCCAAACTGCAGGTCATTGATAAAGACGGAAATGTTGTGGAAGAATGGGTAAGCAGTAAGGAAGAACATGTCATTTACGGACTGCCGGAAGGAAGTTATACCTTACATGAGGAACTGGCTCCTTATGAAGATGGCTATGTGTCTGCCAGCGATGTGATGTTTGAAGTCAAAGAAGATGGCAGTGTGACAAAGGTTGAGATGAAAGATGAATATTCCAAAGTGGAAATTTCAAAAACAGACCTTACAACCGGAAAAGAACTGGAAGGGGCAAAGCTTCAGATTATCCGCAAAGACGGAACTGTTCTGGAAGAGTGGATTACAGATGGAAAACCACATTCCGTTGAAAAACTCCCAGTCAATGAAGAACTTACTCTGCGTGAGATCACAGCACCGGATGGTTACGAGATTGCGGAAGATGTCACATTTACATTGAAAGATACAATGGAAGTCCAGAAAGTAGAAATGAAAGATGCCAGAACACCGGAGAAAACAACAGAAAAAACAAATGCACCAAAAACAGGTGATAACCAGAAAATATGGGCGTTTGTTCTGCTTGCACTGGCATCTGCTGGAACAGCTACAGGAGTGACTGTATACCGCAGAAAGAAGTCAAAAATGACAGACAACAAAAAAGAAACAGAAGAAAAATAAAATAAGAATTACAGGATAAACCAATCTGACAGGGCAGGAGATGTGCATAAAGCAGCTTCTGCCCTGTCTGTATATAAGGAGAAGAATGATGAGACGTTTTTATACAGCAGAATCAGTAACAGAAGGACACCCAGACAAAGTATGCGATCAGATAGCAGATGCAATCTTAGATGAATGTCTGCGTTACGATCCATCTTCGAGAGTGGCGTGTGAAGTCCTTGCTACAAGAGGAAATGTGTTTGTAGCAGGAGAAATCACCAGCGGATATGAACCACCAGTGTTTGATGTGATCCGAAAAGTTTTAGAAGAGTGTGGATATTGTACAGATGGGATAGAAATGGATACGTTTGTACACCAGCAGAGTCCAGATATTGCGAAAGCAGTGAGTGTGTCGAAAGAATTTCGGGATAATATCGGCGCAAAATTAAGAGATAGAAGCAGGGGAGCTGGAGATCAGGGTGTTATGGTCGGATATGCGTGTGATGATACTCCGCAGCTTATGCCAATGCCGACTGTTCTGGCACACCGGATCACACGTGAACTTTCGGCTTGCAGAAGAAGCGGATATATCAAAGATATCTTTTCGGATGGAAAAGCACAGGTAACCGTAGAATATGAAGATGGAAAGCCAGTGAGACTGGAAAGTGTTGTTGTTTCCTGCCAGCATGGTGCAGAAAAGAGCCTGAAGAAGTTAGATGCCGAAATCAGAGAGAAAGTGCTTCGCTCAGCACTCAGATTACTGCCGCCGGATGAGGATACGAAGATTCTGATCAATCCGTCAGGAAAATTTGTGTGTGGAGGGTTTGATGCAGATACCGGACTGACCGGAAGAAAGCTGATGGTGGATACTTATGGAAGTATGGTTCCGCATGGCGGCGGTGCATTTTCAGGAAAGGACTGTTCGAAAGTAGACCGTTCGGCAGCTTATATGGCAAGGTATATCGCAAAAAATATAGTAGCTGCTGAGTTTGCAAGCAAGTGTCAGGTGTCTCTGGCTTATGCAATCGGAGTAGCAGAGCCGGTTATGATTGAGGTGGATACCTTTGATACAGGGAAAGTGTGTGCGGATGATTGTCTGGCGGCAGCAATCCCACTGGTGTTTGGAGTGACACCTGTTCAGATCATGGAATCCCTTCGACTGAACCGTCCGATTTTCCGGCAGACGGCAGTTTTTGGTCATTTTGGAAGAAAGGAGTTTCCTTGGGAGCGGACGGATAAGGTACTGGATCTTCAGGATGCAATTCTGTAATGCCCTGGGTAACGGAAGAAGAGATTCAGGCAGCAAAAAATATGACTGCGTATGAGTATTTGCGGACGCATCAGGCACAGCGGTTGCAAAAGACAAGAACCAGAAATGAATGGCAGTTGACGGACCATGACAGTTTTAAAATCAATGAACTGTCCAGCAAATGGCATTGGAAATCCAGAGATATCGGTGGCGTGTCCGCACTGCGGTTCCTGATTGAAGTAGATGGAATGAAATTTACAGATGCCGTAAAACTGTTGTGCGAAGAGAGTCCGTCTTTTATTCCGACACAGTCTGCGAAAAAGGAAAAACCACCCTTTAAGCTGCCGGAGAGATATTGTAATTGCAGACGAATCAGGGCTTATTTAAACCACAGAGGAATCAGCGATGAAGTGATCACGTATTGCATTTCGCATGAAATCCTTTATGAAAGTGTCCCGTACCATAACGCTGTTTTTGTTGGAAAAGATGAATCCGGAAAAGCAAGATATGCATTCCTGCGAGGAATCTATGAAAAAAACGGGAAAGGATTCAAGATGGAGCAGACCGGGAGTGAAAAAAAGTACAGCTTTTGTATTCCACCTGAAAGAGAAACAAAACGAGTTGTCGTATATGAAGCGTGTATTGATGCACTGGCCCACATGACACTGGAAGAAGGAAAGAGGGATAAATATCGTCTTTCCCTTGGAGGAATCGCTGCTCCGAAAGAAAACACACAGATACAGAGTGAACGTTTTAAAAAGCTGCCGGATGCACTGGAAGAGTTTCTGAAGAACCATCCGGAAATCAAAGAAATTGAAATCTGCACCGATAATGACTTTGCCGGGAGATGGGCGAAAGAACAGATGAAAAAACATTACGAGGGAACGTATCAGATTATTTGCAATCTGCCGGAAAAAGAAGGGGCAGATTATGCAGACCTTGCGAAAGAAAAAAAGCAGACAAATAAATGCAGGGACAGACCATTAGAAAGAAGGTGATAGAGAATGGAAGAAAAAGGAACGATGCACGTACATCTGTTGACGGAGCTGACTGGAAATCTTTATTCAGAAGAATCCGAATGGGAAGAAGAGTGGTCGGAGAGTGATGAATATGGAATGCCGTTAGATGGAACAGAACTTGCCGATTATGAAGAAGTCATCCGAGAAGAACTGAAACGCTATGGGGAAGATGATCTCATGCAGTATTTTGATGGAAGTGAGTCCATTCAGGGAAAGATACAAAGTGCAGTTGTTACGATAGAAAACAAAGACGGAATCCTGTACGGATGTACCAAACTGGAATTAAATGAACTTTTAAGTCAGGAAGAACTACAGGAATTCACTGAATACATTACAGGACAGTACAGTGACGGTTGGGGTGAAGGATTTGAGCAGAGGGATATCAAGGTAGATGGAGGAACGCTGAATGTGCATTTTTGGCATCCTGATATAGAACAGCCGAAAATGTATGAGAAGAAAACAGAGCAGATTCCGACAAAGCCTGAGAAACAACGTCCCAAGTTACAGCTCCTTGGACATAATGGGAATATTTTTTCCATTATGGGCGATGCCTCAACTATTTTGAAAAAGAATAAACAGACAGCAGAAGCAAAAGAAATGTGTAAAAGGGTATTGGAAAGTGGGGACTATTACAAAGCACTTTTGATTATCAGTGAATATGTGGAAACCGAGTTGAGTCCACCACCAAAAGAAAATAAAAAGACAAAGAAGAAAAATCAGCCGGAACGCTGAGAAAAGAAAGGATGATGCCTATGACAAATGGCCTGAGTTTGGAAGAACTTATGAAAGAGGGAACATACCCAGAGGAATATGCCGAAGGGGAAAACTGGAGAATATTACATGGAGATACATTAAAACTGGTCAAAGCATTCCAGCCGGGAATCTTTGATGCAGTCATTACCGATCCACCGTATGCGTCCGGTGGAACAAAGCAGAATGAAAGAAATCGTACTACAAACCAGAAATACAGCAGTATGAGTGCTGCAAATGCACTTCCGGATTTTGATGGGGACAATAAAGATCAGAGATCATGGACTCACTGGATGGCCGAGTGGCTTTACGATGTGCGGAAAGCCTGCAAGAAAGGAGCTCCGATCTGTCTGTTCATTGACTGGCGTCAGTATCCATCGATTACCGATGCATTGCAGTGGGCAGGATGGATTTGGCGAGGAACAGCGGTGTGGGATAAGGGAAACTCCCGTCCACAGAAAGGCCGTTTCCGCCAGCAGGCTGAATACATTGTGTGGGGCAGTAACGGACCGATGCCAATCAACCGTCCAGTATCTTGTCTGCCGGGCGTCTTCCGATATGGAAATCCGCAGAACCGGATTCATGTGACAGAGAAGCCGTTGCAGCTTATGAAAGATGTCATCCAGATTTGCGAACCGGGAGGTTTGATCCTGGACCCGTTTGCCGGGGCAGGAACGACTGTCCTTGCAGCGGTTATGACAGGTTATCGTGCAGTGGGAATTGAGGTAACAGATGCCTACTACAAACTGGGAAGTGACAGAGTGAGAATTGCATTAGAAGCAGAGCAGAAAGAGGATGAAAAGTAGCCGGGATGTCCAATTGGACATCTTGTTTTTTATAGAGAAAATGCATGGCATCCAACTGGATGCAGGAAGGAGATGGAGCGTATGGAACAGGCGCTGGCTTATGTGTGCTGTTCAGCAGAAGAAAGCCGGGTAAAAGTGCAGAAATATTGCAGAAAAATCTATGAACTTGGGTATGTACCAATCTGTCCGAGATTTGTATTCTCACCATTCTTGGAAGAGTCCGATGCAGAAGATATGCAGGGATATGGAAGAATGTCCCATATTCTTTTGAGGAGATGCCGGATGGTAGTTGTATGTGGGAAAGAAGTGACAGGAACAATGAATACCGAAATCAGTATGGCAGACAGACTCCATATCATTTGTACAACACTTGATGGACTGGTGCAGATAAAAGAATCAAAATAAATCAGAATCGAGTTAATCCGGTGCTACAGAAACTGGTGGTACTCGTTTTGCAAGCATAGCGTTTGGATATCCAAACGCACTTTGGGGAGAACCCCAATCCCCCGAATATAAAATGAACATGGAAAGGAAGGATAAGCTATGTTAAGAGACGGAGTCATGATTATGATCGCATTGATGTGTGGAGGTTGTTTCGGAGTCGTGGTGACCTGCTGCATGGTAACTGCGAAACGGTCGGATCAGGAGCTTGGCGATATGATGAAAGAGAAAAGAGAAGGGACGGTGATGCAATGCGAAAACGAAACCATGTGATCCCGGTGCGGTTAAATGCAAGGGAACTCAGGGAATTGGAGGAACAGGTGGAAAAAAGCGGACTGAGTCGGGAAGAGTTTATGCGTTCGCTGATCTTAGGAGCACAGGTACACGCAAAACCCTGTGAGCATCACCCGGAACTGCTTAGGAAGATAGCGGGTCTGTGCAATAATGCGAACCAGCTTGCCCATGTTGCGAATGCTTCGGGAATGGCAAGTGAGCAGAGTGTGCAGGAAATGCTCCGGCTTACCAAAGAGATATGGCATCTGGTAAAGGAAGAGTGGTAATGACAGATGGCTTATACAAGTGTTATCCCCGTCCACCGCCTGGACCGTTCCATCGAATATGTGAAAGACAAAGAAAAAACCACACAGAAAGCAGACTCTCTGGAGGCTGCCATTGATTATGCCATGAACCGGACAAAGACGGAACAGGCGGTCTTCGAAGATACCATCGGATGTACCAATGAAAATGCGTATGCAGATATGGTGGCAACAAAAAAGAGATTCCATAAGATGGGCGGTGTGGAAGGATACCATCTGGTACAGAGTTTTGCAGAAGGTGAGGTGACACCGGAACTGGCACATCTCATCGGACAGGAACTGGCAGACCGGCTCTTAAAGGGACAGTATGAAGTCGTTATCACAACGCATCTGAATACCAGACATTATCATAATCATATTGTCTGGAATTCTGTAAGCATGGTGGACGGACATAAGTACCATAGTAATGCCAAGAGTTATTATACGGAGATCCGGAAGATCTCCGATGAGCTGTGCAGAAAATATGGTCTGTCTATCATTGAATCCGACCAGAAAAAATCAATCCCTTATGTACAGTGGAAAGCGGAACAGGAAGGGAAACCGACATGGAGAAGTGCGATCCGTCTGGATATCAGGGAGTCTGTACAGGAAAGCTACTCCTGGTCACAATTCTTAAAAGAAATGGAAAAGCGTGGATACACATGGAAACTGAACCGGAAATATGTCGCTTTAAAGGCTCCGGGGATGGAACGGTACATCCGGCTACGGTCTCTTGGAAAAAACTATTCCGAAGAGGAGATCCGTGGACAGATCTTACAGCCAAAAGTAAAACGCATCTATCAAAAGACGGTGCAGATTCCTCCAAAGAGGAAACTGACCGGGATACAGGCATTATATTATTCCTATCTATATCAGATGGGAGTACTGCCAAAAAGACCGAGAAGAAGTCCGTATGCCATCAGAGAGGATATTCGGAAACTGGATCAGAGGATTGAACAGATTGAGTTTTTAATGAAGCATGACATTACGACCAGAGAACAGCTTGCCACATACCGTGAGCCGTTACAAAAGCAGATTTCAGAACTGATGAAGGAACGCAGAAAGCTCTATCGGAATGGCAGGGAAGACAGCGGAAAAGTACGGTTGTCCGAAATCAATGAGGAATTAAAAAAACTCCGAAAAGAAGTCCGTATGACCGTCCGGATTGAAAAGCATTCACTGGAAATCGAAGAAAGACTTCGAAAGGCAGAAGAACAAAACCAGAATGAGAAACGTGTGGAACACAAAGAAAGTCAGGAGGTGAGATAAGTATGAATTACGGAGCAGAACCGGCAGATCAGGTAGTGCGGTACAGTCTAGAAGGGATGGAGTATTCGCTGAAGATCACCGGAAATGTGGCAAAGCATGTGGCAGTCTTTATTGCGGCCGCCTTAAAGGATCAGAAAAAGACAAGAGGGAAAACAAGGCTTACCAGAATGTTAAAGGAACAGCGCCCGATGAAATTTTTTACCGTTCCGGGTGACCGCTTAAAAGAATTTGCGAAAGAAGCCAAAGCGAGAGGTATCTTATATGTTGTCATCAAAGATAAGGTGAATCCGGATCAGACAGAGGTCATGGTATTTGCAGATGATGCAGCAAAGATGAACCGGGTATTAGACCGGATGAATCTGGATTTTGTAAAAGCAGAATCAGGCTCTATGGTTACAGAAGCAGTGGAAAAAGAGAATGCACCGGAAAAGGCAGAGAACCAGATGGAAAAAGAAACCGGGGAGAATGTACGGACAGAGACCGTTGTCCTGCCGGAAGGCAAGATAGAATTTGAACTGGATGATGCGGAAGAAATGTTCCAGATCGGGGATGAGGCTTTCCCGGAAGGAAATTTTACACATGCGCAGGAGGGGAAAGCAAAGAATCCGTCCGAACCTTTCTCGCGCAACAAAAATATTTCTTCCGGTCGGGAAACTAGCTGGGAAGAAAAGAATGAAAAACCATCTGTGCGGAAAGAACTCGGAGATATCCGTAAGGAACAGGAAGAGAAACGTAAGAGGCCGGACAGACGGAAAAATGCCAGAGAGAGCAGGAAGAAACGTAAGAATATGAAAACGAAAGGCAGGTAATGTATATGGATTTAACAGATATGATTTCAGGTGGAACGGAAGAACAGCAGGTTCCAGAACAGAAATTGACAAAGGAAGAATATGCAGCCAAGAAGCAGCAGGAAAGAGAAGAGGTATGGGCTGAAGTAGATTCACAGGCACAGGGAGTTTTTCAGGATGGAGAAAAACTGAAAGGCTTTCTGGATTTTATGGCAGAGTGTAATACACAGAGAACTCCGAATCTGCTTTTGATTTACGGACAGCATCCAGATTTTAAGGTAGTAAGGTCTTATGAACGCTGGAGAGAAGAACACCGTTCAGTAAAAGCAGGGGAGCATGGCATTACTTATATGATTTCCACTGAATACGAAAAAGACGGTGAAATGCGGAGAGGGTATACGATCGGAAAAGGATTTGACATCAGTCAGATGTCAGGAAAGCCATTGGAAGAACGCCCTCAGCGAAGTCTGACAGAACTGATAGGAACTGTCTTAAAAGACCAGTCGGTACGTGTGCAGATTGAGGATGATCTGCCAGACAAAGTGCAGGCCCAGTACAATCCGAGATACCGTACCATTTATATCCGCAACGGAATGAGTGAAGTAACGACATTCCATGCACTGAACAGAGAACTGGCGTGTGCAGCACTGGACCAGCATACCGGAACCTACAGCCGACAGAAAGTCAGTGCACAGGCTTATTGTGCAGCCTATGTGATTGCGAAACGTTATGGTGTGGATGTTACCGGATTCAATCTGGAGTATATTGCACAGAGGAATGAATGCGGAAAGAAAGATCCGCAGGAACTGAGAGACTTTTTAAATGATGTCCGTCAGGCTTCCTACAGTATACGAAACCATATCGAACGCAATTTTGGTGCAAAGGAACAGGAGTATATAACCGATGAGTTCGCAATCGGAGACCCTGTAAAAATACCGGAAACCAAGGATGAAAAACCATCTGAAAAAGCATCCGGAAAAGAGAAAAAAGCAAAGAGCCAGCCGGAACGATAAAAGTGAAAAAGTTGAACGGTTGGAGTAGCTATTACGGAGGTCTTGTGATATGGTTGGTGTAACAAAAAAAGGAGGTCAGCCAGATGACAAAATACTATTTGAAGATGGATAACATTATGAAAAACATGTTCGTGGTGGCACTGAATGATGAGCTGCAGGCACAGAGTGAGCAGGATGAATGTTTGGAAGAAACGAAAGCTCTTCTGAAAAAAGTAAGTGAATACGACCTCGCCCAGAAACGGCTGCAGATTACAGCCGGGGAACAAAGGCAGATCCGTAAGGCACTGAACAGGCTTAGAAGTAAATATCTTGCAGCCGGAAGATATAGTGATGGAATAGATAAAATCATTATTCAGGTTGCAAAACCGAATACCACCAGACACATGTTCTGGTAGAGAAAGGAGTGGTTGATTGGTCATTTATTCAAGAGAAAAAGTGGCAAGACTTAGAGAACAGTATCCGGCAGGAACAAGAATCTGTCTGAATTCGATGGACGGAGAAGCGGGTATGCCGCAGGGACTGGAAGGAACTGTGCAGTATGTGGATGATGCAGGCCAGCTCGGTGTTAAGTGGGACAACGGCAGAAGTCTCTCACTGATACCGGGAGTGGATTCCTTTCATAAGAAAGAAGGACAGGGACATCCAGAAGAAAAGCCACGCAAGAAAAGAGAATCTGACTTGCAGAGATAAGTACAAAAAAGCAGGACTGGGTTCTGTATCTTGTCTTTCTGCCATTTGTCTGGTGGGCGGCAGCGATTACCGCTTGTGCCATTACACCGGATAAGAATTTTATTCAAATCTTAGAAACGCTGAGCGAAAAACTCGAACAGCCGTTTTTTATCACGTATACACCGTATACGTTCAAATGTATTCTGATATTCACAGCAGCCTATTTCTTAGGCATTGGTATTTATGAATCCCAAAAAAGAAATTATAGAAGAGGCGTGGAACATGGTTCCGCAAAATGGGGCAACGTGTCCGAAATCTGCAGACGTTACTGCGAAAAGCAGTACACGAATAATCTGCTTCTGACACAGCATTTCCGCATGGGACTGGATGGATATAAGCATAAACGAAATTTAAATGTGCTGGTAGTCGGAGGTTCCGGGGCAGGAAAGAGCCGGACCTATGCGATTCCGAACATCATGCAGTGCAACTGCTCGATGGTGATCACAGATCCGAAAGCGGAACTTCTGCGCAAAACAGGAGGTGTTCTGGAACGGAATGGATATGAAGTCCGGGTTTTTGATTTGATCAATCCGGAGACTTCCTGGTGTTATAACCCGTTTGCGTATGTCCGGGATGATAAGGATGTACTGAAGCTGATTAATAACCTGATCCGCAACACAACACCGAAGGGAGCGCAGAGCTCAGACCCGTTTTGGGAGAAGTCTGAGACTGCACTCTTACAGGCACTTATGCTGTATTTGCTGCATGAAGCTCCACCAGAAGAACAGAACTTCCCGATGATCATGGAAATGCTTGGAAGCGCACAGGTCAAAGAAGATGATGAGGATTACCAGTCACCATTGGACATTTTGTTTGAAAGACTGGAAATGCGGGACCCAGAGAGTATTGCGGTCAAACAGTATGCCATTTATAAGCAGGCGGCCGGAAAGACCGCAAAGTCTATTTTGATCTCGGTTGGTGTCCGTCTGGCAGCTTTTAACCTGAAACAGATTGCCAACCTGACCTGTACAGACGAACTGGACTTATACAGCATCGGGGAGAAGAAAGTAGCACTGTTTTGCTGTATTCCGGATGCCGACACCAGTATGAATTATCTGGTCGGCATGATTTACAGTAATCTGTTTCAGACACTGTATTATGTGGCAGACCGGAAGTACGGAGGAAAGCTTCCAATTCCGGTACACTGCATTATGGATGAGTGGCCAAACGTAGCCTTGCCGGATGATTTTGACAAGATTCTGGCAACCATGCGTTCCAGAGGGATTTCCTGCAGTATCATCATCCAGAACATTGCACAGATGAAAGCCTTGTTTAAAGACTCGTATGAGAGCCTTATCGGTAACTGCGATGAATTTTTATATCTGGGTGGAAATGAAAAAGAAGGACATAAGTATGTCTCGGAATTATTGGGAAAAGAGACATTGGATACCAATACCTACGGACAGACAAAAGGGCGTAGCGGCAGCTATTCGGTGAATTATCAGCAGACTGGAAGGGAACTTTTAACACCGGATGAAATACGGCTTTTAGATAACCGCAAAGCGATTTTGTTTATTCGTGGGGAGCGTCCGATCATGGACGATAAATATGATTTAAAAAAGCATGTGAATTTCAGATACACAGAGGACGGTGGTGCATCGCCTTATGATTATGCGAAAACACCACTGGCTCACGACGACCTAAAGATTGACATTAACAGATTAGACGACTACGAACTGCTGTCTACCGAGGACATTCTTGGTGAATAGCAGTTTTTTGATGGATTGGAGTGATGTGTATTGAAGAAACTTCTCACAGGAGAAAAAAATAGAACAAAAAAGAATACAACTGAAAAAATGACAACCCCGATGCCGATGGGGAGAAAACAGAAAAAGTGGATGAGTCTTTATATGGCACTGGTACTGACCGTAACGGTCGGAGCAACGACCGCATTCGCAGCCGGAGATCCGTTGTCCGTTATCAATAACCTGTCTACATTCATCTTCTCGCTGATTCGTGCCATCGGCTTGATTCTGCTTGGATTTGGAGTGGTGCAGGTAGGACTGTCCTTGAAAAGCCATGATCCAAGCCAGAGGGCAAATGGATTTCTGACACTGGCCGGAGGCGTGATTATTACGTTCGCCAAAGAAATCCTGGATCTGATCATGGCGTAAGCCTCTGAAAAAAGATAGAAGGAAACCGCAGGAGTGCCGAAAGGCGCTCCTGTATTCAAAACCATTTTCTAGGAGGTGAGAATTTTTGAGTGATAACTGGATTGTACAGAATCTGAACTCGGCACTATCCACATGGAGTGAAAAGATGGCAGAACTTTGGACGCTGCTTACCGAAAATCCGGCAACTTTTAAAGGCGGCGGTATCTGGCGCATTATGATCAATATCAATGATGCACTGACAGCCATCGCTTATGGACTGCTGGTGCTGTTTTTCGCAGCCGGGATCATCAAAACCTGTGGGAGTTTTACGGACCTTAAGAAACCGGAACACGTATTAAAAGCATTTATCCGGTTTGCACTGGCGCAGGGGGCAATCACCTATGGGATGGAGCTGATGCAGGCACTGTTTTCCATTGTGCAGGGAATTGTGACCACGGTAATGAGTGGTTCAGGCATGGCAGGAAGCGTGACCGAACTGCCAACAGAGATCGTAGATAAGATCGAAAGTGTGGGAATGCTGGAATCTATCCCATTATGGATCGTGACACTGCTTGGAAGTCTGCTGATCACAGTACTGTCGTTTGTCATGATCCTGACGGTGTATGGTAGGATGTTCAAGATCTATATGTATACCGCAATCGCCCCGATCCCGATCTCCTCTTTTGCAGGAGAACCTACACAATCCATCGGAAAGAACTTTCTCCGTTCTTATGTGGGTGTGTGTCTGGAAGGGGCGATCATTGCACTGGCATGTATCATCTATTCTGCCTATGCCGCAAGCCCTCCGGCAGTAGGGGATACAGGGGTGAGTGCAGTTACAATCGTGTGGAACTATGTAGGAGAACTGGTATTCAATTTACTGGTGCTGGTTGGAGCAATTAAGGCATCTGACCGTATTGTCAGAGAAATGATGGGACTTGGAGGTTAAAAATATGGATACAAAGAAAACATTAAGATATAACTGGGAGTTCGGACGTGAGACAGTAGCGATACGAGTGAGCTCTTATCGGAACAATGGAAATTTATATGTAGGACTCTGCCATAAGGAAGGGAGAGAATGGGAAGATTTTGGAGATGTAACCATTAATCTGCCCTATCAGTTCTTAGAGCCAAATGAGGCTTTTATAACAGGAGATTTTACCAAGGATATGCTTCATTTTATCAAGGAACATAAACTTGGAAAAGTGTTGAATGAAACAGGAAGATCAGGATATGCAACCTATCAGAAGGTAGCGTTTGATCTAGCAAGACTTGCGGAATTTGATCCGGAAGGCGTTGCAGAACATTGTAGATTTGCCGGGATAGAAGTACCGAAAGAAAAACCACAGAAAACGAAGAAACAAAACAGGGGAGAGGAACGATAATTTATGGAAGTAAAGATGAACAAAGAAATCAGGGACTATCAGGAATCCATGTTTATGGGACTGGACCTGAGACAATGTGTGTGTTCTGTTCTTGCGATTCTTACAGCAGTCGGAATTTACTTTGGAATGCGTGATATTACCGGACAGGAAATAACCGGATGGCTGTGTGTGCTTGGTGCTGCTCCATTTGCTGCCTGTGGCTTTTTCGAATATCATGGTATGACAGCCGAACAGTTTTTACGGGCAGTGATCAAATCCGAATTGCTGTATCCGAAGAAACTGGTGTTTCAGTCGGAAGATATCTACTACTCCTGCATGCAGAAGACCATCTCGCTGGGAGAAAAGAATCAAAAGGATGGAGCAGAAATCATAAAAGAGCGGGAGCAAAAAGCAGAAGCAAAACAGAGAAAGAAACGCAAGGGAAGGAGTGATGCCTTTGATTAAAACCTTAAGTCAGGCACTTCGGATGGATAAGGAACGCTTCAAAGTTCCGAAATCCGTCCAACAGGCAATTCCCATCCAGCGAATCTGGCCGGATGGAATTTTTCAACAGGGAACGAAATTCTCAAAAACATATCGTTTTACAGATATCAACTATTATATTGCGAGTAAGGACAATAAGACAGAAATGTTTCTGGATTATTCTGAACTCTTAAATTCACTGGATTCCGGCATTTCTGCCAAAATTACCATCAATAACCGGAGAATCAATAAAGAAGAATTCGAAAAGTCTATTCTGCTTCCAATGAAGGAAGATGGACTGGACCACTATCGGGAAGAATACAACGAAATGCTCCTGTCTAAGATTACAGGAACAAACAACAGCATCTATCAGGAACGGTATCTGACCGTCAGTGTACATAAAAGATCGATTGATGATGCAAGAACCTATTTTGCACGTATCGGAACAGACATCGTAACACATCTGGCAAAGTTATCGTCCACAGCAGAAGGACTGGACGCAGAGAGCCGGCTACAGATTTTCAGGGATTTCTTCAAGGGAGATGTCCCACAGGCATTCCCATTTGATCTGAAACAATTTGCCAAGAAGGGAACAAGTTTCAAGGACTGGATGTGTCCGGATTCTATGGAATTTGAACGTGATCATTTTAAAATCGGTGACAGGTACGGAAGAGTCCTGTATATGCAGGATTATGCAAGTTATGTTAAAGATGACATGATTTCAGAACTGTGTGACTTCAGCCGGAATCTGATGTTGTCGATTGATATCCTGCCAGTCCCTACGGATGAAGCGGTAAGGGAAATCCAGAACCGACTGCTTGGTGTGGAAACTAACGTGACCAACTGGCAGAGAAGGCAGAACGCTAATAATAACTTCTCGGCAATCGTACCATACGATATGGAACTTCAGAGAAAAGAAACCAAGGAAATGCTCGATGATCTGACAACCAGAGACCAGCGTATGATGTTCGGGATTTTGACAATGGTACATCTGGCAGACAGCAAAAAGCAACTGGATTCCGATACGGAACTGATTCTGTCAATCGCAAGAAAGCATCTGTGTCAGATGGCAACATTAAAGTGGCAGCAAGTGGACGGACTCAATACAGTGCTTCCTTATGGACTGCGAAAGATCAATGCCCTGCGTACACTGACAACGGAATCAACGGCTGTTTTAATCCCGTTCCATACACAGGAAATCCTGCAGCCGGGAGGTATCTATTATGGGCAGAATGCAGTCAGCAAGAACCTTCTGGTAGCCGACCGGAAGAAACTGATGAATGGAAACAGTTTCCGGTTGGGTGTCAGTGGATCAGGAAAGAGCTTTTCAGCAAAAGAAGAGATTGTGCATCTGGCATTGAGTACCGATGACGATATCCTGATTCTTGATCCGGAGTCCGAATTCACAAAATTAGTAGAGGCCTTGGGTGGACAGGTTGTAAAAGTATCTGCGACATCAGACAATCACTTGAATGCAATGGATATGGACGCAGCCTACGGAAATGAAAAGAATCCACTGATTGAAAAATCGGAGTTTATTCTGTCTGTATTTGAACAGTTGGTTGGAGCAGGAAACCTGTCGGCAAAAGAAAAGTCGATTCTGGACCGCTGTGCTGCAGATGTGTACCGGGATTATATCCGAAGTGGTTATACAGGGGAAGTTCCGACACTGAAAGATATGTACCGACAGTTGATGTTGCAGCCGGAAGAAGAGGCAAGAGGACTGGCATTATCATCTGAACTTTTTATCAATGGAAGCCTGAACACCTTTGCACAGCCGACCAATGTGAATAAGAAGAACAGGATCATGGATTACGATATCCGGGAACTGGGGGAACAACTTATGCCTCTTGGAATGCTGGTTACCTTAGACAGTATTTTTAACAGGGTAATTCAGAACTGGAAAGAAGGAAAAACGACATGGATATTTGCCGATGAGTTCTATCTGTTATTCCGCTATGAATACAGTGCAAATTTCTTCTACCGACTGTACAAGAGAATCAGAAAATACAATGGATTCGTGACAGGTTTAACCCAAAATGTTGAGGAACTTCTGAAATCGGACACTGCAAGACTGATGTTGGCAAACAGTGAGTTTTTGATTCTTTTGAATCAGGCAAGTACAGACAGGGAAGAATTGGCAGCTCTTTTGAATATTTCCGAAAACCAACTGTCCTATATTACAAATGTATCGGTTGGCAGTGGTCTGATCCGTTGCTCTGGAAATATCGTACCATTTGAGAATACGTTCCCAAAGAATACAGACCTTTATAAACTAATGACAACAAAACCGGGAGAATCATAATGAAGAAAAAAGAAGAAGTAACGATAACTTTTTATGCTGCAGAGTGCGGTGAGTTCCATGATTTAGGAGAATATACAAAATGCAGAACGCTGGAAGAGGCATATAAAAAGTACCAGAAGTATTGTAGAACATCTGCCAATATGTGTCCGGCTATTGAGTTTTCTATCCATGATCCGGAATCAATTTATTCGGATATGGAATATCCATTGCCGTTGTCATCAAAAGACAGGGGTGATTTGGAGCTTGTGCCATATTACAACGAACATCCACTGGTAAATGAGGCAATCAGACAGGTGGAGCAGTTGCAGAAACAGCAGGAAAAAAAGAAACATCGGGATGTTGCCCGATGAGATAAGAGATACGGAAAGAGGGTGACCGGATGAAAGATATCAAGGAACGGGTAAGGGATAAGAATCCGAAGATTCGAAATCCGGCTGCCCGACTTCCGAAAGAACTGGTTCGCTCAGCGGTTCTGGAAGCAAAAGAAAAGCCAAGGGAACTACATGAAAAAAGCAGTGGGCAGTCAGAATCCCCAACACAGTATGGAACTGAAAAAATAGAATCCGTACAGTACAGAGCGGCGAGTGTGGCAGGAAAAAGTATAGGGAAAACCACATATCAAGGTGGAAAAAAACTTGCTGGAGTGACCTACAGGAAGATAAAGGAAAGAAAAAGCAGACAGGAAGAAGCGAAAGCTGCCGAAGAAGCAATGGAGCAGGGGGCAGAAAGCGGAAAGAAATTAATCAAGTTGAAACCGGAGCAGGCAGCACTTGCCAAGGAGAATGGTAAACGGCAGGTGAAAGCAGCACCGAGAGTGGTAAAAGTATCCGGTCTGTCTCAAGAAAAAATAAAGACACAGGCATCCATGCAGAAACAGCAGATGGAAAAAAGTCTTCAGGCGATGCAGAAAGCAAGAGCAGCCCAGATGGCAAGAAAGTCAGCACAGGCATCGGCAGAAAGTGGAAAAGCAGTCCTTCAGGTAACTGGAAAGGGTTCAAAGTTATCCGTACAGGGAATTACAGCAGCGATTCAAAAAGGGGTAGTAGCTCTTGAAAAAATGGGAAAATGGATTGCTGCCGGAGGTAGTGCATTTCTTCTGGTATTTATTCTGATTGTGGGAATCATTGCAGGAGCAGCTTTCAGCAGTAATTCGGAAAGCTCCGAATCCCTAAGTGAAGAAGTGCTTGCGTATACTTCTGTGATACAGCAGTATGCATCCCAATACGGCATTCCGGAATATGTGTCTGCGATACAGGCCATCATGATGCAGGAATCTGGAGGCAGGGGAACAGACCCGATGCAGTGTTCGGAAAGTCCATATAATACAAGATTCCCACACACTCCTGGTTCTATTACTGATCCGGATTATTCGATAGAGGTTGGAGTACAGACCTTTGCAGACTGTATCAGACAGGCAGGATGCAGCAGTCCACAGGATCTGGACAAGCTGAAACTTGCATGGCAGGGATATAACTATGGAAATGGCTACATAGGATGGGCATTGCAAAGAGGCGGTTATACAGAAGCCAATGCATTGCAGTTTTCACAGGAACAGGCAGCTTCGCATGGATGGAGCAGTTACGGAGATCCCCAATACGTTCCCCATGTGATGCGGTATTATTCCGGTGGCAGCCTGTTTGCTGGTTTGTTTGGTAATCAGCAGATTGTGTCGGTTGCAATGGGGCAGCTTGGAAACAGTGGCGGTCAGAAGTTCTGGAGCTGGTACGGATTTGACAGTCGGGTAGAATGGTGTGCCTGTTTTGTAAGCTGGTGTGCGGATCAGAGCGGTCTGATTGCAAGTGGGAATGTTCCTAAATTCTCATTGTGCAGTGATGGAGTGTCCTGGTTTCAGGGAAAGAATAAGTGGCAGAGTGGCGGAACAACTCCGACAGCTGGAATGATCATCTTTTTTGACTGGGATCATGATGGAACATCGGATCATGTAGGAATAGTAGAAAAGTGTGAAGGTGGAAGAGTTTACACGATTGAGGGAAATTCCAGTGATCAGGTACGGCAGAGAAATTATGCAGTAGATTACAGTTCTATAATGGGATATGGGGTGATAAATTGATGGTTTCTTTCATAATTTGTTAAGGATTTTATAAGGGAGTTAATGAATGCTTTGGAAAATAGTCACAAAATAGGCACAGTTGATTGATAAATTGTTATTGTAACTTTTAGTGATAGACATATAAAGAGTTAGAAATCTTTATAATTGACTTGAATTAGGAGGTAGTGAATATGAGTGATCAGAATGTAAAAGCAGCACAAAAATATTTAAATGCGATGTTTGGTGGACATAAGGATTGGGTAAAACTGGATGAAGATGGAAAGACCGGAACAGCCGTGATGCAGGGAATCATTCGTGCATTTCAGATTCAGAATGGAATCTCAACGATTACAGGAACGGTTGGACCACTTACTATTAATACCATGAAGAAGTTAGCCATTATTACAAAAATGGATCCGAATGATACTCCGCAGGTTAATATATGCTTGGTTCAGTGTGCTCTGTTTTGCAAAGGATATGCTGCTGGAGGAATTACTGGAATTTATTATACATCAGGAGTAAATGCAGTTAAAAAGATGCAGGAAAATGCAGGACTGGAAGTTACGGGCAAAATTGATTGGAAAGTTTGGTCTGGATTGTTATCCCTAAACTGGTTTACAAAGGTTTCTGGTGGGGATTCCAATATTGTTCTTATTCAACAGCAATTAAATAGTGACTGGTCAGATGTTATTGGTGTTGGACCTTGTGATGGAATTGCCTCAAGACAGACAATTTTGTCTTTAGTTGGTGCATTGCAGGCGGCTGAAGGAGTTACAACTGAATTAATTACAGATTTGAATTCAGTTAATTTTGGCGATGCAACAACAAATGCGTTTCCGGGTACATTACAGAACGGACAGAACTCGACGAAATATGTTCCATTTAATAAGATTGCTCAATACGGACTATATTTTAACGGATATAATCCGGGAAGATTCGATGGCGTGTTTGATTCGACTACAGAGTCAAAGGTGTCAGAATTTCAGGAGTTTTATGGTCTGACAGGAATTGGACTTGTAACAAAAGGAAAAGTAAATGTTTCTACTATGAAATCATTGCTTACGAGTAAAGGCGATACAAACAGGGCAGCAAAAGCGTGTGACTGTGCAACAGTATTAAATAAACAACAGGCATTAGATATAAAAAATGCAGGGTATACTCATGTAGGACGTTATCTGACAGGTTCTGTTGGAAAAGAACATACACCGAAATATTTGACATCAACAGAAGTGAAAAACATTGAAAATGCAGGATTATCGGTATTCCCGATATATCAGGATGGAGGATATGAATTAAACTATTTTAAGGATCCGTCCCAGGGAAGTGTTGATGCACAGACAGCAATTTTAGCAGCCGAGAGAATCGGTATACCAAGTGGAACGACTATATACTTTGCAGTGGATTTTGATTGTTATTCATATCAGATTGATACATTTATTATACCTTATTTTGAACAGATTCACATGATCTTTTTCAGTTCGACAAATGATAAAAATTATAAAGTCGGCATTTATGCACCAAGATATGTATGTACTAAAGTTTATGAAGCAGGATTGGCAAGTAAATCATTTGTGGCAGATATGTCAACTGGATTTAGCTGTAATTTGGGATATTCGATGCCGAAGAACTGGGCATTTGATCAATTTTGTGAGTTGAACTCATTTTCTTCATCACCTTCGTTCCCACTGGATAAAGATGCATATTCAGGGAGAGATACTGGATTTAAAAAGTTCGATGCCGTATCGACAAAAACAGATGAGGAAATAGCGCAAGAAAATCTTCGGGCAAAGGTAAAAATAGCACGAAATCAATATGTCTATAATGTAATGGAGCCGCTTGGTTATCTGAATAAAATTATGGATGTGGGTGTGGAGTATGATAAGGAAATTTCACTGGGAACAATGATGAGTCCTCAAGGAGCAATTGATATTTCTACTAAAATATCCACATCGCTTGAAAGTTCAACTGGTAAAATTTATAATATAAAAGTGGATATAGGAAATGATGGAGAATTGACACAAACTTGCAAAAATCAAATTATGGAGATTTCATCAAATTTATCAGATACAGGTATAGAGGGAGCAGATAACTTTGGAAATACGATAGAAAAAATTGCTTTATCGGTTAAATCTGGTAATATTGCTTTTGAAATAAATAATGTTTTTGCCAATAGTGTAGAGTTTTCCATTGTATTTAGTACATCAGATTTGCTGCCAGAAGAGGAAAAAGAGTGGACAATATCGGTTGCTTTGATTTTTACAATGACATTAAATTCTAATAGTGGTCTTGAATTTAATGTTGTAGAATTCACAAAAGAGCATAGTAATATACTGGCAGGAGCCGTAATATTAGTTCTTGCGGGTGCATTAGTTGTAAATGCAATTCCGTCAATTATTGCTTTATTTTCAGCTGGAGCAGGTACTGTTTTTGGTTTGTTGATTCAAGCGCTGTAAATTGTAAAAGAATAAAAGAGACAATGGCCAGAGGTTCGATTTTATAAAGAGGACCTCTGGCAAAAGGGGGATTAAGAAGAATGCATATTAAATCAATTGTGTCAGATGAGGATAGGGAAGAATTAGAAAGAATGCTTTCGCTTGGGTTTATAATTCCTAATCAATTATTTAAAACAAGACAGAAAAGTAGAATGATTATCTATATTTTTACACCTGTAGAATTTTTACTGTCGATTAATTGTTATCTGTCGGAAAGTTATTTGATGTTTGGAATAGGGATTGGAACTTGTGTGGCTTGTGTGGCTTGGATTATTTGGTATCAAATGATTGGTAAAAATTTTGAAAAAAATGTTCATGAATTTGTCTGGGGTAGATCAGGATATGAAACGGTGGATATCGATGAAAACGCAATTAAAATAGATGAAGATCAAATTTATGAATTTAAAAATATTGATAGAATGTTCTTATATAAAAACTTCTTTTTTTTCATAACAAATGAAAAGAAAATATTTATATTTAAAACGACAGATATGGAGTCGGATGAACTTATAAAAATTATTAAAACAACAGGGATTTTATTTGAAAAAAAAGAAAAACCATTTAATATTTATAAGTATTGTAAAAAAGGAAAAAGTTTTTAAAAATAAGCAGAGGATGGTGGATTTATCATCCTTTTAGAGAAGAGCATGTATTTTAAAGGGAATCTGGTTTTGCAGGTTCCCTTTTTGCCATCAAAAACGTTGATGTTTTATCAAATGACGCTAAAAATAAAAAGAATAATGCAGGGGGTGACATTATTAGTTATCGCTGTAATATTTGGATAAAATATAAATAAAACATAAAAAATATAAATAAATTATAAAATGGCGACAGTTTTTTCTTACTCAAGTGTTTATTATATAGAGGGCAAAATAAGACAGCAAAGGAAGTGGTGCTGTTGCACCAGAAAAATGACACAAAATTGTTAATGTCCATTCGGGAAAAGAATTGAAAGAGATTCTTTTCCTTATTTGTCGTGTTACGAAAGACTGAGGGTGAGAAAATATGCTAGAACTTGCAATCTGTGATGATGACATCATCCTATGTAATTGGTTAGAACAGAAGCTACTCCATTATGGGAAAGCGAATGACTGTCAGATATCTGTAGAAATATACTATTCTGCGGAGCAGCTTCTTAACAGGCTGGAAGAAGAATCCTACGATATGTTATTCCTTGATATTTGTCTGGGACATGAAAATGGAATTGATATTGGAACGGAGATACGAAAGAAAAATTATGGAAAAGAATTGCGGATTACCTATATTTCAACATATCAGGAATATGCTATGAAATTATTCCGCATTCATCCATTTGATTTTCTTGTAAAGCCAATCCGAGAGGAAGAACTTTTCCGGGTGATAGGTGAATTACGGGAACTGTTAAAAGAACGGAAGAAAATATTTGAATATACGGATACAAAAGGAATCCATAAAATTTCTTATGATAAGATCCTGTATTTTTATAGTCTGGGAAAAAGAGTACATATCGTGACATCGGAAAAAGAATATGAATATCGAGGAAAATTAAAAGATGTAGCAGATATAACAGAAGAATATTTCTTACTGATTCACAAGTCCTATCTCATCAATATGGAACACGTGGAGCATTACGAATATGACAACGTGGTTATGAAAGATAAGACACGTCTCAGTATCAGTAAAGCAAATCGCAAGAAGGTCAGAGAAAGACTATTACAAACGGAGAAGAAAAGATTATGAATATACATTTGATCACTTATCTGACAAGTAAATTATTCTGGATTTATACTGTGTTCCGTTACAATACCATCCTGTATCCAAAAGATGAGGATACACAAAAGCTATTTGCATATTTTTGTGCGTATCTGCTTTCCTGCTGGGGAAGTATGCAGTGGGGAACGATGTACGGAGATCTGCTCTTTGAGCTGATCGCTCTGTTAATTATAACAGTAGCATATCAGGCAGACTGGCAACATCATGTCTGGAATACACTTATGGTATATATTATGGGAATTTTATGTGATGGGATTCCAATCGTGTTTTTTCAACGGTATGCGGTAGCAAGAAATCCGGTACATCATCACATGGGACCGGGAACTATCGTAATGGGAAATTTTATATTCTTTTTACTGGAAGTCATTATTGAAAGAAAAGTGGATGTAAAGAGAAGCTATTATATAAAGAACAGTCATTGGCTGGCTATGCTTTCTGTCCCGGTAATCAGCATTATAGTCTGTATCAGGATATTGCTGCCAGACAGAAGAGGTGTGCGGTCTACGATTGTATTATTCTTACTGTTTATCAATGTATTTATTTTCTATCTGCACGATGAGGTTCAGAAAAGTTATGTTGAAACAGCAAAACAGGAAGAGATGAAGCTTCAGATGAGTCAATATGCAAAAGAACTGGAGATGATGATGAAATCACAGGACAGGCTGAATAAGATACATCATGATTACAAGCACCATCTTATAACGATAGGGGCGATGGCAAAAACGGGAGGAAATGAAGAGATTCTGTCTTATCTGAAACAAATGGAGAATATAGCCAGAACAGCCTTATGTCATCATTTATATACAGAAAACCGTAATATGAATAATCTGCTGAATTATATTTTGGAAGATGTGAAATCAGTAATTGAAAAGCCAGAGATTTCTGTGGAAATACCGAATCATATAGGGAAAGAATTATTTGATCTAAGTATAGTTGTAGGAAATCTTATGGATAATGCCATTCGTGGGGCGGCAGCTTCAGATGAACGGAGATTATCGTTTCAGATGTATTATGGAAAAGGAATCATGAATATCCAGATTGAGAATAGCATAAAAGATACACCAAAAGTGCAGAATGGAATTTATCTGACAACGAAAAGCAGGAAAGAAGGACATGGAATAGGATTACAGAATGTGAAACTCGTAGTAGAAAAGTATCATGGTCAGATGGAGATCTGCCATACGGAGAAATCCTTTCAAGTGAAAATATTATTATATATGAAATTAGATGAAAAATAGTAAGGCGATGGTGTCTTACTATTTTTTTTCAACCCATTTCGTCTATTTTTGCCACCTCAAGGGTCATTTTTACCATTTGTGAAAATTTTGTGATTTTTTAGATTATAGTAGTGCCAAAGTCAGAAAAAAGGAGGGTAGCGGTTATTTTGTAAAGGAATTATAGAAAAAGATTACAAGAGGGAGAAAGAGACTATGAAGAGATTTCGAAAGTCGGCTATAGCCTTAGTACTTGCACTCCTGATGGCACTACAGGGAACAGAACCTATCTTTGTACAGGCAAAAGAGGCCATTGAGGATGTACAGAAGAATGCAGATTTCTCCAGACCAGAGGCTTTGACTGAAGAGGAAGCCGGGATAACAGATTCCACATCTGGAGAACAAGACAAGAGTCAGCAGTCTGATGCGGACGTACAAAATGAAACGACACCATCGGAAAATACAGAGACTCAGGAAGAACAGACAACTCCAGCGGAAGAAACAGAAGAAAATCCGCAGGAAAAAGAAGTGGAGTTGAAAGAACCACAGGATTACTATCCGATTCCGGAAGAACCGGAAGGTGAACTGATTGATTATGATGCCATTTCCAAAACTTATAAGACCGGAGAGAAGCAGTATACAACCGTTTATGGTGGATATGTCGGAACTTATAAGAATGAAGATGGTGATACAGAACTGGTAGATAATACTCTTGTAAAGCCGGAAGAAGCAGACACTCCGGCATCCGAAGAAGCACAGGAGGCCAGCAGCGTATCGCCAGATGAAGAAAAGGAAGAGAAAACGGAGGTTTATCAGAACAAGGCTAATGATTATGCCATTCTTCTTCCAGAACAGATGTCAGAAGACAATGGTGTAACGATTGAAAATGGAAAGACCAGAATCGGGATCATTCCAGTAGATGGAGATTATACACATTCCGTTATTAAGGACAATGCGATCCTTTATAATGAAGTTTATGAAGGAGCAGATGTTCAGTATACGGTACTGGATTCCAGCATTAAGGAAGATATCGTACTTCAGCAGCCAACAGACAGAGAATCGTATGAATATGAACTTCAGATTCCGGGATATCAGGCTGAAGTAAAAGATAATCAGGTATACATTTATCCAGAAGGAAAAACAATCAAAGATGCAAAGTATCTTCTGGAAGCACCGTCTATGGAAGATGCTGCCGGAGAAATCAGTTTCCTGATTACTCTGGAACTTCGGGAAGAAGATGGGAAAACAATCCTGACCGTAAAACCAGATATGGACTGGCTTTCAGCAGAAGAACGTCAGTATCCGGTCAGAATCGATCCGACACCAGTGGAGATCCAGAAGAGTTCCTTTAACATGATTGGTGTGGAAGAGGGAAGTCCAACCAGTCAGATTGGAGATAACAATTATCCGTATGTCGGATTTGATGATGGTATTAAGTCTGGAAACCTTGCAGGATTTGGAACAGCACACCAGAACTGCCGTACTTATATCAAAGTAAATTCGAATTTTAGTCAGATTCCGAAAGATTCCAAAATTGACAGTGCAACATTTGCAGTCAGTCAGAAAACTGCATACAGTGGTGGTGCATCCCAGTTTGGACTTTATCGTGTGGATCAGTCGTGGAACACCTCCATCACATGGAAAACAAAACCAGTAAATCTTACGTTTCAGGATGTACAGAATGCAAGTACCAGCAGGAACAGCTATATCAATTATGATGTCAAAGATCTGGTCAATGACTGGGTACAGGGAACTCATGCGAATAACGGATTTGCACTGGTAGCCATTGCCGAGGCAAATAACCTTGGAGCTTCTATGCAGTGTGAGGTACTGAATAACAGGGCATCCGTTTATGGACCGAAACTCAGCATCCAGTGGTCACCGGCTGAAGATCCATATCTGCGTGATATGTCACTGGATGAAACAACGATCCTGCTTCGCCCGATGACAGAAAAGAATACAAATGGAAAGCTGAAGTTTGATGCCGTATTTGCAGACGGAATTGCAAAGAGCAAATCTACAGTAGAATATTATCTGCTTCCAGATGAGGAAAATGAAGAACATCACGAAACAGATGCAAAACCATTGTATTCCTATCCAGACAGCACGGAATATAATAAGCAGTTCCCGGAGGCGAATAAGTATTACAGCAAAGATTCCAACTGGCAGAGTGCTTTGTATTCAGGACTGACAAAAGATAAACTCTATAAAATAAAAGCAAAAGCATCGAAAGAAATTGATGGCAAACTGGAAACCGGAAAAGAAGTGACCAGTGACAGCTTTGTGATTTATGAAGTGAAGCAGTTTGATACATTCCCGAAGATTGCAAAATATTATGGTGTTCCGCTTAAGAACATTATGAAAGACAATCAGGTTATGGATGCACTGGTAGTCGCAAACAACACAATCTTTATCCGTAACCCACAGACAAATGTTCCATATAGTCCTGCACCGCTTACCGATCAGGATAAGATGCGGATTGACGGAGCATTGATGGGAAGAGGCCTGCACTGTGAATTTGGATTTGAACCAGTCAATTTAAATACTGGTAATTTCTACATGGATCAGTCCGATGCGACGATGAATGAGCTGAATGGGGAATTCTCCATTACAAGAAGCTACAATTCCAAAGGAACAGACCAGCATTCCATGTTCGGACGTGGATGGAGCTTTAACTATGACCAGTCACTTTCTCAGATGGAGGACGGAAGCCTTCTGTATATGAGAGGGGACGGAAGTTATCTGATCTTTGATAAGAATGAAGATGGAAGTTACACTGCTCCGGATGGTTATGTATACGACTTAAAAGCAGTCAGCTATAAAGATACAGACCATGACTACATCGGATGGGAACTGACAGATGCGGATCAGAGCATCTGGTCATTTGATAAATACGGAATTTTACGTTATGTAACGGATGTGAATGGATTTAAGACAGTGTTAGATTATGACGATGATTATAATCTAAGCAAGATTACCACACCATCCGGAAAAACATTCGGGGTAAAACAGGATAAATTCGGGCATATCAAGGAACTGTCTCTTCCAGATGGTGGAAAAGTTTCTTACAAATATGATGAGCAGGGAAATCTGATATCTGTAACAGATCCGAATGGAACAACAAAAGAGTACAAATATGATGATGACAGCCGTATGACAAGCTGGAAAGATGAGAATGGCAATACGGTTGTAAAGAATACTTACGATAAAGAAGGAAGAGTTGTAGAGCAGACTGATGCAGAAAAAGGAACGGCAACTTTCAAGTACGGAAAAAGTTCTACTACAACAACGGATAACGAAGGAAATAAGACCGTTTATCATTATGATGATCAGTACCGCACAACATCCATTGAATATCCGGATGGAACAACCTGTGAAAAGACTTATAATGCAGAAAATCAGCTTGCTTCCGAAACGACAGCAGCCGGAACAAAAACTTACACTTATGATGCATTTGGTAATGTAGCAACGGAGACAAGAGAGGATGGAAAGACAGCCTCCTATACTTATAATGAGCAGAATAAGCTGACCAGTGCAACCGGATATAACGGAGCAACGGTTACTTACAGTTATGACGGTAATGGAAATATGGTCACATCTACAAAACCGGATGGAACAGCCATTACCTATACTTACGATGACAAACATCGTATGGTATCCCAGACAGACGGCAGAGGTGTCACAACAACATATTCGTATGACGGACCGAACATGACCGGATATGTGGATGGAAACGGAGCAGCATGGGGATTCACGTATGACGCGATGAATCGTGCAGTTACCATGACAGATCCACTTGGAAATGTCACTTCGAACAGTTACGATGCGAATGGCAATTTAATTTCCAAGACAGCAGCCGATGGCGGTGTGACCGCTTATACACTCGATGGTGTGGGAAATATTACGGCAAGTACTGACGCACTGGGGAATACTACCACTTATACCTACGATAAGATGTACAACATGACCAGTGGTACGGATCCGAAAGGAAATCAGATCAGCTACGCCTATGATAAGAATTATCAGCAGGTCAAAGCAACCGATGCAAAAGGAAATACAATTACTTACAAGTATGACAGCATGGGACGTGTCATAGAAGAGAGTAATAAAGATTTTGGAACAAAGCTCTATGAATATGACAAAGCAGGAAATCTGAAAAAATATACCGACGGAAATGGAAATGCAACCGTATCCAAGTTTGATTCTCTTGGACAGGTGCTTCAGTCCAAAGATGCAGTTGGTAATATAACCAAATATGAATATGACGCATTAGGAAATGAAACCAAGATTACCTATGGAGATGGAAGCAGCCATTCCAAGGAATATGATAACTGCGGAAGGCTCGCTAAAGAGACAGATGAATTAGGTGCAGTTACCACTTATACTTATGATGCGGCAGACAATCTGGTATCAAAATCAGATGACAGTGGAAGAACCTGGACTTATACCTACGATAATACAGGAAACCGCTTAAGTGAAACCAACCCAGAAGGTGGAACTACCACATATACTTATGATAAAGCAGGCAATCTGGTATCTTCTACCGATGAAGAGGGAAGAACAGATACTTATGCTTACGACAAGGCAGGAAATCTGACTACATCCAAAGATGCCCTTGGATATACCGTATCCATGAAGTATGACTTAAATGGAAATCTGGTATCCTCTACCGATGAAAATGGAAATACCAGTACCATGACTTACGATGGTAATGGAAACATGACATCGGCAACCGATGCAAAGGGCAACATTACAGCAATGAAATATGATTCCACCGACAATCTGGAACAGACGGTGGACGCCCTGAAAGGAAAGACTACTTACGAATACGATTCACAGGGTAACAGCACAAAGATGACAGATGCCCTCGGCAATGCGTACAGCTATGTGTATGATAAAGAGGGAAATAACACATCCATAATACTGCCGACAGGAGACAAGGTGCTGATGGAGTACGATGCCATCGGACAGCTTGTAAAATGTACGGATGCACAGGGACTCGTAATTACCTATCAGTATGACGGAGCAGGCAACCTGATCCATTCCTCCGACAATGGTGGAAACAGCATGGATTATACTTATGATGGTGCCGGAAATGTACTGACACAGACCGATGAACTTGGCAGGACAGCAACATACAAGTACGATCAGTACGGCAGACTCCTGAAACTTACTGAAGCAGACGGAAGTACCACATCTTATGAATATGATGTTATGGACCGCATTACAGCGGTAACGGATGCGGAAGGTCATAAAACAACCTTTACCTACGATAAAGTCGGCAACCAGTTATCCATGACAGAAGAAGAGGAAGCTACATATAAATACGCTTACGATAAGAAAGACCGGGTTATCTCTCAGACAAATCCACTGGGAGCATCCAGCACCTTTAAGTATGACGGAAATGATAATGTGACGGAATCTGTCGATGAAAACGGTACGGTTACCAAGTATACTTACGATAAAAATGACAACCTCGTATCCCAGACAGATGGAAATGGAAATACGACAACCTACCAGTATGATGAACTGGACCGCAAGATCGGGGAGACTTCTCCGTTAAAAGAAACAAATGAATACCGTTATGATGCCATTGGAAATCTTACCAAATCAAAAGATCCGATGGGACTCATTACCGAATACAAATATGACAGCCTGAGTAACATGACGGAACAGATTTCTCCAAAGGGAGCAGTTACCAAATACGATTACGACAAGCATGGCAATGTCATTTCTGTAACGGATGCAAAGGGAAATGAGACACAGTACAGTGTTGACCTGAATGACAATGTCACAAAGATGACACAGGCGAATGGCGGAGAGTATACCTATAGTTATGATAAAGCCGGACGTCTGAAGAGTATGACCAGTCCGCTGGGTTATACCAAGAATTTCTCTTATGATAAAGTGGACAACGTGGTAAAAGAAAGCGACAGCTTAAAGAGTACCACCACTTATACTTACGATAAGCTCCACAACATGAAGTCTTCTACCAATGCACTGGATGGAACAACCAGCTTTTCTTATGATAAGTATGGCAATCTGGTGAAGGAGACAGATCCACTTGGACGGAGCAATACCTACAGTTATGACCTGGCAGGCCAGATGACTTCTGCAGCTGATCCGCTTGGTAAGATAACTGCTTATACTTACGACCCGGCAGGAAATATTACTGAGATCACCAAACCGGGTGGAAGAAAGACCAGTTATGGATATGACAAGAATTATAATGTGACATCTGTAACAGACCCGATGGGCTATGTTGCAAAGACAGTCTACGATAAAGACAATCGTGTAACAGAAGAGACCGATGCACTGGGTCAGAAGGAATCCTATACCTATGATAAGGACAGCAGGGTAACTTCTATTACAGACAAGCGTGGATTCACAACGGGATTTGATTACGATGCACATGGTAATATTCAGGTTGTTACAGATAAGACCGGATTAAAGAGCCGTCTGGAATATGACAAGAATGACAATCTGACCAAAGTAACCGATGCCCTTGGCGGTGTAACAACTTACGGTTACGACAACATGGATAACCTGGTGACCTTCACCAATGCAGCAAATAAGACAACGAATTATACTTATGATCTGGAAGGCAACCTGACATCCATCAAAGATCCGGCAGGAAGAACAGAGAAATTCGACTATGATGAAAAAGGCAGACTGACCGGACATACACAGGCAAGTGGCAAGAAAACCACGTATGATTACGATAAGCTGAATGACCTGTTGGAGAAATCTTATCAGGACGCAAAAGGCGAGACTTCCGAAAAGGACGTGACCTACGCATATAACAGTGCCGGGGAACGGGTATCCATGAAGGATCAGACAGGCAAGAGCAGTTACGAATACGATGCACTCGGAAGAATCACCAAAGTGACAAGCGGTTCGAAAAAGGATGTCAGCTACGTTTATGATGACGCAGATAATCTGCAGGCAATCGTGTATCCGGATGGTACAAAGGTCAGCTATGAATACGACTTAAATGATAACCTCGTAAAATTAACAGACCGTAACGGAAAGGTGACAACATACAAGTATGATGCACTGAATCGTGTGACAGAAGTTACTAGAAGTAATGGAACAAAGACGGAAGTATCTTACGATGCAGAAGATCATATCACAAAGATTGTGAATACCTGTGGTTCCTGCGGCAAAGTAATCAGTACTTATGAGTACAAGTACAATGATCAGGGATATGTAGTTGGAGAAACAGCTACGGAACTGGAAGCTGGAACAAGAAAGACGCCAAGCTGGGAAGACTGGTACAACTGGGGCGATACACAGAAAGAGACAGACAAAGCAGACTGTGAGCATCAGGAAAAAGAGATCCAGACGACACGTACCTATGAATACGATGACAACTGGGAACTGACACGCTGTACAGAAAAAGCAGAGGGCGGTAAAAAGACAGTTCATAATTATACTTATGACAAGATTGGAAACCGGACCTCTTACGAGAAGATCGAAGATGGTGTCAGCAAAGCAAAATATAACTATAAGTACAATGATTCCAACCAGCTCATCAAGCGGACCAATGCAAAGATCTGGGGCGATCCGGGAACAACCTACAGCTATGATAAAGATGGCAATCTGATCCAGGAATGTGATAAGACAAACAGTGCAGATCCGGTCACTTATGAATATACAGCAGAAAATCGTCTGGCAGTAGTAAAACAGGGTGGAACAGTCCTGATGGCAGCCATGTACGATGGAGATAACAACCGGGTATTCGAACTGGATAACACTTATAAATGGGAAGATTGCTATGGCGATGAAGTCCTGATTCCGGAGAACCAGCGTACCGAAGATGGAAACAGCCCGAAAGAACAGCTTGCATCTCTGGTAAAAGGCGGTTCAAATGCCAAAGGTTACACATTGACAGAGTATATCAACGATATCAATCGTGAAAATACAGAAGTCCTTGCAGAGTATGGAGCAGACGAGAAAGTCCGTCAGGCTTATACTTATGGAGAAAGTGGAATCGGAGAACGGGTAAGCGTTGATAAATCGGAAGAAAGCAGTTATTATTTATATGACGGAAGAAACAGCGTAACCGGAATCCTGACAGAAAATGCTAACCTGACGAACAGTTATCAGTACGATTCGTATGGAAACCTTACATCAGGAACAGCAGATGGAGTCAATTATTACGGTTACAATGGAGAGTCCACAAATGTAAAAACAGGACTTCAGTATCTGCGGGCAAGATACTATAACGCAGAGAACGGAACCTTTACAACTGAAGATAGTGACCTGGGAACGACAGAAAATCCATTAACCAGAAACCGCTACGATTATACAACCAATAATCCGTTGAATTACAGTGATCCGACAGGACATTCATTGTGGAGCAGGATTAAGAGTACAGCTAAAAAAGCAGCGAAAGCAGTCAAGAGTGTCGGCAAGAAAATCGTTAATACTGCGAAAAAGGTAGTCAAAACAGTAGTAAATACAGCTAAGAAAGCAGCAAAAACTATTGTTAACGCAGTGAAGGGTGCAGCAAAAACTGCCAAAAATGCAGCTAAACATGCAAAACAGACATATCAATCTGTGAAAAATCGTGTAACCAGTAGCAGTACATATCAAAAAATCACATCCAGAGGAAGTCAGTTTATTCGTTCTGTAAGCAATGGGGTACAGAAAATTGGAAAAACTTATACATCTTTCAAATCCTATGTTTCAGAAAGAACGGCAGAAATCCGCTCAGAAGTGGTACGACATATGTGTACGACAACAAATCGTATTACAGATCAGTTGGGTAAAGTAAACTGGAAGAATGTAGCGATTGGTGTGACGGCAATGGTGGTTTCAGGTGTTGTGGTTGCTGCAACAGGCGGTTTAGCAGCTGGAGCAGTTCTGGCAGCATTGCCAGCAATGGGCGGTTTAGGAACAGCAATGGTTTCAGGAGCTGTAGCTGGTGCAATTGGTGGTGCTTCCTATGGTGCAATAAGTTCTGGATTGTCAGGAAACAGCTTGAAACAGATTGCGAAAGATACCATAACAGGTGGATTGACAGGAGCAATCTCTGGTGGTATTTTAGGTGGGCTTACTTATGGTGCAGGAAAAGCAATTGGTGCAGTGAAAGATTTGGTAAAGGGAAGTTCAAGTGCGACTAAACCTGGGCATATTACTGAAATGGCAACCAAAGACTTATCACAAAATAACCAGTTGCTGGAAGATAACAAGGCATATAATAGTTTTTCGGAACTAATGGATGCTGATGAAGCTGCAAGATATAATAAACATTGGGATACAATAAAAGCTCAAGAAATGCAAAAACAAGAGATAACAAAATTTGAAAATGGAATAAAAGATGGTGTGCAGTATACAAATCAGCAAAAAGGGAATTATGCTGAAATGAAGATGGATCAGTATTATGATTCTATTGGGTTCGAAAGAATCAGTCAAGATAGAGTTACGGGTCTTAATGATGCTGGACATCAAGGATTGGATGGTGTATATCAGAATAAAGGAACAAACGAGTACATTGTGGGTGAAGCTAAATATAATACTAGTAAATTAAGTACCCTGAAAGATGGAACAAAACAGATGTCTAAGAAATGGATAGGTGGTAAGCGTCTTGAAGAGGCGGTAGGAACAGAAAAAGCTAATCTCATTGGTAATAATTATGAACGAAATTTGTATAATATTAAAAAGAATGGAAGTTTGAATTTTAAAGTATTAAATAATTAGAAAGTGTCTTACATACCCAGTGGGATATAACATCTCACTGGGGAGAAGAAAGGGGTACGTTATGATAAAAGGTGCAAAAAGTTTTCAACAAAAATATGAAAAGATAATGGGTGAATCTAGTGCAGATAAGCTTTGGAATGATGTTAAAAATGGAATAAATGAATTTACGAAAAAAATTGAATTGGGACAAGCAGACGGGTATTTTTGGAATATGTATTTTAATTTGTTGCGTGAAAACAGAATTTTATTTGAAGGAGTAAATAAAGCTATTGTAACTGGCGATATGAATTATATGTTGAAAGGAATTTATCAGGAAAATCGTTTTAATTGTATTTATCAAAACCGTTCGAATAGTGGTGGAGCACAGACAATTAATTTTATAGAAGTAGTAATCGCCTATTCATGTAATGATTATAGTTTGTTGGAAAAAATTATGCCGTTTAAGGAGGGACCTGCTACTTGCGGTTATTCGGCACCTTTTTATAATATGCTTTATGCTGTGACTTATCATGATAATGAAGTAGGAAATAAAGCACAAGCAGAATTAAGTGCATTTATGGGGAAAAAACGCACTCAATTTGATTTGAAATTAGCAAAATTTTTCTATGATTTATATCAAAAAGATGTAGATGGAATTAATTGCGGATTACAAGAATTATGTGAGTCAATGGGAAAATGTAATTGGATTAATGAACATATTTATGGAATGGATAAAAACATTCGGTCTTTAGGTAATACGGTGGCAATATTTATACATGGTTTGTATCATATAGTTATGAAATTTTTGAAAGATACCCCATTGAGTGAAAAGATTAAGACGCCAGAACACAAGAGTTTTATAAAAGAATATGAAGAATTTAATAAGGAGCATGATTTCCCAGAACCACAAATTTTAGTTGATTTTGATCAGCTTGCAAAATTTATAAATTTAAGTATAAGAACGGAATTTATACCAGAAGTGTCTTTTTATAAATCTGGAAGAAATTATGTAAATGACGGAAAAAAATTTGAGAAGATACTTTTTGATAATTTACAAAAAAGTGAAGTTTTACTGGTTGAAATGGAGGAAGAAAAATATGTTTTTAAGAGGATTAAATAAAAATTGGGAAAATGCATATAGAGCAGAAGCAAAATTTTATTCTGGTAATAATAATATATTTGGAGTATTTCCACTTACAGAAAATACAGATACGATTTTTCATAGTAAACCTAGAGCAAAGGTTGATGATCAAGAAGTAAAAGTATGGAGAATATTATTAGTACCCATTCAGGGAGAACCATTAGGAGATGTGGATTTTTATAAAGCATTGGAATATTTTAAGAAGATAAAATGCGATATGAAAGGCGAAGAAATATTAGTTAAAGGATTTTCAAAACAAGAATTGGAGAAAATACTGCAATTTTGCAATTAAATGAAAAAATATGTGGAATGTATAGAATGGAAAAATTCAGCTTTTAATGATAATTTATTAAATCCATATAATCAATTAGTTTTGGCAAACCAATAAAATACGAAGGAGAGAATATGCAAAAGAAGAATTGTGTTTTATGCATAAGTATAGGAATTATAGTATGTATATTGTTATCAGCTTGTTCAAAACAACCAGACTTCGATGCCAAATCTTACGTTCAAAGTTCTCTTGATGCATACTATCATGGAGAATATAAAGACTATGCGAATCTGTTAGAGATCTCGGAAAAAGATGCCAAGAAAGAAATCGAAGAGGATTTTAATGAGAGTATCCAACAGCAATTTGATGATTCCGATAACATTACAGATAAAGGAATTGCTGATTATGCGGAAAAACTGACAGAAGTAAAGAAACTGGCAAAATATAAAGTACAGGATGTGAAAGAAGAGGATGGAGTCTATACAGTAAGTGTACAAGTTGAACCATCCAATGTATTTCAGACATTGCAACAAAGCTCTACAGAGGTAAGCAATGAAAAAATAAAGCAGGGATTGGATGGAAATGATCCGGAAGTCTTTGCAGCTGTATTAACAGAAAGCGTCCAGAAGAGTCTTGAAAAGAACAGTTATGGGAAAGCTGTTACTGTAAACGTATCAGTGGAAAAAGATAATTCAGGAAAATATGGTCTTTTGAATACAGAGATGAATAAATTGGAAGCAGCGATGTTCCCAACAGAATAAGAATGAATGGAAAGCTATCAGAGGAAAAAAACTGGTAGCTTTCTTTTAAACTCCAAGACAAGAAAACTTGTTAAAAAAGCTATTATAATAGTAGAAAAAATTATAATAAATAATGGATGACAAGAGACTTTTATTCATTATGAGAAAAAGAAGGAATCTCCTATGAACCAACAAGAAATATTCACATAAGAGAGAAAAAAGTGCTGTAATCGAAGAGGTTGCAGCATTTTTTTCTTTGATATTTTTCAAATATTATAACGTACATATCCGGTCACCGCCATGCTCCGAATTGATTTCTATACGAAAAATCAGATCGGAGGAAAGATAAATGGCTTATAACAAGACAAGTGAAGAACGAAAGTGGAATTATTGGAAAAAACAGGAAGAAAAGGAACTGCGTGAACTGGGAATGGAAGAAGAGAAGATCCGAAAGTTGCGCCAGATGGACAGGGAAGATTTTCTGGAAGAGCGCAGATACCGGGAACATCTGGATGAAATGATGCAGGATATGGATTCCATAAAACAAAGGGACAGAGGACGGTTTGCACAGGACATCCGAGAACTTTTAGACAACATTGGAGACCGACGGATCTATGAATTATTAAAGGGCACAGAACATCAGATATTAGAGATACTTTTGCTTAGTACATGGGGATATTCAGGAAGAGAGATTGCCCAAATTATGGGAATGGCAGAACAGACCGTTTATACCAAAAGAAACCGTTTAAGAAAAAAATTAAATAATTTGTTGAAAATTGAATAATAACAGCATTTTTCGTCGGCTATTTAATAGGCAGGTAAATTTTGCCAGTGTACTTTGACAATCCTATACCAGCATTACAGGTACGTTCCCGTAAGTAGAAGCGTGTCAGGAAGGCGCGAGGACAGATGAAAATGACAGGAAAGAATATAAAAAAATTCTTTGCTGGTGTTTTTGTTTCGAGCGAATCACCTTTAACTGAAACAGGACCGTGGCGGTCTTTTGCGAGGATCACTTACGAGGGGATAATGATACATAGGAACTGCCAGTGAGCAGAGGATGGACTTTGGGTTGTAATCAGCAAGACCTTTAGAAAATCCATGAGCGGTGCAATGCCAAGCATCCGCCTGTAATGTTCCCGTAAGGCAATGGGGGAGTCGAGGACAAATACAACGCCAAAAAACAAAAGTATAAGAAATCAAGGAAGAATGTGTCGTTGATATCAGATACATACGGCTGTAGGGAGTAATCCTTTACAGCCGTATTGATGTGGTATCAGCACGCATATCAGGTAACAAATTATGTATTACACAAGAGAATATCTCAATAGAGCACATCGAGAAATTGATACTATCTTCCGAGTGCTGTTCCCGGAACATGGAATGGCAGTAAGGGAAGAACAGATTATGTTATGCCACGAAATGCTGGATAACCTGCTGGGAAGAAACATAGCACTGTGTGATGCGGGTGTCGGTATCGGCAAGACGTATGCCTATCTGGTGGCCTGTGTTCTGATGAGAAAATATTCCCTCCTTGCAGAAGGATGTTCCCCTTATGAACAGCGTCCGGTCGTGATATCCACTTCCAGCATTGCACTCCAGAAAGCAATTCTTACAGAATATATCCCTTTTCTCTCCCGGATTCTTCAGGAGAACGGGACGATTCAGTCTCCCATCAAAGCTGTGATACGAAAAGGAAAAGAGCATTTTGTCTGCGATGAGAGGTTGGCGCAACGAATCGTTGCAATCGAAGAGAAAAACAAAAATGCGTTGCAGAAAGAAGCTCTGCTGTCGCTGAAAGAACATTATGATATGGACGAAGTGTCCAACTTAAGTGGGTTTGACAGAAGGATGGTGAGTGTACCGAAGTTCTGTTCTGGAGACTGCCCGAAAAGAGGTTCGTGCAGGTATCAGCAGTATCTGGAGCGTTCCAGAGATAATGAAATGTTCATTCAGATCTGTAATCACAATTATCTGCTGGCTGATGGTTATCACAGACTGCAGGATTACCGCCCGTTATTGAAAGATTACCGGGCATTGATTATAGATGAAGCACACAAACTGCCGGATGCAGCAAAGCAGATGTTCGGGAAGAGCCTGTGTTATGACGATATCCGGGAAATCTGCTTTTATCTAGGGAAAGAGTACCAAGGACCGGAGATAAGGAAACTGTCCGGCACGATCCGGATGGTGCTGAACATCATAGGAGAAAACCACAGAACCAGATATGGAATCAAAGAAGAATTCCACATGACAGAAGAGTGTGCAATGTATTTATATGAGGGGATACAGACCATGAATAAGATCATAGAAAAATTAGAAAAGAAGATTCCAAAGTGGATCAGAAACAAGCTGGAAGAAACCAGAAGTGTGTTGGAATGCTTTTTCCATCAGGATAAGAAGTATGTGCTGCATCTGAAGCAGGACCATGACCACCGGATTATATTGTGTGCATCCAGCAGACGGATTCCACAGTATCTGGACCAGATGTTATGGAGCAGAGGAATGGGAGCGATTCTTACAAGCGGAACTTTAAAAACCGGACAGGGATTTTCACACATTCGGAAAATGACAGGATTACAGAGAGTGCGGAGAGTCCGGGAATATGTGGCAGACTCCCCGTTTGAATATCAGAAGAATTGTCTGTTATATCTGCCAAAGAATTTGAAAAAATGCAGAAGAGGAAGTCAGGAAGAGGCAGAGATGATAGCAGGCCATATCCATTCACTGATCTGTTCGACTTACGGGCATACGCTGGTGCTGTTCACATCTTATCATTTGATGGGAAACGTTTACCAGATGTTAAGGGATGAAATTCCGTTCCCGATGATAGAGGTGTGGAGACATTCACCGGAAGAGATTACAAGGTTTAAACAAATGGACAATGCTGTCCTTTTTGCAGCCGGCTCCTGTTGGGAAGGAGTAGACTTCCCCGGAGATATGGTATCTTCGCTAATTATAGTAAAACTGCCCTTTGCTGTTCCTGATCCCATCAGCGAAGCACAGAAGAAGGAATATGCTAATCTGAAAGATTATATTCAGGCAGTGATTGTTCCAGACATGCAGAAAAAACTAAGACAGGGATTCGGACGGGCTCTCCGCACCGAGACAGATACTTGTGTCGTGTCCATTTTAGACGAGCGTGCAGGAGAAGGCGGCAGGTATCACGAAGAAGTGATGTGTGCGCTTCCAAGTTGCAAGATGGCAAAAGATATCAAGGATGTCCAGCACTTTATCCGAAACCGGAAAGGCGTGGAATACTACCTGTAACCGTTCGTGGTTCTGCTACAGGAAAAGCAGATTTTGCACGAAAAGTTTGGTGGTATTTCAAGGGCGTTTTCGGTGGGATTGTTGGTATTGATGAATAGCTATTTCGGCATGAAGTGGGTATACTGTGTATAGCGTTAGAGGAAAGGAGGCAGCTTATGATATACAAGGTGGAAACGATAAAAGATGGAACAGAAAAATATTTTTTCATCAGAAATCTGGAAACAATGAGTATTGAAGAACTGCCAAGTAAATATCTAATGCATAAGATTAAATGTAAACGTTCACCAAATACAGTGAAACGCACAGCATTTTCAATCTGCTATTATATGAAATATATGGCAGAGAAAGAAATGGAACTCACAGAAGTCTATCAGTTAGATTATGAAAAACAGACAGAACACTTTGTGGAATTTTTATACTGGCTTAAAGCCGGAAACCATACAGAGCAAACGGCTGGAGAAAAGAAGTGTCCGAATGAAGGAACCTGCAACGCATACTTAAAAGATGTGTTCAGGTTCTATTTATTTATAGAGGCAGAATATGAACAGTACGGAAGTCTCAAAACCTTATCGTATAACCAGATTATAGCGGTTAATCAGGTGGGAGTAAAAAAGGTACTGCGGAATCATTCTTTTAAAGCCTATCTGAAGGAAGAGGAACATCGTGGGAGAACAGCAAAAGAAAATCAGATTATTACAATTTTACAGGCCTGTACGAACCGAAGAGATCAGCTTCTGTTACTTATGTTAGCAGAAACCGGATACAGAATTGGGGAACTACTGGGAGTAAAAT
Organism: Dorea longicatena; assembly: GCF_025150085.1. NCBI lineage: Bacteria > Bacillati > Bacillota > Clostridia > Lachnospirales > Lachnospiraceae > Dorea > Dorea longicatena. Next base: position 241,304 of record NZ_CP102280.1, read on the forward strand.
ATGTCAAAGATATTGATTATAGGAATCACATGATAAGGGTATGCTTCCGGGAAGATAATGAAAATGAAGCGAGAGCCAAAAATGCGGAATACAGAAGTGCCAAGATAAGTAATGATACGTTTGAATTTCTCATGGATTATCTGGCAAAATATCGGAAAATCCTGCAACATCAGGATTACCTGTTTGTGAATATCATGGGTGAGAACATTGGAAAGCCATTAAGAGTGGACAGTGTATATGATATGTTGGACCGAATGGAAAAGAAAACCGGAGTTAAAATCACACCCCACATGTTACGTCACTATTTTGCAAATATGCGAAAGCAGGCAGGATGGGAACTGGAAATGATCAGTCAGGCATTGGGGCATAAACATTTGGATACGACTATAAAGTATCTGGACTGGCTGGATGATGAACTGATAGAAGCAAGTAATGAGTTTTATGCACAACACACTGCTATTTATGGGGCGGAACGTCTGCTGGAGTAGGGAGGTGTGAGAAATACCTATATATTTATTGCAACAGGCAGAACACATAACAGAATCTGAAGTAGATATTGAGAAGAAAAAGCAGGAACTATATTCAGAAATTGATGCACTTGGAATAAAAAGCGATTCAAGAATTAACAAATTGAAAAAGTTCTTGGCAGATAGAAAAATCTGGCATCTGGAAGAAATGGATTATCCTTTGCGAAATTCGTATGAACAATATTTAAGAGGACAGATACGATCACAAATTGTATCTTTCTATTTGAAAATATATGATACGGTAAAACAACAACATATCTATCAACAAATGCAGACGCTAAATGGAAAGCGGATATATGAATGGAAATATCAAAATAAAATTTATTTTCTGAAGTATTATCCGGAAAAGGAAATAGCTGAGACCTTTGAAACTTCTTATAAAACAAACCTATTGGTGTGGGATTTTACACAAAATTGTTCAGAAGTTTTAAAGAAACAAATTTTTTATACGTTGAGTCGTATCATTGCCAATACTTCAATGTCTAAGGCTTATAGAAATGTCAGGTTAAAATCCTTAAAACTTCTTTATGATTCTTGTGTTCAGTTAAATATTACGGATATTGGATTGCTGGAAATGGAACAAGTGGAAACTATTTTAAAGAATTTTCCCGAAACGAGTCAACGAAGTATTTTAGGTGAATGCAGAAGAGATGCGTTTATGCAGCAGGAACAGATCCAATGGGAAGCAAATGTATGGTATCTGGAACGATTACATCTTGGAAAACATCGGATAGACGAAAGTAAATCCTTAATTAGCATTTCTTTTATGGAAGTCAAGGAAATACAGAATCGAGAAATTTTACAGGCATACATGAAATATGAACTGGGAATTACTGGACAGGCAGTCAGCACGATTGTACGAAGATTTGTATGTATTAGAAATTTTATTGAACTGCTGGAACAAGAAAAGATACTGGCGATTCATGCAACTGTCGCAGAAGTAAAAAAGTATGCAGACGGCTTGCGAGAACGGGGAATACAGGCAAAGGGATTTAATGAAAGAATTTTCGGTATCGGTCATTTTTATAAATTCATGGAAGTTAAACAGTATATTACAAGAATGCCATTCCGAATTGAATATTTCCAACAAAAAGAAGTAATAGTACATCATGATCGTAGCGTTGAGGAAACAGTATATATGGAAATTTTGAAAAAATTATATCTTTTTCCAGAGCGATTACGATGTATGTTCCTACATCTGTGGTGTCTAGGATTACGGGCGAGTGAAGTGTGTACATTGAAAGGAAATGCTTATTATCAGCAGGGCGAGGATTATTGGATTCAGGTGTATCAGGTCAAAATGAAGAATTATAAAAGGATTCCAATCCCACAGGCACTTTATCAGATTATGAAAGTATACTTGAAAAAACATGAAATTCAGCCTGAAGAATTCATTTTTAAAAACAGCAGAGGTGGTGCTTGTCTATATGGTACATTCCGAACTCAGATGATAGAAGCGTGCCGGGAAAATAAGATTGCAAATGGAGAATATTTATTTCAATCACACGATTATCGACATACAGTAGCAACTATGTTTTATGACAGTCATGTATCACTGCAAAGTATCAGGGATTATCTTGGACATACTTATGAAGAGATGACAAGACAGTATATTGATTATATGCCGCAAAGGATTGCAAAAGCAAATGATGAGTTCTTTGAAATGCAAGGAAGTAGTTTAGCATCATGGCTAAAGAAAGAGGAAAAAGATGGAAAATGATATTATATACTTCAGCGATTTCCCCAATTTACAAGAAACAGGGACACGTAAGGATAATGGAAAATTTGATTTAACGTTGCTTCCAACGCAAGAATTAAAGGAAGAGTTTCGAGGTTATATTATGTATCGCTGCAAAAACGGAACGTTTAGAGCATTGATTCAGGATCGAACAGCTTATAATCATATTGCAAAGTTTTTGAACAGCAGAATAAATCGGAGAATCAAAAGCCTTGGAGATAGAAATCCAGAAAAATGGATATCACTTTTAAAAGGCTGGATGTTAGAACAGGGAATAACTATTGTAAAAGAAAAGAAGAGTGTGTATGGTACAGTAAGCTATGGCGAAGCAGTGACGATATTATATTTCAGAAACGTACTGAAATTTTTAGGGCCAGAAGATTTACGGGATGAGATAGAAAAAGATGTTTGGGAACTAAAAAATCTGGATATTAAAATCAGATCCAATCCAATTTATAATGTAAAAACACTGGATTTCAGAAAAATATATCAGCCAGATATCAGGGAAGAATGTAAGAAAGCTGTTTATATGAATCTGCAGTATGAAGCAATAGGAACTGTACAGGGAGAATTGACAATAATGAGGATATTCTCAGAATATCTCCAAAAAGAGTATTCCAAAATAAAAAGCTGCAGTGAAATAGACAGAGAAGTGTTGGAAGAATTTTTGATACATCTGTCAACAAAAGATACTTCCCATAGTGCGAATAGTTCTTATGTAATTTCATTAAGACGACAGTTAGAGACAATCGGAAAAATTTACAGCTATGAAAGATTGGAGCATTTATTTATTAATACGGATATTCCACCGGAAGTAAATGCAGAATTTAGAGTGTATTCTGATGATGAAATGAAACGACTGAATGCGGAAATTACACAGATGGATGTACAGATTGCAAGATGTCTTCTGATACATCAGATGCTTGGAACTAGGATATCAGATACCCTTACACTGAGACCAGATTGTCTGACGAGAGAAAATGGCCAAGATATGATTGAAATATATCAAGTTAAAACTAAAAGATATAAAAAACCGATCAGTAAAGAACTTGCAAAACTGTTACAGAGTTCTATTGAATATACACAGGAAAAGTTCGGTGATACAGAATACATATTTGTTAATGAAAAAGAACCTGACCGCCCGATGCAGTATATGGCTATAAAAACAAAAGTCATGTCCATGATACAGGAAAAGCAGTTGAAAGATGATCATGGCGAATTATTCGGGTTTGGAACGCACATGTTCCGGCACTACTATGGCGTCAAACTTACAGAAATGCATCTGGATGACTGGACGATAGCGAGACTATTGGGGCATAAAAGACTGAATAATGTACAGCATTACCGGAAAATGAGCAATCAAAGAATGGCAGACGAAACCAGAGAAGTAAGACAGAGGATGAGTGACATCATATATATGAGTCTGGCAAGATGGGGTGAAGAATATGAGCAAATACGACAAGATGATTGAGGAAAATCAGAGAAAAAGTAAAGAGAAAATTGAACTGGCATTGCAAGCAATACAAGATATGCTGGCAAATAAAGAACGTATCAGCGTTCCAAAGCTGATGAAGAAAACTGGATTGTCGAGAGGATTCTTTTATAAAAATCCAACCGTCCGGGATACATTGAACCAAGCAGTAGAGCAACAGGCCGGAATGATAGATCCAAGAAGAGAAATTCTGAACATGGCGATGGAAAAACAGATTGAACTGTTGAACCAGAAGGTGGCAGCTCTGAGCAGAGAAAATAAGGAACTGAAGAGAAAGAACGAAAAGTTACAGAAGGCATTACGGAAACAGGATTTGAATTTTATTAAGAACTTATAACATTGAAAATAATAAGATGGAAGAGATGTGTGCAGACACATCTTTTCATCGTTGAGGATAAAATATATAGAATGAGAATGGGATTGTTTTATGGTATACTAAAAGTGAAATGCTAACTTTGATATGAGGTATAAAACAATATGACAGAAATACAAATTAAAAATTTAATTAAAGAATATGAAAAAGAATATATTGAGTTTATGGAAATTGAGAAATTACCACAGTATAAGATAGATTTTTTTGAAATTAATGTTGAGGAAAGCGATGCAGCAGGATTCGCTTCAGCCGCCCAAGCTTACTATAATACGAAAACAGATGAACATATATTAAGGATATGCAAAAGTTCGGAAATACCAAGGTATATTGTGTTTCATGAATTTACGCATATTTTAGATACGGAAATGTATGCAAAGCAAGATTCTTGGAAATATATGGCTTTGTCTGGTTATACAGAATATCATGCAGCACAAGTTGAATTGATGATAATGTTAGGAGCAGATAGTATACAAACTCAAGATTTTTCATTTACAGTTGATGTTGAAATAGGTAATAGTACAGTTAGGAATTACCTAAACTCAAGACATCAATTAGTAGTGAATATGATGAATAGAACAGATTTTCCAAGAGATATTGAAGCATTAAAAACAACGGTAGGTGTGCTATATAATTATTTTGGAGTGCGTTCTATATGTAAAATGTATGCGAAAGATTATACTGAAGAAGTGGATAACACAATTATTATTCAGAAACTTTCAAAAGTATTATTTGAAGAGATAAATAGCTTTATGGTTGGATGGTTTAATGAAGCACAAGTAGAGCTGAGCTTTGTGTCATATATGAAAATAATGTGGCCTATGCTTCAAAGCTATTTTGGAAAAGAATGAAAGATAGTAACAGTAAACACAGTTTTGTATACAGTTAAACCCAGTAAAATCAACGCATGAGGGGAACTGGCTACATTTTAATTCCCTATCTGGTGGGGAATTGCAGCATGGCCAGTAGATAACTTTGTAAAAGAGAATGACTTTACAGGAAAAACAGTCATCCCATTCTGTACAGCAGCGACCTCGGGAATCGGTGACAGCGGTAATCTTCTGGAAGAGATGACAGGAACAGGTGACTGGAAAGAAGGGGAACGATTCCATGGTGGAGCGTCTGAATCAGATATCAGTTCATGGATAGACAGTCTTGGATTATAAAAGAATATAAAAATATATGGAGGAATCGTATAAGTAAGACATAACCTTTAGGTTTAAACTGCCTAACAAAGAGAGACTTCTGTCCGGAGTCTCTTTTTCTTATACTTACAGTAAAGTTTGAAATATAGAAAAGGAAGATAAAGATGGAGATAAGAATTTTAGGAAGAGACTTAGAAGTATCAGAAATCGGATTTGGATGTATGGGAATGAGTCATGCATATGGAACTGTTTCAACACAGAAAGAAGCAGAAGAATTGATTGAAAAAGCGATCGATGAAGGCTGCACATTTTTTGATACGGCAGAGATATACGGAACAACAGAAGACCCTCATCACAATGAAAAATTGCTTGGGGAAGTGTTAAGGCCATATAGAAACAAAATTGTCCTTGCATCAAAGTGTGGGATACGTTTTGATGAAACTGCAACAACTGTAAATAAACCTTTGATTCCTGATGGACGACCGGAGACGATTAAAGCATCGATTGAGGGATCTTTAATGAGACTTAACACAGACCATCTTGATTTATATTATATTCATCGTATTGACATGACTGTACCGATTGAAGAGACGGCAGGAGCTATGAAGGAGTTAATGGAGCAGGGAAAAATCACACACTGGGGGTTATCAGAAGCCAGTGAAGAGATTATTCGACGTGCACATAAAGTATGCCCGGTTACAGCGATTCAGAACAGATATTCCATGATGTACAGGGATTATGAGAAATTATTCCCGGTGCTTGAAGAATTGAAAATAGGATTTGTTGCATTTTCGCCGCTTGCAAATGGATTACTGACAGCAGCATATCATTCCCATGGGGAATTTGAAAAGCCGGGAGATTATCGAAGCGCAATGCCACAGTTTACAGAAGAAGGATTAAAGGAAAATAATGAATTTATGTCCTGGATGAAAGTGATTGCAGAAGAAAAAAATGCCACGCCTGCACAGATTTCTCTTGCATGGATGCTTGCAAAGAAACCATATATCGTACCAATTCCGGGAACAAGAAAAGTAAATAGACTGGAAGAAAATATGGAATCGGCAGATATAAAGCTGACTCAGGATGAAGTAAAATCTATTGATGAGATGCTTGCCCATATGCCGATGTCGCAGGTGTTTGGAGGTTCAAAAATACAGAAGAAATAAAAGAGGTGAGCAATGAAAACAAGGAAAAAGATAACCATCGGGGTAATAGTGGCTTTCTTAGCGGTAGTCATGGTGGGTTATATCTATCTGTTTACAGGGGCTAAAATAAGTAAAGGAGAATAGAGATAATGAAGAAAATGTTAGTTGTATATTATTCCTGGTCAAATGGAAACACGAAAAGAATTGCAGAGCAGCTGACTAATGGGACAGGTGCAGATATTGCGAGAATCGAAACAGCAGAGCCATACAGCGGCAGTCATGAAGATGTGGTTGAACAGGGAAAAAGAGAGGTAGAGGCAGGCTTTATGCCTCAGATCAATCCGATATCTGTAAATCTTGCTGATTATGATGTGATTGCTATCGGAACTCCAACGTGGTGGTATACGATGGCACCTGCAGTGCTTACATTTTTGACAACAAATGATTTTACAGGAAAGACAGTGATTCCATTTATGACAAATGGTGGATGGCCGGGGCATGTTATAAAAGATATGAAGGAAAATTGTAAAGGAGCTGCCTTTGCACATGAAATGCAGATTCAGTTTGATTCCAAAGGAAAAGATCATCTGGAAACTTCAGAAGAGGTGATTACAGAATGGATTGGGCAGATAAATACTGATATAAACAAATAACCATAAGGAGAGATAAAACAATGAGAAAAAATTTTGGAGCAAAGCCATTTTTATATCCACAACCGGTTATGATTCTGGGAACCTATGATGAAAATGGAAAGGCAAATGCAATGAACGCTGCATGGGGCGGAATTGTAGGTGCAAATGAGATTATTGTAGATTTGTCTGCCCATAAGACAACAGACAATATTATAAAAAATAAGGCTTTTACAGTAGGGGTGGCAGATCTTGAACATCTGGTTGCCTGCGATTATGTGGGAATTGTTTCTGCAAATAAAGAAGCAGATAAGATGAAAAAAGCAGGCTTTACTACAACGAAAGGTGAATTTGTAAATGCACCAATCATCAATGAACTTCCATTGACTCTTGAGTGTGAACTTGTAAAAGTCATTGATGGCAGCAAGTATCTTGCGGAAATTAAAAATGTAAGTGCAGATGAGAAATATCTCGGTGATGACGGAGAAATTGATCTTAGTAAGTTTACACCAATTACATATGATCCGGTACATCACGGATATTACAGACTTGGAGAACGTGTGGGAAATGCTTTTAAGGATGGAGCAAAGTTAAAATAAGGACAGGTGATTAAAGTGAAAAAAATTGTACAGACAGCAGGAAGAAACGCACTGAATGAATTTGCACCACAGTTTGCACATTTTAATGATGATGTTTTGTTTGGAGAAAACTGGAATAATCAGGATATTGATGTAAAGACAAGATGTATTATAACAGTCACAGCACTTATCGCTTCAGGAATGATTAATACATCTTTAGTACATCATTTTGAAAATGCAAAAGCTCATGGAGTGACTCAGAAAGAAATTGCAGCCGTGATTACCCATATAGCATTTTATGCAGGGTGGCCAAAAGGATGGGCGGCATTCAATCTTGCAAAAGATGTCTGGAGTATAGACGAAGGTGATCTTTCATATGAAGATGAAGCAATGAGAGCTCATGCTAAAAAGATGATATTCCCGATTGGAGAGCCAAATGATAAATTTGCACAATATTTTACAGGGAAAAGTTTTTTGGCTCCTGTGTCTACGTCACAGGTTGGAATTTTCAATGTGACTTTTGAACCTGGTTGCAGGAATAACTGGCATATTCATCATGCAAAAAGCGGAGGCGGACAGATTCTTATCTGCATTGCAGGACGTGGATACTATCAGGAAGAAGGAAAAGAAGCAGTAGAAATGAAACCTGGAGATTGTGTCAATATTCCGGCAGAAGTAAAACACTGGCATGGAGCAGCACCAGATGAATGGTTTTCACATCTGGCAATTGAAGTACCGGGAGAAGAAACATCATCCGAATGGTGTGAAATAGTAACGGATGAGATATATGGAAAACTGAAATAAGTACTTAAGTCCAATGTGAAATTTACTTTTTTATTTAACGGAAGAATATAGATAAGAACTAAGACTTGACAAAATCAAACCAATACTCTATATTTAGCAGCGGAGATTCTATACCCAAAAACAGAAAACGTGAATGCGCAAATGAAGCTCAAACCCTTGTGGTTTGGGCTTTTTCTAATTTTGATAGAAACTTGAGAACAATAATTTTCAAAAAGTCAATTATCAATTTGTAATGTTTTTTGAAGGAAAAAGTTTACAAAAGCATTTAGGCAATATTTACAAATTTTTTGAAAAAGGAATAGCTTCGCAAGAGTAACAGAGTGGCAATCGAGTAATATCGGTTGCTTTTTTGTTGCCCAATTTTAGAAATTGTCGATTGCCCCAGGAAGAATGATTTCTAAAAATTACAAATTTGAAAAGAAATGGAGGAAAAGAAAAGTGAAAGAGTATTCAAAAGGAATTTATGTAAAATTCAAACCGGAAGAGGTGGAGATACTGCATAATCGAATGAAGGAAGCTGGAGTTCAAAACATGAGTGCATATATCAGAAAGATGGCATTGAACGGATATGTGATTATTCCTGAGTGGCCGGATTTGAATCAGGTAATATCCTTGCATTCAAGGATTAGTAATAATCTCAATCAGTATGCAAGGAAAGCAAATGAAACCGGAAAATTGTACGAAGAGGATATTGCAGAAATAAAGCAGATGCATAATGAACAAACAAAGTTTCTGAAAAAAACACTTGAGGCAGTAATGTATCTTTATGAGGAAGATTCAAAGAAGAAAAAGTGATTTTATGGTAAAGCGTCAGCTTGGCTCTGCGGCTTATCCGCAGTTCAAGTGGATTGGGGTGCAAGACGTCCGGTGGACGTCTGCTCTGCACGGACCGGAGTGGAACGGAGATCTTCCCCAACAAGCAAAAATGCGCCGGGTATATACCGGAGCACTGCTTGCCAATTTGTAAAAAGCGAAAAGAAAGGATCAAGTTTATGAGAGATTTAGAAAAGGTATAGGTGCCTGCGCAAACTGGAAATAGGAAACCATTGTCTTTCATAAATGATACGAGTTCCTTGGTAGGCTTATTTGCAAGAGACACCTTGGAATGCCTTAAGTACATCAGACAGCTTAAAGAAAAAAATGTGCCTGTATTTTTTGAAAAAGAGAATATATCAATACTTTAGATGCTAAAGGCGAGGTACACCTTGTAGCAATGCAGGGTGTTTTTGTCGTTTATAGAAAATTTACAAAATATCAACCAAATGGTTTATAATGTAATAAGTTGAGGTGCGTTTTAGACATGGAGGATTAAGATGAAAACATCCGATATGATTAAAGAATTATGTAATAAAAAGAATATAAGCGTTTCAGAACTTGCCAGACGGATAGGTCAGACTCCACAGAACTTTGGTAAGAAACTGAAACGAGATACAGTTACTCTTGTATTATGAAAATCCATTGTATATATTTACCTGCTATGAAGAAAATAAAATGATATAAGACAGAAAATAATTGCTCCCACTTGCAAAATCCCCCCACACCCTGTATCATTTCAAAAGGAACAAAACGAAATAACAAGGAGTGGGTTTCATTGACAAAAGTCAGGAAAAAACCAAAGAAGAATATAACGAAAAACATAAATAAAAAATCATTCATACAAAATACACTAAACATCGCAGAAAAACTGGACAACGAGATGGTAGCATTCTTAGACACAGAATTCCTGACATCTCAGGTAAAGGGTGGACCGCCGGCCAAGCTTGTGTCGGTTGGGTTTGTAGTCTGTGGGAAGAATTTTGAAGAAGTAACAAGATTTCATTCCTATATTTATGCAGAAGACAAACTGCATGACCGGTTCCAGGAGATGACCGGTATTGAGAGAAAAGATCTCTTAAGTGCCCCGGATTATGAACTTGTGATGGAAGAAGTCGCAGAGCAGTTGGAAGCGTGGGAGGTATCAAGGGTCTATGTATGGGGACCGGATAAGTACGTGATACAGAGAGATCTTCTGGAATACCGCAAGGATGCATCGAAACGGACCAAAAAGATCGTGAACCGTATCCTTCGTATGATCAAAGATATAGAAGATATCTATTCGGCGAAACTGGATCTGCAGAGTGCCGGGATCGGAAGTCTGAAGATCCTTTGTGGGCTGGGAACGGAAGTCAGTCATAATGCACTGGATGATGCGGTAGATCTGAAGAATATCATTAAGCACATTGATCTGGAAGGATGTTCGGAGCATATGTTGCAGATCATGAAAAAGTATACGGCTGAGAAGGAAGTGTACTACAGACAGCGCAGATTCCGTGAAAAATGGGAAGATGTATCAGAAGAAATTCAGGAAAAGACGCTTGGTCTGCTGAAAGAGCTTGGAAAGGTAGATACAGTAGAAGCAAGAGCACTCAGGGATGACCTTATGGTCATGTGTACCGGAGAAGCCATATCATTTCCGACATTGGAAGAATATATCCGGAAAGAAGAAAAAGAATAAAATAAAAAGAATATTTATCGGTTGACCTGTATATCATGGTAATAAAATAAAAAGAAGTATTACAAACTTTAATAGTGAAATAACACAAAATAATACTAAAACAAAGATTACATTTTAGAAATAGTGTAAAAAAGAAGAAACTAATTCGTGATAAAAACGATAAATCAACAAAATTAACAGACAATTTTAAGCAAAATTGCAGATTGACGGAAATCAGTAAAACAGTTAGAATAATCACAAGTTCATAAAGAACAAGACAGACAAAGGCGTCGCGGTTCACATACCTGCGTCGCCTTTTCGTATGCTAAAGCTTTTTTGTATTTCATTTATCTGAAATATAAGAAACTATTTTCTAATTCATCCCGGGTAGGTTAGAAGGTCTGTCGGACGGAAGTGCAAGGGCGCATTACAAAAATTATTTGTAATGTGCCCTTACATTTTCAGTTATTATAGGATCCAAAGAAAACTGTCTTATAGCAGATTTCAAAAATGGAACAGTAAGGAGGACCACAATTATGAAAAAGAAATTAGTAGCAGTTATGATGTGTGCAGCAATGGTGGCAATGCTTGGCGTAGGATGTGGAAGTAAATCAAGTGATGATTCTTCATCCAAATCCGAGACCAAGAAAACTCTGACAGAAGATGATATCAAAGACAGCATGAAAGGTGTAAAACTGAAAGTCGGAACAACCGGACTTTTCGGACCATTTTCTTATTATGATGAAGATGGAAAGACATTGATAGGATATGATCTGGATCTGATAAATGATTTGCAGGACCTGTTAGGATTTGAGATTGACGGAGGCATTCAGGCAATGGATTATTCGGCTCTCACAACCTCACTTGCAGAAAACAAACTGGATATGGGAGCTGCAGCACTTTGTGCAACAGATGAAAGAAAAGAAGTTATGAAGTTCTCAGATATCTATTGTGATTCCGGCCAGGTTGTTATGGTAAATAAATCAAATGACGAAGGAATCAAGAGTGTTGATGACCTGAAAGGCAAGAAAGTAGCCGTAGAAAAAGGAACAGCTTCTCATACGTATGCATCTAAGAACCTTTCCGATGCAGATCTGGAAGTACATGATACGATCACAACCGCATACGAATCTCTGGAACAGAAGAAAGTAGATGCAGTTATTCAGGACGGACCTGGAGCAAACTTCTATATAAAGACAACACCGGACAGCAATCTTGAAGTCGTAGGAGATGAATTCAATCAGGGCCAGGCACCATATTGTGTAGCAATTTCCAAAGAATGCAAATATTACGATGAGATCAATGCGGCTGTAAAAGTACTGATCAAAAATGGTACAACAGATGAATTGTATGCAAAATGGTGCGAATAGATCTTATGGATTATATTTGAAATGAACGAAAAAAACAACAGATAGGAAGAGATAGTATATGGATATGAAATTTTTGGATGTTTTACTCCCGATGATGTTTGAAGGATTAAAACTAACAGTATTGATCGCTGTAGTAGGTATCGGTATCGGATTCCTGATCGGAAGTCTCTGTGGATATTTATTACAGTCTAAGTATAAAGTAGGAAAAGCAATCGCTGAGGTTTACATTTGGATTATCAGAGCAACACCACTTATGGTGCAGGCACTTTACGGATATTTCGTAATTCCCAAATTGGTCGGCGTAGATATCAGCAGTACGATCGTCGGAATTGGGGTTATTGCATTGAACTCCGGAGCATTTATTTCTGAGATCGTCAAAGGAGCACTGATGGGAATTGATCCGGGACAGAAAGAAGCCGGAGCATCTCTTGGACTTACCAGTTCACAGACGATGCTCCACCTGATCATTCCTCCGGCATTCAAATCCGCCTTACCGGCCCTCTTTAACCAGTTTATTACATCCGTAAAGGATACGGCATTATTATCAGCCATTGCGGTAAATGAGATCACACATCAGGCACAGGCATATGCAGCTTTAAGCTTTAAAGCAATTCCTACATATACCGCATTGGCAGTGTTCTACTTGATAATACTTTCTATATTGATAATTGTTCAGAAACAGATTGAAAGAAAAATGAGGTGATTGATATGATTAAAATTAGCCATTTATCAAAGAAATTCGGAAACCTGGAAGTATTAAAAGATATCAACCTTGATATCGAGGAAGGAGAAGTTGTATGTATCATCGGACCATCCGGTTCCGGAAAAAGTACCTTCCTTCGATGCATCAACCAGTTGGAGAGTCCATCCGGAGGAATTGTAGAATACGAAGGAAAGAACCTGTTAGATAAGAAATGTGACATTCGTAAATTCCGTGAAGAGGTTGGTATGGTATTTCAGAGATTCAATCTGTTCCCATTAAAGACGGTTGCGGAGAATGTTATGATGGCACCGGTTCTTACCAAACATATGAACAAAGAAGAAGCGCATGAAAAAGCGCTGGAACTTTTGGATAAAGTCGGATTAAAAGATAAAGCAGATGTCTATCCAAGTACACTTTCCGGAGGACAGCAGCAGCGAGTTGCCATAGCAAGAGCACTTGCAATGGAACCGAAAGCACTTCTTTTTGATGAACCGACATCCGCACTGGATCCGGAACTGGTAGGTGATGTACTGGATGTTATGAAATCCCTGGCAAAAGAAGGAATGACGATGATCGTTGTGACACATGAGATGGGATTTGCCCGTGATGTGGCAGACAGAGTTATCTTCATGGCTGATGGATATGTAGTAGAAGAAGGAAAGCCAGAACGCATCTTTACAGCTCCGAAAGAGAGAAGAACACAGACCTTCCTGTCACGTATTCTTCCGGCAACTGCATAGAATACAGATTAGAAAATCAATAACAGAGACGCTTAACTAAATATTGATATACTATCCTTTTGAGGGGCAGGGTGACCTGCCCTTCTCGGTTTGTGTATAATAAAATTCTATATTGACAGAAAAAAATAGTTGTACTAACATCCAAGTAGTTGATGGTACAACTATTTTTGAGCGCGTTGTACTGGAGATCAAAGAATGAAAGACGTGCAGGATTTTCAGATTGAATGGAGGGTCTTGCTTGCCGTGACAATTTCGGGCCTGATCTATAATCTGGGACTTCTTGCGGGTCCCTGGTTTGAAGGAAAGATGACCGGATGTCTGGTAGATATTTTAAAAGGAACAAAGCAGTCTGGCGTTATGCTGTATCTGGTAACTGATTATGTGGCGGTGATAGCGGCGGTTGCAGGGCCGGCTATCTTACTGCTTGATGAAATTACGGCTAATCTGGATGCCGAGACAGAACAGAATGTATTAATGGCGTTAAAGAAAGTTTCGAAGGACAGGACGGTGATATCTATTTCACACAGAATGACTGCTTCGATGGGACGTACGATTTTTATATCATAGTATGCAATAGAACAGACAAACCAGATAAAAGAGAGGAATACAGGGGAAAATGACAAAGGGGAAACCACAGACAACAAAAAACAATACGGCACAGGAGAATCTGACAGAGCGGTTGGAACGAAAAGAGACAGTGAGGGGAACTGCACTTACCATTGCAGGAGGGTTCTTGTGGGGGATTGCCGGAGTATTTGGAAAATACACATTTGAGTACAAAGGAGTGACTGCAACGTGGATCGTGAATGTACGTCTGATCATTGCAGGGATCATATTATTGACCAGAGCGTATATGGTGCAGAAGGACGGAATATTCCGTATCTGGAAAAATAAGCGGCATGTGCTCAGGATGCTGGTATATGGAGTGATTGGTATCGCCGGATGTCAGATGACGTATTATCTGGCGGTGGAAGATTCCAATGCGGGAATTGCAACTGTTCTGCAGTATACGGCGCCGGTAATGATTATGGTACTTCTTGCACTTAAGAACTGGAAACTTCCGGGAAAAAATGAAATCCTTGCCCTGATCCTTGCATTTGGCGGAACGGTATTGCTGGCAACACATGGTAATCTGACTCAGTTAAGTGTATCGAAAACGACATTGATATTCGGTCTTTCATCGGCAGTCGCAACGATATTCTATAATCTGGTTCCGGGGAATCTGATGGATATCTATGGAACATTTCCGATGGTTGGCTGGGGTATGCTGATCAGTGGAATCGGTCTGACACCATTTGTGCGGCCATGGACGCTGGTGGAAGATATTACCTGGGACTGGCAATGTATTGGCTGTATTGTAGTTGTGATTATTTTCGGTACAGTGATGTCTTTTAGCTGTTATATGGAAGGCGTACGGCTGATCGGTGGTTCCAAGGCAAGTCTGCTCGCATCGGTAGAGCCGTTAACAGCGACAGCAATGTCCGTGATTTTTATGCATGTGGCATTTTCCGGAATGGATCTGGCAGGATTTGTCGGAATCATTGCCGGTGTGATCATATTGTCACTTCCAAAGAAGAAATAAGAGAAAGATTGTTTAACGCAGTACTATGATGAAAGAAACTGTCTTTTAATTAACAAATATAAATGATGCATAAATGCATAAAAATAGAATAAAATGTATAAAATTGGGAGGAAAAACAAAAAACATTCGTCTATAATTGCATCTATATATTGATTTTCATAAATAATTGTGATAAAATTAACGAATAATAAAGGAATACGGAGGGTATAATATGTTAAACGGTTTAAACAACATTGTAAACTTCCTGAATGGTTACATCTGGGGTGTAGGAATGTTGGTACTGATTGTAGGAAGCGGTTTATATTTTACAATCAGACTGCATGGTTTCCAGTTTGTACATTTTAAGGATATGTGGAGCAGAATTATTGACAAACAGGATTCTGACTCGGGAATTTCGGCATTCGGTTCGTTCTGTACGACTATGGCAATGCGTGTCGGTACAGGAAACGTAGCCGGAGTTGCGGTAGCAATTTACATGGGAGGTCCGGGAGCATTGTTCTGGATGATCCTTGCAGGTATGACGAACTCAGCAGTATGCTTCGCAGAGTGTACACTGGCAGTTCTGTATAAGACACGTATTGACGGCCAGTATCGTGGTGGTGGAGCTTATTGTGCAGAGAGAGGTCTTGGATGGAAGAAATATGGTACATTTATGGCCCTGATTCTTATGATCGGAACTTCTGTATTCATGCCGGCAGCAGCTACATATACAATCTGTGACGGATTCCATAATGCGATCAAGATTCCGATGTGGGTAAGTGCATTGATCATTGCATTGATTCTTGCAGTAGTAGTTATCGGTGGTGTAAAACGTATCAGTGCGATCGCATCTATGATCGTACCATTCATGGTAACGGTATATCTGATCGCAGCAGTTGTAATTATTGTTATGAACATTACAGCAGTACCGGCACTGATCAAAACAGTTGTAACAGCAGCATTTGCCAAGAATGCAGTATTTGGTGGAACAATCGGTGTGATCATCCAGCAGGGTGTTAAGAGAGGTACATTCTCAAGTGCATCTGGTATGGGTGAAGCATCTCCTACAGCAGCAGCGGCAGAGACAAGCCATCCGGTAAAACAGGGTATGGCCAATGCAGCAGGTGTATGGCTTGATACAGTTATCGTCTGTACTGCATCAGGACTTATGATTCTGTTAACAGACTGCTTTAATACAGCAGGCGGATATGTCGGAAGTGGCTCTACAGAACTTCCTGCACTCGCAGCAGCAGGAACGAACGGAGTTATCTTCGTACAGTTAGCATGTAAGACAGTTATGGGCAAGATCGCTCCTACATTTATTGCGATTATGTTAGCACTGTTCTCATTCACATGTCTGATCAGTTACTACTATGAAGCAGAGACAGCAGCTATGTATCTGTTCCAGGGTGAATCAAAAGCAAAAGTACGTAAAGTTGTTACATGGATCATGAGAATTGCAATGCCTGTTCTGATCTTCATCTGGGGTAACCTGGAATCAGATATCGCATGGAACTTATCAGACCTGGCACTTGGAAGTTGTACATGGGTAAATATGTTGATCGTGCTTCTGTTATCACCAAAGGTAATCGCACTTTATAAAGATTACGAAGAACAGATGAAAGCGAAGAAAGATCCATATTACAATCCGGATAAAATCTCATGGTCCGGAGTTGATAAAGAGATGTGGAAAGATATCAATAAGAAATATATTGAGAATGATAAATAAATCTTGAAAAAAAGGCCCCCGGGAGATGTTTTGGTATGCTCCCTGTCAAGAGGACAATAAAAAATAATAAATTTTTGTATCGTCAGCCATGCTATGGCTGGCGATATTTTATGCTGCTTTTGTATATTGCTCATGATATTTCATTGGTGTCATTACATGCAGTTTTCTTTGAAGTCGTTGGTTGTTGTAGTAATCTATGTAATTAGCTATCGCAGTAATCAAAGAGCTTCTGTCATTAAAACGCTGTTTATAATACATTTCTCGTTTTAGAATTCCCCAAAACCCTTCCATTGGTCCATTGTCAATACAGTGGGCAACTCTAGACATACTCTGCTTCATATGATGTTTTTTTAATCTAGTATAAAACTGTGCGCTTGTATATTGAAAGCCTCGATCAGAATGAACTAATGGGTGTGCATCTGGCTCCTGACGAACAGCCTCATCAAACGTGTCCATAACTAATGGATTATCATTATGATCGCTGATTTTAAAGGAAACAATCCTTCTATCATATAAATCTAAAATAGCACTCAGATAAACTTTATGAACTTCTATTCCGTTGTAGTATTTAAATTCAGAAACATCTGTAAGCCACTTTTCATTCGGTTTTTCGGCGTGAAATTCACGGTGTAAATAGTTTTTTGCTATGTGATCAGGATTTCTGTCTCCTCTGGTACAACTCTTAGGTTTCCATTTAATATTTGATTTTATATCGTATTTCCTACAAATACGAAGTACTCGTTTATCATTCACATGAATTCCTTTATGTCCATCTAATTCATCACGAATCCTTCGGTATCCCATATCTGGATGCTGGTGATGAATCCTTTGGATTTCAGTGGATAGTCTTTCGTTTCGAAGTTCATTATTACTTTTCGGATATTTTCCCCAGCGGTAATACGCAGAACGTGTAACATTAAGATATTTACAAAGTCTATCTATGGGATAATGCTTAGTAGACGATAGTTTTTGGATGGCTTCATATTCGGCTAACCGATGGATTAAAGATAGCGACCCCTCCTTTCCAGTTCTCTGACTTTTTTTAACAGATCATTCTCCATTTGTAAGTCTAGATTTCTTCTTTCCAGTTCAGCTATCTTGTCACGTAGCTCTTCTTCAGGTGTTCTGCTTGGAAGAGAAGCTATACGACGTCCACGTCTGTCTTCCAGACCCGCTTGACCCATCTTTTCGTATCGTATTACCCAATTGCGAACTTGTTGATAGGAACAATCATATTTGAGTGCCATTGCACCATAATTCTTATCATTTGCAAGACAATCTGTTACTATTTTTAATCTCTCATCAAGTGTAGTGTTCTTTGCCTTTTTCATGTAAGCACCTCCAGTGGATATTTTTAATATTCCACCAGAATTATACACCTTAATCCAATCGGAAAGCTGTCTGTGTGAACGAATTCCGTATTTTGTGCAAATATCCTGAAGAGATCCTTCTCCGTTAAGATAATCATTTATAGCAGATATTTTTAAATCTTTTGAATAAGATTTGTTTTTCGGTTGATTGAGTAATCCAGTTGGTCCATCATACTGATAAATAGAAATCCAATTTCGAATACTATGATGATCAACTCCCAATTCTTTTCCTGCTTGCTGTATGCCAATTTCTCCTGCAAGGTAGCGTTCGACTATTTTTACTTTTTCTACTGGTTCTATCTTACTCTTTCTGAACATGAAAATACCCCCATATAGGACTTTTATATTTCATTGTCCTATATGAGGGTAGCATACCATTTCCTGGGGGATTTTTTTGTTTAATACATGAAGCGGCTGACGCCCTTACAACTTCTTCATCGTAGAATCATAGTCCGAAACAGGATACCAAGTTTATCTTGTGGACCGGGGTAAGCCAAGATGATGAATTAAACAGCAAATTATTTATCATAATCTTTCGAACAAACACTAATCCCCATTCCATATCCCTTTGGTCCGATATGGCATCCTACACTGAATGAAAGTGGATCATAGTATACATAAGAATTCGGAAATGCTTCTACAAGCATCTGTTTCCATTCTGCGGCCTCTTCTTCCGTGAGGTTAGAGCCGGCAGCACCAACGAGAAGATGTTTGTCGTCAGCGTCTTTAAATCGTGTCTCACGGTCATTCTTTAATGCTTCAACCATTTTCTGCTTACATTTCTTCATGCCGCGTGTCTTGGCAAATGCGTCCAGCTTACCACCCTGGATAGTGAGAATCGGCTTGATGTTAAGAACACTTCCGAGTGCAGCACCGGCTGCGGTGACGCGTCCGCCTTTTTTCAGGAACTCAAGAGTGTCGACAGCAATATAGATACTGGAGTTATAGGCTTCGGCCTCTAATACTTCTTTGATCTCTTTTGCTGATTTTCCGGCTTCTGCAAGCTTCTTGGCATGCATGACAGATTCTCTCTGCGTAACGGAGATTCTGTGGTTGTCTGCAACCTGTACTTTGCCATCATAATCATCGGAAAGGCTGATAGCGGTTGAACAAGAAGCACTCAGTCCGCTGGACATTGGGATATGAATGATCTCATCATAACCCTGTTCTAATATATCATCCCAGAGATCCATCAGATCGCCTGGAGATGGCTGGGATGTAGATACATTCTGTCCGCCGGTCAGGCTTCCGTAGAAAGAATCTTCTGTAAGATCAATTCCCTCATAATGTGTCTCATCATCGATAATGACTGGCATAGGAATCAGGAAAATTCCCATGGAGTCGGCTTCTGCTTTCATAATTCCGCTGTTGGTATCTGTCATAACAGCTGTTTTCATATGTGAAAACCTCCTTTGTACTCTTTACTATCTATCAGTTATGGAATAAATATTCTTCATTATAATATGATTATTCGGTTCGTGTATCACCCCAGAAGAACAAAGCAACTGTGCCCGGTCCTGTATGACTTCCAATCGTCGTACCTACGTTATTGATCTCGACTTTTCCATTCAGATATGGGAAGCGGGATTCCACAAGATCGGCAACTGCTCTGGCATCTTCGTAGCATTCGGAGTGAGAAATGTAACATTTCCCATTATAGTCGGTCTGGTGATCGGCATATTCGGCCATCTTATCTACAATAGTGCGAATGACTTTACGCTTTGTACGAATCTTATATCTTGGAATCAGACGGCCCTGATTATCCATGTTAAGAAGAGGGCAGATATTTAAGACACCTCCGATAGCACCTGCTGTTTTGGAAATGCGTCCGCCCTTTACGTAAAATGTAAGATCGGTAGAAAAGAACCAGTGATGTACGTTGAGACGGTGCTTTTCAGCATAGCGGAAAACCTCGTCCAGAGATTTCCCCTCGTCGCGAAGATCGGCAAGTTTATCCATCAAAAGTCCATATCCGGAAGATGCGCCGAGAGAATCTACGATCAGGATCTTGCGGTCAGGATAACGTTCTTCAAGATTCTCTTTTGCAATCATTGCAGAATTAATTACTCCTGAAATTCCGGATGAAAGTGTGATATGCAGGATATCTTTTCCTGCTTTAAGGAAAGGTTCGAAATATTCTTCAAATTCTTCGGCATTGACCTGTGAAGTCTTCGTATCGGCTCCGGCCGCCATAGCTGCATAGAATTGATCGAATGGGATAGATTTTCCAAGATCGTCTGCGTATTCTTTGCCATTCAGCTCAAAGTGAAAACAGATGTAAGATATGTCGCGTGCTTTAAAATGTTCTTCAGTAAGATCTGCTGTTGAACAGCAGCTGATAATATAATCCCTCATAATGTTCAAGTCCTTCCTTAATATATCTGGAATACTAATCTATACTCCAAGTGATAAAAATTGTATCATTTTCTCAGATTAAATTCAATATTTACAAGGGAAAGAAGGAGAAAAAGGTGAAATTGTTGCGGAAATTCGTGGTACAATATTCATGCGTTAGAAGTACTGCATAAAGAATACAGTAGAAGCGTATAAGAAGTAATAGATATCTGTAATAGGATATCTGGAAAATAAAAAAGATACAGGGAAAGCATATGAGTAAAAAGAATGATACAGATAACCATATAGAAATAGAAAAAAGGAAAAGCATGTTAACAGATTGCGTACTGTGCCCAAGAAATTGTCACGCAGACCGTATAAACGGCCGGTGGGGAAGATGTCATGAGACCGCGGAAATCGTTGTGGCAAGGGCTGCGCTGCATATGTGGGAAGAACCTTGCATATCCGGAGATGCTGGCTCAGGAGCCGTATTTTTTTCCGGCTGCCCGATGGGCTGCGTTTTTTGTCAGAACCATAATATAGCCGAAGCAAAAGCAGGAAAGTCAATTACGGTAGAAAGACTGTCAGAAATATTCCTGGAACTGCAGGAAAAAGGGGCGGCCAATATCAATCTCGTAACGCCGACGCATTATGTTTTGCAGATCATAGAAGCGTTAGATCTGGCAAGAAAAGAAGGTCTGTCTCTTCCTATTGTCTACAATACGAGCGGCTATGAAAAGCCGGAGACGATACGGATGCTGGATGGATACGTAGACGTCTATCTTCCGGATTTTAAATACATGGAATCAGAACTTGCGGCAGCATATTCCGGGGCACCCGATTATCCGAAATATGCGAAAGCAGCCTTAAAAGAAATGCTGCATCAGACGGGAAACATTCAGATTGATAAAGACACCGGTATGATACAAAAAGGCGTGATTGTAAGACATCTGGTACTTCCGGGACATGTGAAAAACTCTAAAGCAGTCATAAAATATCTGCTCGAAACCTATCAAGACCAGATCCTGATCAGCATCATGAATCAATACACCCCAATGCCGCAAGTGTCAGGAGATCCACTACTCAGCCGTAAAGTTACAAAAAGAGAATACGAAAAAGTTATAGATTACGCACTGGAACTTGGAATGGAAGACGGCTTCATTCAGGAAGGAGAAGCCGCAAAAGAAAGCTTCATCCCGGAATTTGATTGTGAGGGGGTATAGATATTGGATTTATTATCGTGGCTTCTCATGTCGTGATTGGCATAATGCCGGACCTGTGCACTGGCCATAAACTAATAATCTAAAATATAAACTTCCGCCTTCACAAAACTCCATGATCTGTGCTTTCATCATTAAGGCATGAACTCACAAGCTACCGCATAAATTCATTAATCACATGCAGTACCCCATCCTCATCATTCGATTTCGTAATATAATCTGCCGTCTCCCGTACCGCAGGCTGAGCATTTGCCATAGCCACGCCAAGACCGGCAGTTTCAATCATCGTCAGATCATTATATCCGTCACCGCAACAGATCATCTGTTCAGTGGTCAGTCCGATACTCGTTAATAACTTAAGCAGGGAATGCGCCTTGTCGATTCCGGCTGGCATAACTTCTACGAAGAAAGGGTCGGAACAGTAGACCGAAAGATAAGAATGAAACTGTTTACTTAGTTCTTTGCGTATCTGATCTAATACAGCCGGATCTCCGGTTACAAGAAATTTATTCGGATCATCCGGAACGCAGTCCAGAAAGTTCTCACTTGCGTCAATGACAGGCATCTGATTGATGCGGGATTCGAGTTCTGTATATTGGTTGGATTTAATACCGGATAAGATATGTTCCGGGGTATAAGTCAGGACATCAATCCCCTGGCTGGCGTATTTTCGGACCGTTTTGTAGACTCCCTGAATACAATCAGCAGGAAGAATCTTGTTGTAGATTGCCTGCTTTGTCCGGCAGTCTGTAATGCGGCCACCGTTAAAAGAAAGGATATAACTTCCGTAATCTTCCAGATGAAGCTGTTCGGCCAGTGGCATAACGCCCTGTGTCGGGCGGCCGCTGGCGAGTACAACTTTTTTTCCGGCCTCCT
This sequence comes from Dorea longicatena, assembly GCF_025150085.1. NCBI lineage: Bacteria > Bacillati > Bacillota > Clostridia > Lachnospirales > Lachnospiraceae > Dorea > Dorea longicatena. The sequence continues at coordinate 264,108 of NZ_CP102280.1, forward strand.
GGATCTCGATCAGAGCTTCCAGGGTCGGCTGTGTAATTTCTTTTTTGGAGTTGGTAAGAGTTCCGTCCAGATCAAGGACGAGAATCTGATAATCCATAAATATGTTCTCCTTAAATCTATAATTCTTCCAGAGCGTGAACAATCTGTGGGAAATTCATTCCGTGAGAAGCTTTTACCAGAACATTGTCTCCATCTTTGATGATGTCAGGTATAGCCTGGATAAAGCTTTCATTATCTGCAAACCAGAGTGCCTCTGTATTCGCACCTTTGGACGCTTCTTCTACCAGAGAGCGTGTCAGATCACCGATTCCACAGACAAGGTCTACATTCTGTTCGGCTGCGTATGTACCGACTTCTGCATGAAGTGCCTCTGCAGTGTCACCGAGTTCTCCCATATTACCAAGAACTGCAACCTTACGTCCGATTGCCATGTTAAGGACATCAATGGAAGCCTTCATGGAGATTGGGTTGGCATTGTAACAGTCATCTAAGATGATCATATGATCGGTCTCGATGATGTGGTTACGTCCAGGGATGGAAGGCAGGGATTCGATGCCGGCCTTGATCTCATCAGCAGTCAGTCCCAGTGTGTATCCGACAGCAGCACCTGCAACAGCATTGCTTACCATGTGGATACCCGGTACAGGAACCAGACAGTCGAAAGAAGAGCCATCCTTTAATGTGATGGTGCAGGAAGTTCCGCGAAGTCCCTGTGGCTCGATATTGTCAGCACGAAATGCACAGTTGTCTCCCATTCCAAAGAAGACAGGAGTCACACCTTTGACAGGACTCATTTTGGACAGCAGGTCATCGTCACCATTCAGGATAATGGAACCACCGTTCTTCATATCCTGGATCATCTGCGATTTTTCCTGAAGGATTCCCTCTCTTGTCTTGAAGAATTCCAGATGTGCGATACCGATATTGGTGATCACACAGATGTCAGGACTGGCTACAGAAGAGAGACGGCGCATCTCACCGAAATGATTGACACCCATCTCAAGGACCGCAACTTCTGTGTCCTCCGGCATATCGAAGATGGTGATTGGAAGTCCCCATTCGTTATTGAAGTTGCCAAGTGTTTTGTGTACGTGATATTTCTGAGCCAGAACGGATGCGATCATCTCTTTGGTGCTGGTCTTTCCAACACTTCCGGTAATTCCGACAACCTTCATGTCGAAAGAATCACGGTAAAGCTTGGCAATGTCGAGCAGTGCCTGGCCTGTGGATTCTACCAGGATATAAGGGAAATCCGTCTCACCGAGATCTTCGTGTGATACGACACACATGGCACCGGCTTTTACAGTATCCGGGATGAATTTGTGTGCATTGACACGTTCTCCGTCAATGGCAACAAATAAGTAACCAGGCTGCACCTTCCGGCTGTCGATCACGACGCCGGATACTTCCTGGCTGAGGATACTTTCATCACCATGGAAGGTACCTCTGCAGGCCTTGGTTATATTTTCAATTGAAAGATTTTTCATGGATCTTCATCCTCCTTAATAGCGGGCTTTTATAGATTCCTGAATGATAGCCTCGCAAAGTTCACTGTATTCATATCCGGCAGCCTTGGCAGCTTTCGGAAGAAGGCTTGCTGCTGTCATTCCAGGAAGGGCGTTCATTTCCAGACAGTAGAATTCACCGTCTGCATCGGATACGATAAAGTCGGCACGGGAATATACATCCATGCGAAGTGCTTCGAATGCACGTTCTCCGGCACGCTGGATCAATTCTTGCGTCTCTTCATCGAGAGATACAGGAGGACAGATCTCGGAAGCGCCGCCTGCCTGATATTTGTTCGCATAGTCGAAGAGTCCGTCCTTTGGAACGATCTCAACAAGCGGAAGAGCTTTTCCGGCAAGGATACCGCAGGCGAATTCACGGCCCTTGATAAATGGTTCGATGACAACTTCGTCTGTGTTGTCAACATCGAAGGATTTGTGGATTGCATCGTAATATTCTTCTTCTGTGTGGCAGATGTATACACCGATACTAGATCCGTTAGAGCATGGTTTTACAACCAGTGGAAGATAGTAACCAAGCTCGTCCAGAGGGGTATCTTTTGTCTTAGATGTCAGGGAAGTTCCTCTTGGAGTCGGAACACCACTGGTCTTGAAGATCTGTTTTGTAACCAGTTTGTTCATGGACAGTGTACATCCAAGAGAGTTTGGTCCTGTATATTTGATTCCCAGGTTGTCGAATGTTGCCTGGAGTTTTCCGTTTTCACCGATGGAACCGTGAAGTGCCATGAATGTGATATCAGCCATCTGGCAGAGTTCAATGACATTTGGTCCGATCTCGGAAGGTGATTGGTCCGGACGTGACTTGCGCAGTGCATCAAGATCCGGTACAGAAGTAGAGATTCCTTTGGAAATCTCAAGTCCGCCGTCCGGGCGGTCGAATACTTCTTCTAATTTATCAGAATCGCATGGAAGGCCGAAGAACACATCCAGAAGGAATGCCTGATGTCCCATTTCACGGAGAGTTTTACAGATTCCGGCTCCTGAAAGTAAGGATACATCTCTTTCCGGACTGAGTCCGCCTGCTAATACTATAATTTTCATGATCGATAAGTCCTCCTTTAATCTGTCATAGTCATCTGATCAAGTAATGATTGTTTTACAGCGTAGAGTTTCTGGGAAAGATCCACGTAAACTCTGTGCGGGTAGAAGAGACGCTTGGTCTCGTCCCATAACGTATCTTTCTCCTCACGGCAGTATGCTGCGATCTCCTTTAATGTAGGAGATTTGTAGAGGCACTCGCCGTTCTTGAAGATTGGTAAGAGAATTTCACGTACGTTGTAAGTACCACCGGCAAGCTTAGTCTTCTTCCAGGTATCCATAGGATCGAAGAGAAGCAGATCCTGTTTTGGATCAATGACTTCATCGGCAAAGCAGATGAGATCAGCTTTGATCTTTCCGCTTGCTTTTTCGTAGATACGATAGATTGTCTTATTGCCAGGGTTGGTGATCTTCTCAGTATTTTCAGATATTTTTATCTTAGGAACAAATTCGCCTTCTTCATTCTGGATGGCTGCAAGCTTGTACACACCTCCGAATGAAGGACAGTCCTTGGAAGTGATCAGATTGGTACCGACACCCCAGGAATCAATGGCTGCCCCCTGCATCTTAAGATCGTGGAGAAGGAACTCGTCCAGATCGTTAGAAGCACAGATGGTAGCTTCCGGGAATCCGGCTTCATCTAACATCTTTCTGGCTTCTTTTGATAAATATGCAAGGTCACCGCTGTCCAGGCGGATTCCGTATTTGATCAGAGGTTTTCCGGCGTCTTTAAATTCCTGGAATACGCGGATGGCATTCGGAACACCGGATTTTAAAGTATCGTAAGTGTCAACTAAGAGTGTACAATTGTCCGGATACATCTCTGCATAAGTTTTGAATGCGGTGTACTCATCCGGGAAACTCATGATCCAGCTGTGCGCGTGGGTTCCCATAACAGGAACGTCGAACATCTGTCCGGCAAGTACATTGGAAGTACCGACACATCCGCCGATCATCGCTGCTCTTGCACCGTATAATCCTGCATCCGGTCCCTGGGCACGGCGAAGGCCGAATTCCATGATACCGTCGCCATTGGCTGCGAATACGATACGGGAAGTCTTGGTTGCAATCAGAGACTGATGATTGATGATATTCAGGATCGCCGTCTCAACAAGCTGTGCTTCCATGATCGGAGCAACCACTTTCAGAAGAGGTTCCTTCGGAAATACGACTGTTCCCTCCGGGATGGCATAGATGTCACCGCTGAAGTGGAAGCCGCTCAGATAATGAAGGAAATCTTCTTTGAAGATTCCAAGACCTCTTAAATAGTCTACATCATCATAAGTAAAATGCAAATTCTTTATATAATCGATTACCTGATCAAGACCTGCACATACAGAATATCCGTTGTTACAAGGGTTCTGGCGGAAAAATACATCGAAGATGACATTTTCGTTCTGCCCTTTTTCATAATATCCTTGCATCATAGTAAGTTCGTACAGATCTGTCAGCAAGGTAAGATTTCGTTTGCTCATTTTCAAACTCCTTTTTTCTGCTGTTTGCAGTACATTTCTTTTTTTAGTTATACCGTTTTATTATAGCACTTAAGGGAATAAATGTAAAAGAAAAAAACCAGGCACTATACAAGTGCCTGATTCTTATGAATGGTTTCACTGATGATATTACTGCAATATTCTCCGATACGCTTTTTCTCGTCTTTATCCAGTTCTTTCGGATAGATCGGTTTGCCATATTCTAAGATGACATGAGTCTTTTTGATGAACGGGAAATGTCCTTCGAAAATATCACAGGTGTTATTAAGACTCATCGGTATGATCGGACAGCCGGTCTTTTCTGCGATCTTAAAGGAACCGTTATGGAACGGAAGTAAGGATAATTCTTCCCCTTTATTCCGGGTGCCTTCCGGGAAGATGCAGATGGAAATACCGTGTTTTACATAATCGATTGCCTGCAGGATGGTCTTCAGTCCTTCTTTTGGATTCTCCCTGTCAAGGAAGAGGCAATAGAGGCGTTTCATCCATGTGCGAAGAAGCGGGATAGAAAGCATCTCCTTTTTGGCAATATAACCGGTCAGATTCTTACATCTGGCGTAAGTGATAACGATGTCAAAGAAGCTTCTGTGATTTCCGATATAAAGAACCGGTCCTTCCGATATATTCTCCTCTCCGATCACGGTAAGTTCGATACCGGCAAGCTTAATGATCATATTAAATGCCCACTGAACCAGCCGCAGACTGGAATAATCCATAGTTTTTTTGCTGACTTTGCCGATCAGCCATTCAATTCCAAGAACCGGAATACCGATGATCAGAAATAGAACTACGAATAAGGCGACAAAAATAAGTCTTATCATAATTAATCTCCTTTATTTTCATTTTGCTACCAAAGTATGCAAGAGAAACTGCCAGTTGTCAAAGATTCTGTAATGGCTGCCAGGTTCTCTGTGTATTTTCTATGATAGCATAAATCCGGCATTTTTTACACCCATAGTGTGTAAGATAGTAAAGAGAAAATAGAAGTGTCAGAAAGAAGGGCAGCATGAAAAAAAGAAGATGGACCGCGGCAGCCGTCGCAGTGATGTTGCTGTTTACCGGCTGTAGTTTTGGCACGTTAAAAGAACAGAAAACAGGAGAGATAGAATATGAGATCGTAAAGAAAGAAGAAATCCCCGAAAAATTAAAAGAAGAGATTGCAGAAGCCGAAAAGTCGGAGATGTGGATCAGTTATGCAGATACGGGGAATGAAGGCAGATACCTTTATATAGTAAAAGGATACGGACGGCAGGAAACGACAGGATACAGCATCGAAGTGAATGAGTGTTATGAGACGGAACATACAGTGGTCGTACGTACAACACTTCTCGGGCCACAGAAGAAAGAAAAGACGCATAAGAAAAAGACATATCCATATATTGTCATAAAGATACCATATACGGATAAACAGATCATATATGAATAAGAGGAGGCAGGAAGTGTCAATGGAGTATTTAAAAAAGGAGATCCGTACTTTTCAGAACGGAAAGACGGTAAATGACCAGTTCTATATTGATGATGATTATAATGTTCCGGATGCAAAGAAGGACGTAGGCAGGATTATAATAAGTGACGGGACATTACAGGTGGAAGAGATGAAACAGGTAGAAAATTATCTGAAAGTGACAGGCAAACTGGAATTCAGAGTTTTGTATACTGCAGATGAAACGATACCGGAGCCTGCAAGCCTGGAAGGAAGGATTCCATTTGAAGAAATGATCTATCTTGAGCAGGAGCCGGATGGAAATCTGGTACTAAAGACAGCAGATGTTGATCTTACGGTAACGGTAATCCATTCAAGAAAACTGAATATCAAGACACTTGCAGAGATTACGATCGGAATGGAAAAATGTGTGGGAGAAGAGCTCACAACAGATATAGAAGGAGAAAATCCTGTATTTAAAAAGACAAAAGAAGAAGAACTTCTGAAGGTATTTGCAACAGGAAAGGATACGTACCGGATTAAAGAAGAGGTGTCTCTTAGCGGGACAAAAGAGAATATCGGTACGATTCTTTGGACGGATGTGACAGGCGGAAAAGCAGATACACAGATTGGAACGGATGAACTCCTGATACAAGGAGAACTGAATATATTCTGCCTCTATGAAAGTGTGGAAGAAAAGACAGACTGGATAAACAGGACGGTTCCATATGAGGGAAGGATAGAATGTATGGGGACTGTGCCGGGAATGTATCATCAGGCCAGTCTGAATCTTACAGATGTGAATGTTGAAGCCCGCATGGATGAAAACGGGGAAATGCGTATTCTTGGTATAGAGGCGACACTGGAAGTACGTCTTGTTGTATATGAAGAAGAAAAAATCCAGATTCTTGAAGATATGTATATGCTGGATCATGTCTGCGTTCCGGATATAAAAGAAAAGAAGTGCTTCCGCTTAAAGCTTCAGAACCATTCAAAATGCAGGATCGCCGAAGAACTGACACTTCCGGAACTAAAAGACAATATTCTTCAGATCTGTTACTGTAAAGGAAAGATACAGCCGGAATCTACGAAAGCAGAAGAAGATGGAATCCATATCGAAGGTGTTCTTCATCTGATGTTTTTGTATGTCAGGGAAGATGATCAGATGCCGTTTGGTGTATGGCAGGGAATGGTGCCGTTTACATATCTTTTAGAGAATGGGGGCGGAGAACCTGAAGCAGAAGAACTGGACTGGACAGTTGAGCAGCTTTCCGTAGGACTTATGGGAAACGGAGAGGTGGAAGTAAAGGCTGTGCTGGCATTCAACTGTTTCCAGAAAGAGCCTGTTATGGTGCAAAATATTGAATCCGCAAAGTTCACCCCGATGAGTACCGAGGAGCTGGAAAACAGACCCGGCATTGTGGGATATTTTGTGAAAAACGGGGATACATTGTGGAATCTGGCGAAAAAATATAATACGACTGTGGAAAATATAAAAGAAGTGAATCATATGGAAAAAGAAGATGTAAATAAAGGCGATAAAATATTGATTTTTAAGCAAAATTTGAGTATACTATAAGCACATTGTATACAAAATGTAAGGAGATAAATAGAATGGATAAAATGGAATTGAAGGCACTTGGAAAGATCAATCTGGGTCTGGATGTTCTGGGGCGGAGAGAGAACGGATATCACGATGTACGTATGGTGATGCAGACAGTGTACCTGTACGACCAGATCCGGATAGAAAAGACGAAAAAGCCGGGAATAGAGTTGTCGACGAATCTTTTTTATCTGCCGGTGAATGAGAATAACCTGGCATATCAGGCAGCAGACCTTCTGATGAAAGAGTTCGACGTAAAAGAGGGTGTAAAGATCACCCTTGATAAACACATACCGGTGGCAGCAGGAATGGCAGGAGGAAGCTCGAATGCAGCGGCAGTTCTGTTCGGGATTAACCGTATGTTTTCACTTGGTCTTTCACAGAAAGAACTGATGGAAAGAGGAGTGACATTGGGAGCGGATGTTCCGTACTGCGTTATGCGGGGAACTGTTCTTGCGGAAGGAATCGGAGAGATACTGACACCACTTCCGGCCTGCCCGAAATGTCATGTGCTGATCGCAAAACCGCCGATCAGTGTATCGACGAAGCTGGTCTATGAAAAACTGGATTCGCATGAGATAGAGGATCATCCGGATATTGATGGTATTATAGACGGACTGAAGGCTCATGATATCGAAAAAGTTGCTTCGAGCATGGGAAATGTACTGGAAAAGGTAACGATCGAAGAATATCCGGTTATTGAACAGATCAAGAATGTAATGAAAGAACATGGAGCTCTGAATGCTATGATGAGTGGCAGTGGGCCGACCGTTTTTGGAATTTATGACAGCAAAGAGAAAGCAAGAAAAGCAGCAGCAAAGATAAGAGAAAAGCAATTGGCAAAGCAGGTGTATGTGACAGGCATACATAATGCAAGGAGGAAATAAGCATGGAATCGAATTTTAAAGTAAATATGAATGAATATCTGCCGCTTAGAGATGTCGTGTTCAATACTTTGAGACAGGCGATCTTGCGAGGAGAGTTAAAACCGGGAGAAAGACTGATGGAGATCCAGCTTGCAAATAAACTCGGAGTAAGCCGTACCCCGATCCGTGAAGCAATCCGCAAACTGGAACTGGAAGGCCTGGTACTGATGATTCCAAGAAAAGGAGCTGAGGTAGCAGAGATCACAGAAAAGAATATGCGGGACGTTCTGGAAGTAAGAAAAGCACTGGAAGAACTGGCTGTGCAGCTTGCATGTGATAAGATCACGAAAGAAGAGATCGAAGAGATGAAGAAAGCTGCGGAAGATTTTAAGAAGATCTTAAAGAGTAAAGATATTACAGAGATCGCTGAAGCAGATGTACGTTTCCATGACATTATCTATATGGCAACAGACAATCAGAAACTGATCCAGCTTCTGAATAATTTAAGAGAACAGATGTATCGTTATCGTGTGGAATATCTGAAACGTGAAGAAGCACATCCACAGCTGATCGCAGAGCATGCCGCAATCATAGAATACATCAGTAAAGGTGAGAAGAAGGCGGCAACAGATATTATGTGTAAACATATTGATAACCAGGTGACCACTGTGATTGATGTGATCCGCACAAAACAGAATTAAAAGACTGTAAAAGTGTATAGATAAGATAAGCTGTGTCAAGACTTCCTGTATCAGAAAAATGCAGTATACAGGAAGGAGATACATAGATGAAACGAGAAACGATCTGCCTGATCATAGCCTGTCTGATATCGTTCATACTGACATCGGGCATTATGAACTGGCGTATGGAAATTGTACATGCAGAACTTAGCGATACACAGCAGTCACTGGCCAAAGAAGTCTTCCGTTTTCATGTGATCGCAGAAAGTGACAGTGCAAATGATCAGAAAATCAAACTGAAAGTGCGGGATGCGGTTCTAAAGTATATGAAAGCACATATGACCAGAGCCGAAAGAAGGGATGCAAAGGCGACAAAAGCATGGACCCTGACCCACAAAAAAGAACTGACGGATACAGCAGATAAAATATTGAAAAAAGAGAAAGTATCATACCGGGCGAAAGCGGAGGTGACCACCTGCTATTTTCCGGACAAACGGTATGGAGATATCATTTTTCCCGAGGGAAATTACGAAGCACTGAGAATTGTACTTGGGAAGGGAAATGGACATAACTGGTGGTGTGTACTTTATCCAAATCTGTGTTTTACCAATGCAACCTGTGCAGTGGTAGATGAAGATGGAAAGAAAGAACTGAAAGAAGCATTAAGTGCAGAAGAATATGAAATGGTAACGGCCACTTCAGAATTTAAGATAAAGTGGTTTTTCTTCGGAAAAGATCATGCAAAGGAGTCAGACTAAAATGAGAGACAATCAATATACGATAGATGGAAGAATACGATTCAGTGAAGTGGATCATACCAGAAGAATTACCCTGCCGGGAATCGTAAATTATTTTCAGGACTGCAGTACATTCCAGTCAGAAGATCTGGGACTTGGAATCGAACACTGCAGCGAAAAAAAGCGGGCATGGATTCTGTCATCTTGGCAGGTAGTGGTAGAACGTTATCCGAAGATCGGTGAAAAGATACAGACAAGTACATGGGCGACGGACTTTAACGGTTTGTTTGGAGAACGTAATTTCTGTATGACAGACAGTGAAGGAAAAGATGTAGCATATGCAAATTCGCTGTGGGTATATATGGACATGGAAAAGGGACGTCCGTCAAGACCGGAAGAATCGGAGATTGCACCATACGGGGTAGGAGATCCGTATGAGATGGAATATGAATCAAGAAAAATCGCACTTCCGAAAGAGGCGAAAGAACTGGAAAGTTTTCCGGTACGCAGATATCATATTGATACGAATGAGCATGTCAACAACTGCCAATATGTACAGATGGCACTGGAATCATTGCCAAAAGATAAAGAAGTGCACCAGATGCGTGTGGAATATAAGAAATCAGCGGTATATGGTGATGTGATCTATCCAAGGATTGCCATAGAAGAGGACAGAACGGTTATAGAGCTTTGCAATGAAAAGGCCAGACCGTATGCAGTGATCGAATTTAAGTTTGCATAGACATTCTTATATGGATGCTGATACAATAAGAAAACATATACACTTTGGAAAAAGAGAAAAGGAAACAGAGAGGAAAAATATGGGATTAACAGATTATTTAGGAAAGAAAAGAAGATTGATGATCGTTAAAGAAGTAGAGTTCGGGGTATATCTTGGTAATAAAGATGACAAAGTCCTGCTTCCGAAAAAACAGGTACCAAAAGATGTAGAAGTCGGAGATCCTGTAGAAGTATTTTTGTATAAAGATTCGTCTGACCGTCTGATCGCAACAACGCAGGAGCCAAAGATCACGTTAGATGAACTGGCAGTATTGAAAGTTGCAGATACCGGAAGAATCGGGGCGTTCCTTGACTGGGGACTGGAAAAAGACCTTCTGCTTCCGTTCAAAGAACAGACTGCAAAAGTAAAAAAAGGTGATGAAGTGCTTGTCGCACTGTATGTGGACAAGTCCGGAAGACTTTGTGCGACAATGAAAGTATACGAAAAGCTTCGTACAGATTCTCCATATAAAAAGGATGATCATGTAGAAGGAATCATTTACGAGACGAGTGATAACTTCGGAGTGTTCGTGGCAGTAGATGACTGCTACAGTGCACTGATCCCGAAGAGAGAAGCATTTGGCAGGTTAAGAGTCGGAGACCGTGTATCCGCCAGAGTCCTGAAAGTAAGAGAAGACGGAAAGCTTGACTTAAGTGTCAGAGAGAAAGCATTTCTTCAGATGGATGCCGATGCGGCGATGATCATGAAACGTATGGAAGAATACGGTGGAAAGCTTCCATTTAACGATAAAGCAGATCCGGAAGTAATCAAACAGGAATTCGGATTAAGTAAAAATGCATTCAAACGTGCCGTTGGAAGACTTCTTAAAGAAGGACATATAAAAATTTCTGAAAAGAATATTGAAATGAAAAAGAAATAAGGTATAATAAAAGTGATAAGAATAAGATGATTAAAAAGGAGAATGAGAAATGAAAGTACAGAACATTACAGATATCGAAGGATTTTTCAAAGTAGTTGATTCTTGTGAAGGAAAAGTTGAACTTGTAACAGGCGAAGGTGACAGACTGAACTTAAAGTCAAAATTATCTCAGTATGTATCTATGGCAAACATTTTCTCTAACGGAGAGATTCCGGAACTGGAAATCGTTGCTCATGAGCCAGAGGATATCGATAAACTTGTAAAATTCATGCTTCTTGGAAGTGGAAAAGAAGATTAAGACGAACAGTGATGTTTGAAAGGGTGTTCCCTGAGGGGGCACCTTTTTTTATCATTGTGGATAGAATCAGGAAAGGAGAAAGCTATGAGCTTTGCACATCTCCACGTCCATACAGAGTACAGCCTGTTGGATGGCTCAAATAAAATCAAAGAGTGTGTAGCCAGGGTAAAAGAACTCGGGATGAACAGCGTGGCGATCACGGATCATGGTGTCATGTATGGTGTGATCGATTTTTACCGTGCGGCAAGAGCAGCAGGGATTAAGCCGATCCTCGGATGCGAAGTCTATGTTGCACCGGGATCGAGATTCGATAAAGAAGCTGTAGGAAGCGGGGATGACCGTTATTATCATCTGGTGCTTCTGGCGGAAAATGATCTGGGATACCATAATCTGATGAAGATCGTGTCCAGAGGATTTACGGAAGGCTATTATTATAAACCAAGAGTAGACCTGGAAGTGCTGCAGGAATTCCATGAAGGAATCATTGCGCTCAGTGCGTGTCTGGCCGGTGAGGTACAGAAGAATATCCTGCGCGGCATGTATGAAGAAGGAAAGGCAGCAGCACTAAGGTATCAGGACATTTTCGGAAAAGGAAATTTCTTCCTGGAATTACAGGATCACGGAATGCAGGAACAGCAGATCGTGAACCAGTCACTGCTTCGTATGTCACAGGAGACAGGGATCGAACTGGTTGCGACGAATGACGTGCATTATACTTACGCAGAAGACGTAAAACCGCATGACATTCTGTTATGCATCCAGACGGGTAAAAAGCTGGCAGATGAAGATCGTATGCGCTACGAAGGCGGCCAGTATTATATTAAGTCCGAAGAAGAGATGAAGCAGTTATTTCCATATGCACTGCAGGCGTTGGAGAACACGCAGAAGATTGCAGACCGCTGTAATGTAGAGATTGAATTCGGTGTCACCAAACTGCCGAAATATGATGTGCCGGAAGGATATACTTCCTGGGAATATCTGAATAAACTTTGTTTTGACGGATTGAAAGAACGGTATCCGGACGGGGATGATTCGTTGAAAGAACGTCTGGAATACGAATTGTCGGTCATCAAATCCATGGGATATGTAGATTACTTCCTGATCGTGTGGGATTTCATTAATTATGCAAGAACACAGGGGATCAAGGTCGGACCGGGGCGAGGTTCGGCGGCCGGAAGTATCGTATCGTACTGTCTGGGAATTACAAGTATCGACCCGATCAAATATCAGCTTCTGTTCGAACGTTTCCTGAATCCGGAACGTGTATCCATGCCCGATATCGACGTGGACTTCTGCTTTGAGAGACGCCAGGAAGTCATTGATTATGTAGGAAGAAAATACGGCGCAGACCGGGTAGTACAGATCGTAACTTTCGGTACGATGGCAGCACGTGGAGTCATCCGTGACGTAGGACGTGTCATGGACCTTCCGTATGCATTTGTAGACAGCATTGCAAAGATGGTGCCGACAGAGCTGAATATTACGCTTGATAAGGCACTGAAGATGAATCCGGAATTCAAGAAACTGTATCAGGAAGATGAACAGGTTAAGGAACTGATCGATATGTCGAGAAGACTGGAAGGTCTTCCGAGACATACGTCCATGCATGCAGCGGGAGTTGTGATCGGTCAGCGTGCGATCGAAGAATTCGTGCCATTGTCTCTTGGATCGGACGGCTCAGTGACAACACAGTTTACGATGACAACACTGGAAGAACTGGGGCTTCTGAAAATGGATTTCCTAGGTCTGCGTACCCTGACTGTTATACAGGATGCAGAGCGTCTGGCAAGCATCAGCAGCGGTAAGACAATAGACATTAATAAAATCGATTATGATGATAAAGCAGTTCTGGCGTCTATCGGAACAGGAAAGACCGATGGCGTATTCCAGCTTGAAAGTGCCGGAATGAAGAACTTCATGAAGGAACTGAAACCGCAGAATCTGGAGGATATCATTGCCGGTATCTCCTTATACCGTCCGGGACCGATGGATTTCATCCCGCAGTACATCAAGGGAAAGAACAATCCGGATAGCATCACTTATGACTGCCCGCAGTTAGAGCCGATCCTGGCACCGACTTATGGATGTATCGTATATCAGGAACAGGTTATGCAGATCGTGCGTGATCTGGCTGGATATACGCTTGGACGAAGCGATCTTCTGCGAAGAGCGATGTCGAAGAAAAAGGGCGATGTCATGCAGAAAGAGCGCCAGAATTTCGTATATGGTAATCCGGACGAAGGCGTGCCGGGCTGTATCGCCAACGGAATCGACGAGAAGACGGCGAATAAGATTTATGATGAAATGATCGATTTTGCCAAATATGCATTTAACAAATCACATGCGGCAGCCTATGCGGTGGTATCATATCAGACTGCCTGGTTAAAATATTACTATCCGGTGGAATTCATGGCAGCACTTATGACTTCCGTGATCGACAATCCGGGAAAAGTATCAGAGTACATTTACAGTTGCAGACAGATGGGAATTAAGATCCTTCCACCGGATATTAATAAAGGAGAAGGAAGCTTCTCCGTTGACGGCGGCAATATCCGTTATGGTCTGGCGGCGATCAAGAGTATCGGAAAGCCAGTGATCGAGTCGATTATCCAGGAACGAAAAAATGGAGGAGAATTCAGCAACCTGAAAGACTTTATCGAACGTCTGTCGGGAAAAGAAGTCAATAAGCGTACGATCGAAAGCTTTATCAAATCCGGAGCATTTGACAGTCTGGGTGGTACAAGAAAGCAGTTTATGGTAGTTTATGTACAGATCCTGGATCAGGTGAACCGTGAGCGGAAATACTCCATGACCGGACAGCTTTCATTATTTGACATCGTAAGTGATGACCAGAAATCGGAATTCGACATTCCACTTCCGGATGTAGGAGAGTACGAGAAAGAGACAAAGCTTGCATTTGAAAAAGAAGTGCTGGGTGTGTACTTAAGCGGTCATCCGCTGGAGGATTATGAGGAAAAATGGAAGAAGAACATTTCCAGAACGACATTAGATTTCCAGATAGATGATGAGACGGGAAGGACAAAGGTACATGACGGTGCAAAAGAGATCGTCGGCGGCATGATCACCAATAAGACGATCAAATATACCAAGACCAATAAAGTTATGGCATTTATTACACTGGAAGATCTGGTGGGATCAGTCGAAGTTGTGATCTTTCCGAGAGATTTTGAAAAAAATCAGATGTATCTGAATGAAGAAGCCAAAGTATTTATAAAGGGAAGGGTATCCGAAGAAGATGATGCACCAAGTAAACTGATCTGTGAGCAGGTGATCCCGTTTGAACAGACGAAGAAGGAACTATGGCTTCAATATCCGGATAAAGCGACTTATCTTCAGCAGGAAGGAATGCTTCAGGACATTCTGAAAGTATCTGAAGGAATGGATGAAGTTATCATCTATTGCAGGAAGGAAAAAGCGGTAAAACGCCTGGCAAAGGGCTGGAATGTGACCGCAGATGAGGTATTGTTGAGCAGATTGACGAATTATCTGGGTGAAAGTTGTGTAAAAGTTATAGAAAAACCCATTGAAAGCGTGCACTAATTCATGTACAATATCATCGGAGAGAAATGATAATGGTTAGAAGATAATTGGAACAAACTAATACAATGGAGGAATGAATCATGGCAGACAAAAAAGTAATTCGTACAATAGGTGTATTGACAAGTGGTGGAGATGCCCCTGGAATGAACGCAGCAATCCGTGCCGTTGTTCGTACAGCACTTGGTAAAGGACTGAAGGTAAGAGGCATCAGAAGAGGATATCAGGGACTTTTAAACGAGGAAATTATCGATCTGTCAGCCAGAGACGTATCCGATACAATTGAGCGCGGAGGTACAATTCTTCAGACAGCCCGTTGTGCAGAGATGCGTACAGAGGAAGGTCAGCAGAAAGCAGCAGCTATCTGCAAAAAATATGGTATTGATGGTCTGGTAGTCATCGGTGGTGACGGATCATTTGCCGGAGCTCAGAAACTTGCTAACTTCGGAATCAATACAATCGGACTTCCGGGAACGATCGATCTGGATATTGCCTGTACGGAATATACAATCGGATTCGATACAGCCGTTAATACAGCTATGCAGGCTATTGACAAAGTACGTGATACATCAACTTCTCATGAGAGATGCTCTATCATCGAGGTTATGGGTAGAGATGCAGGATACCTTGCACTGTGGTGCGGTATTGCTAACGGAGCTGAGAAGATCCTGATGCCTGAAGAGCATGATTATGACGAAGATAAGATCATTGCTGATATTCAGGAATCAAGAAAACGTGGAAAGAAGAACTACATCATCATCAATGCAGAGGGTGTTGGAGATTCTATAAACATGGCTAAGAGAATTGAAGAAGCAACCGGTATGGAGACAAGAGCAACGATTCTCGGACACATGCAGCGTGGTGGAAGCCCGACATGTAAAGACAGAGTATACGCTTCTATCATGGGAGCAAAAGCCGTAGATCTTCTGCTTGAAGGAAAGACAAACCGTGTTGTAGGTTACAAACATGGTGAGTATGTAGACTTCGATATTGATGAAGCACTTGGAATGACAAAAGGAATTCCTGCTTACCAGTATGAGATTGCAAAAGAGCTGGCTCTGTAATTAAAACCGGAATAAAGAATAAAAAGTTATCTGTTTTATGGCAGGTAACTTTTTTTATAGCAAAGTATACAAGGGAGGTTTCGACATAAAATCTCTTGAAAATGCACGTCCAAGACGGTACAATAGTAAAATATGGTGGAGTATTCATAAAAGGAGATTTAATATCGTGGAAAATAAAAATAGGAACACTGCAGCAATCGGTGTGTTTGATTCGGGAGTCGGCGGTTTGACCGTCACAAGAGAGATCATGCGTCAGCTGCCGAATGAAAATGTAGTATATTTTGGGGATACAGCAAGAGTTCCATACGGAAGTAAGTCGAAGAATAACATTATCCGTTTTTCCAGACAGATCATCCGTTTTTTAAAGACAAAGAATGTAAAGGCAATCGTGATCGCATGTAATACGGCCAGTGCGCTGGCGCTTGAGACAGTGCAGCAAGAGTTCGACATTCCGATCATCGGAGTGATCGTACCGGGAGCAAGAGCTGCCGTAAGGGAGACCAGGAATGGTCAGATTGGTGTACTTGGTACAGAAGCAACGATCAAGAGCGAGACCTATACCAAAGAAATCCGGAAACTTATGCCGGAGGCAGAAGTCATCGGAAAGCCATGTCCGTTATTCGTACCGTTGGTAGAAGAGGGATTTGCAAAGCATAAAATCACAGAAGAAGTGATCGATATCTATCTGTCAGATATGAGAAAGTCAGAGATCGATACACTGATCCTGGGATGTACCCACTATCCGCTTCTCAGATCAAGGATCATGGCATATTTTGGAGAAAAAGTACATATTGTAAATCCGGCGTACGAGACGGCGATGGATCTGAAGAAGATACTGGAAGAGCAGAAAATTGCTAATACATCGGGAGAACCGGCAGCATATGATTTTTATGTCAGTGATGCGGCAGAGAAGTTTAAGAAATTCGCCAATTCAATCCTGCCGTACGATGTAGATAAGACACAGGCAATTGATATTGAAGATTATTAGGAGAATATATGACAAAAGACGTATTATTAAGTATATCCGGTCTGCATCAGGATGTGACCGGGATTGAAGCACAGGGCGATGAGCCGGGAAGTGAACCAATCGAGGTAATCGTACCTGCGAGCTATTATGAGAAAAATGGAAAGCACTATGTGATCTATGATGAACTGGTGGAAGGAATCCCGGGAACCATCAAGAATAAAGTAAGGATCCTGGATGACCAGAAGGTCGAGATCATCAAGAGCGGAATTACGAATACCCATATGGTATTCGAGAAAGATAAGATCAATATGACACAGTATGAGACACCATACGGTGAGATGATGATTGGAGTCTTTACCAAGGATATCCAGTTCGAAGAACAGGATGAAAAGATCACGGTGCATGTGAATTATGCACTGGACATCAACGGAGATCCTGTTGCCGATTGCAATATAGACATAAAAATAACAGCACTGGAACGATAAGTTCCAATGCTGTTTTTAAGTACTCTTTACTCTTATTTGTTTCTTAATCTTGCGAAAAATCCCTTTTTCTTCTCCGGTACATCCAGAGGACCTCTTACACCTTTAACAGCTGTGATGTAAATACCACTGATCGTAGCTTTGACTTCCTTCTTAACAGGAATCAAAGGATAAACCTGCGCATCACACATAAGTGTCATGATCTTCGGTCCGACTTTGGCTTTTACAACCGGTACTTTTGAACGGCGAAGATACTTTGGTGTATTCTCGAGTACAATATCCGGCAAGCCGGCATCTTTTAATTTCATACGACCTTTATCGATAACCAGGATGGAAACAGTCTGTGCAACTGCATCAAGCTGTGCCTGCTGATCTGCCTGTTTCTTTTCTGCTTTTTTACCAACAAAATATAATGCAACACATGCAACGATCAAAATCACAAGGATTACCAATAATACAATTGTAAATGTCTTCACAATGAACCTCCTATATTCTATATTCCATAACAAGTATTCTAACATTGTTTCGGTAGGAGTGCAAGAAGTATACAGGAAAAGTAGGTGATTTCAAAACAAAAATTTTGATAAAAGAGTGAAATATATGTGAAAATGCTATGAAAGTTTTTCAAAATGTGATATAACAGAGTGGTATGCGTTAGCGTATACTTCGGAAAGCAGATGGGATAAAGTTCCCACCTTAGAATGAATGATAAAATGAGGTGCGATATGAAAAAGAAAGTGGCAATGTTATTAACAGGTGTTATGGCAGTCTCTCTTTTGATGACAGGTTGTCAGTCGACGAAAGGTCTTGAAAATGACAACATTAAGATTTCAGTCTACAAAGGTGTTGAAGTAGATAAAGTTGACAAACCGAGCGAAGTAACGGATGATGATGTGAATACACAGATTCAGTCAGTACTGGATGAAAATGCAACAACAAAAGAAGTAACAGACCGAGCAGTAAAAAAAGGCGATACAGCAACGATTGATTTCGTTGGAAAGATGAATGGCAAAGCATTTGACGGTGGATCTTCTACAGATTATCCACTGGAGATCGGTTCTAATTCTTTCATCGAAGGATTTGAAGACAGTATTATCGGACACAAGATCGGTGATACATTTGACTGGAACGGAAAGTTCCCGGAGAATTATGGAAGTTCTGATCTTGCAGGCAAAGATGTAACATTTACAATTACTGTAAAATCCATTTCCCAAAAGAATACACCAAAGCTTACAGACAAACTGGTAAAGAAAGTATCTAAGAAATCAAAGACAGTAAAAGAGTACAAAGAAGAAGTGAAGAAGTCTCTCGAGGAAGATAACGAAAAGACATACAATGATACTTTGCAGCAGGCAGCATGGCAGAAGGTTCTTGATAATACAAAAGTTAAGAAATATCCGGAGAAAGATGTAAAGAAGATTGAAGATTCTCTGATCTCTCAGTACAAGTCTGTTGCAAAAGCTTATAACATGTCATATGATGATCTGATCAAGCAGCAGATGGGAACAACTGTTGAAAAGTTCGAAAAGCAGGTAACAAAGGCTGCAAAATCCAGCGTAAAACAGACACTGGTAACAAAGGCAATTGCAGATAAAGAGAACATCAAGTTAGATGATGCAACTTATAAGACAGAGCTTAAGAAGATTGCAAAAGAGTATGGATACGACAGTGTAAAAGCTTTAAAGAAAGCTGCATCAAAGTCAGATCTGAAAGAGATTGCGCTGAATGATCTTGTAAAAGAATGGCTGGCTAATCAGTGCATTCAGGTTGAGTCAAGCTCAAGCAGTTCGTCAAGCTCAAGCAGTTCATCAAGTTCAGGTAACTAAGGTGGATAGAAACAGAATAGAATAAGAATAAAAATGCTCCGGGAATTTTGTCAGGTGACAGATTCCCGGAGCATTTTTGTATACCAAAGTATGCAAGAAAAGCTGCCACCTACAGGAACTGCCACTGGCAGTTCCTTACGGATGGTTTGGCAAGTGGCAGGTTCTCTGTATTGTTAAGTGTGAGGAAATATTTCTTTCCACTCTCCGGGGCAAAGCGCTTTGTCAAGTACAATGTCTCCGATGGAAATACGTTTTAATTCGATCACACAGCAGTGAACAGACTTCATCATGCGTCGGATCTGGCGTTTCTTCCCTTCGGAAATGGTAATTATCCCATAGGTGATGGGGTGATCCGGACGGTTTTTGTGGATATCTTTCTGGATTTCTTCCGGCAGTGTGGAAAGAATATCGGACATTACTGCATGTCCGGTTACGGTAATTTTTGCCGGGGCAGTCAGGGTATCGGCGCCCTTCAGAATGACACCTGTTTCCAGCTTATGTACCAGTTCCGGTGTCAGATCACCAAGAAGGGTGAATTCATAAGTTTTCTCTTTGTGATAGGAAGGATGAGTGAGCTTCTGATTGAAGATACCGTCATCCGTGATCAGGAGAAGTCCGGTCGTCTCACGGTCAAGGCGTCCGACCGGAGAAAGCCTGTCATTCTGTAATTCTTCAAAATAGTCCATAACCGTCGGATAGCGGTCATCGCGTCTGGCAGTGACACAGCCGAAAGGTTTGTGAAACATGTAGTAGTGAGGCATTGTTGTGACTCCTTTATTGGTTCTTTTCAGAGTTGTTCCGGGGAAAATCTCTGTGTAAAGCATACCACAGAAAAAGGAATAAATGATTGCTTATTGACAAAATTTATTAATTATGATATTTTCTTTTAGATGATAAATGACCGATGGGGGAGTAACAGGCGTATAACGCAACAAGTCAACATACTGATCGATGGATCTGGCTTGTTTTAATTTGTGAGACTCATGTGTAGCTGTAATATCTATGCGTGGACTCTCTCTATCCTATAAAGAAAGTATAGACCAGGTATGGCAGGCAGCTGCTGTATCTGTTTTTTTGTTGTCATGCGTTTGAACTTAATTTTGGAGGAAATGATAATGGAGTGGAATTTTTTATTCTTTATGAACAGTGCCTTACTTGGAGTAGGGTTGGCAATGGATGCATTTTCGGTCTCGCTGGCAAATGGAATGAATGAAAAAAATATGAAGAAATCAAGAATGGCTTATATTGCAGGAGTATATGCATTCTTTCAGTTCCTGATGCCTATGATAGGATGGATATGTGTGCATACGATCGTACAGGTCTTTGGACAGTTTCAGAAGTTCATTCCGTGGATCGCATTGATTTTGCTTTTGTATATCGGAGGAAGCATGATCAAAGAATCTATGCAGAGTGAAGAGGAAAAGGAAGAAGTGAAAAGATTAAGTTTTGCCGTGCTTATGATGCAGGGGATTGCAACATCGATTGATGCGTTGTCGGTAGGATTTACCACTGCCGGGTATGATTTGGTTATGGCTGTAGTCTGTTCACTGATTGTGGCAGTGGTAACGTTTGTGATATGTGAGACAGGGTTGTGCCTCGGTAAGACTCTGGGAACAAAGCTGTCAGGAAAGGCAGATGTTCTGGGAGGTGTAATCTTGATAGGAATCGGAATTGTGTCATGGGGACGGGGAATGTGACTTTTTCTGTCTCCGGTGGCAGGCTGCGTAAATACGCTGTGTAAAATAATTTTGACACGAAAATTGATGCAAAAAACGGTCATGTAAAGGAAGTTTGATAGACATTGGACACGCAATGTGGAAAGATGTTCCCGAAAGGAGAAACACAGATATGGAAATTGGGAAAAAATTAAAAGACGCTCGTATGAAATCCGGATTTACCCAGGAAACAGTTGCAGAAAGGATCAATGTGTCCAGACAGACCATTTCAAACTGGGAAAATGAAAAATCCTATCCGGATATTATAAGCGTCATTGAGTTGAGCAGCCTTTATTCCATAAGTCTTGATGATTTATTGAAAGGGGACGAAAGAATGATGGAACATCTGGAAGAAAGCACAAATGTAGTCAAAAGCAATCAAAAATTGATAGGAGCGATCATACTTAATATTATCACGGTTATTCTATTGATTACCTTAAGTATGTTCCTGCCGGATAAGATATATTATCTGATTATGGTATTTTGTCTGGCTATTGTGAGCTCAGCAGTATTGCTTTATCAGATTATCAGACGTATTTAAGGGAGAAATATGATGGACAAAAATATTGTATTGGCTGTGATATTTGGTGCGGCCGCAGTTGTCGGAGCTATGGAAACGGTATATCAGATCTATCGGTTAACGGTGATGGATGCAGCCGCCCGTGGATTAAAACATCCAAAATTATGGGGACTGCTTGCTGCGAACGGGAATAATTCGAGTGGGTTGTTACTATATCTAATAGGTCGAAGGAACTATTCGATGAATTCCATAGACAGCAGACAGTTAGTGGTTATGGAGAAAAGAAAAAAGGCAGCCGGTATCGGGTTAGTGTTTGTGGCTGTCGGAGCGATTGGATTGCTGGTGTGTCTGGGAAGAGTTGGTTTATAAGGCTTATATAAGGGAAACTCCGAAAGTACAAAAGGAAAATGCAGACATACATCAAAATGCCCTTGCATAGATTGTAAAAAACAATTTATGCAGGGGTTATTTTTATGAAAGATTACATTGAGGAGAGGGCAGTAGAAATCGCATATTATATCATCGAACATAAAGCCACTGTGCGTCAGACCGCGAAGGAATTTGGGGTTAGTAAGAGTACGATACATAAAGACTGCACCGACCGCCTGGAGCAGATCAACCCGACCCTGGCGCAGAGCGTCCGCAAAGTTCTTGACGTGAACAAACAGGAACGCCACATCCGCGGCGGACTTGCCACTCGGGAAAAATATCTACATCAGCATCGGCACGCAGGATAAAGAGAGTAACAGAACAAAAAGCTCTTATAATTTCGGACATCAACGAGTCGATTTCATGGGATAAAAGATAACAACAGAACAAAAAACTCCGCACAGATATTCTGGAGAAGCATCATATATAGACGATTCATTCGAATATCCTTGCGGAGTTTTTATACAACTAATTATTTCCAAGAATTATGATGTTTCGAATTGTAAAAACACAGCCTTCATAATCATAAGAACAACATCACCAGTTTAAAGATCCAGTTGGCGGCGACCCCGGCGCAGAGTCCACCGATCGTGTGGCTTAAAATTGCCTTTCCGGTTAGCTTGTTCACTTTAAGTGAAGACATCATAGCCACATGTGTGCTGAGGTATCCGCTCCAGCACATGCACATTGCAGTGAATACGGCTATGTCATTGGCGAGGACGGTTCCGGCTTCTGCCATGTGCGGTACCAGTCCGATTGCGGCACCGGCAGCACCGAGTGCCGTGATCGGAACGGAGATTCCGGATGCATCTGTGAATCCAAAAAGCGGTGATAAGATGAATTCAAGCTTCTTTCCAAGCCATGGAAGGAAAGCGATTCCTTCATAAGCGGCACCGGTGTAAGTTCCGTCTGCAGATGCGCCGTTGGTCAGCATCATGACCAGTGTACAGATGGTGATAACGCCCGGGATGATGGCAAGGCCGACATCCACACCGTTTTTACCACCCTCAAGAAGTGCCTCGATGGCACGTCCGCCGATGCCTCCGTCACGGATCTCGCGGGTATTCATGATGGCATCCATGTCTTCATGTTCTTCGAACTGTACGCAGTATTCTTCGGTTCCATATTCTTTCTTGGTGAAATGAAGCATGATGCGGACACTGATGATACTGCCGATTATGGCGGAAAAGTTACCGACCAGTACAGCAGTTCCGGCGTGTCCACCTTTTAACTTCAGACCGATCATGAATGTACTTACAATCAGTCCCATTCCGAAAGATGTTCCAAGGTTCGTTAAAGCCGGAAGCTGGAATTTCTTGAAATATTTACGGAAATTCTTATCTTCAGCAAGTCCCAGGATTGCCGGATTGTCGGACAGATAAGTAGTGATTACACCGAGTGCTGCGGCACCCGGCAGATTATAAAGTGGCTTCATCAGCGGTGACAGTAATTTATTCACCATCGAAATGACACCGAATTCTGAGAACAGTCCTGAAATGGCTCCGGCAAGAACCGCGATTGCCATAATATAGAAGACTGTCTCAAGAAGCAGCTGGTAGCCGGTGTTCATCAATGTGTTCAGCATATTGACACCGCCCATTTTCATACCCATACCACCGAAAATTCCTAAAAAGATTGCCAGAAAGACGAATCCTTCAAGACTGATGGATTTTTTTGTTCTTTTGTTTCCCATAAAAAACCTCCAATATTTTATACACGTATTTTATCCAAGTTTCCCAGCTTATATAAAACGCATAGTAATAAGATACTATATAATTAAATGGAAGTCAATCATTGTTTACAAATTGTGCATATAAGATAAAATGATAGTGCATAATAAAAATAAATTATGCATAATTATTATGAATTGAAAAAATTTTATTGAAATGCTAATATAAAAATGGATATATTAATAAAAGAGATAAATAAATCGGATATATGAAATGTTGTTAAAAATTGCAAAAAGTTAAAATTAAGGAAGAGAATGAAGGAGGACAGCAGACTGTGGCAACAGTTGGAGGAAACAGACAGGAAAAGAGAAAAAGGATTATGTCGTATTTCATCAATGCGACAATTGAATTAATGGAAAAAGAAGGAATTGAGAATCTGACGATCAGGAAGGTTGCAGAACAGGCAAAATACAACAGTGCAACGCTGTATCATTATTTCTCTAATCTGGATGAACTGGAATTATTTGCAAGTGTAAAATGTCTGGATGAATATATGCAGGAAACGTTGATACACAAGGCCGAGGGAAAGGATTTTCAGGAGTGGTATCTGGGACAGTGGCGCTGCTTTTGCAGACATTCGTTCCAGAGACCGAGAATCTATAACTTCTTATTCTTCAGTCCGGAAGGGACACAGAACCTGAATGAGGTTTTCCGGAGATATTATGAGATTTATCCAAATGAAAAGGAAGAAAAGACAGAAGATTACGAAGGGTTTTTGAAAGAAGGAGATTTCTTCAAACGCAACGAAGATCTGCTAAGAGATGTGATCAGAGAAAGAAATTATGTGATATCTGAGCAGGAGATCAAAGAACTGAATGAAATGAGTGTGCTGATCTATCGGGGAATGCTTGCAATCATGCGAAGTGACAGGGACAAGCCGACGGTAGACGAGGCGGTGGATAAGACAGTCAGATATCTGGCGAAGACACTGGATGCGTATCATCTGGGATAGAGTAAGATATAATCTGGAAGGAGGTATTCCACGTGAGAATAATTGTCATAGAAGATAATGAATTATATAAGAACGAACTGTTACAATGTCTGGAACAGGAAGAGTCGGATATAGAGATCGTGGGGAGTGCGTCCAACGGGGCAGAAGGTCTTGCGCTGACCGAAAAACTGATACGGGATAATCTCACACCGGATGTGATATTTACGGATGTCCGGATGCCGGAGGTGGATGGATTCGAGATGATCGAGGCATTGCAGAGAAGAGGGATATCCTGCAAAATTGTGGTTACAAGTTCCTGCCCGGAATTCCTTTATGCGAAACGCGCGATGGAACTTGGTGCTGTAGATTTTCTGGTCAAACCGTTGAAAGTCTACGAGGTGCGTAATGTACTGGGAAGGCTGAGAAGAGAGCTGGAAAGCGAGAAAAAGTGGAAACACATTCTGAATCTGGAATACATTTTCCTGAATGCGATGGCTGGGAAGATCAAAGATGATCAGCAGATAGGAGACCTTATAAAGGAAGGATACGGAATTGCACCGGAGGAACGGATTGGTGTTCTTGGTATCGGCATGAGTTCTAATTATGAGAAATATAAAGAACAAGTGCTGCAGATGCTGAAAGAATTGGAAATCTTCAATCAGCAACAGGATTTCTGTGCCTATACCATCGAGATGTACGGACGTCAGAGTTTTGTGGTCCTTTTTTATCATATGGGAAATGAACATGAGACCTATCAGTATCTGGAACAGACGATTGTTCCGATGATCTGCAATACGGTGCGCGGAAGGGTGATCTGTACATGGGCGGTCAGCAACGGATTCGGCAATATGTACGAAGCGGTCAGAGAACTAGATCATGCGGCAGAATGGAATCTGATATTGAAAAAGGGAACATTGATCTGTAAAGAAAAAATACAGAAAATTGCATTATATCCATATAAATATCCGGTGAACCTTGAAAAAGAAGCCAAGGAAGCATTACTGAATAAAGATGCGAAACGATTGAAAAAAATATTTTCCAGATACTGGGATTATTGCAGGGAACTTCCATGTACCCCGCAGGAGGCCAAGGAGGGCTGTATCCGTATTGCACTGGTTCTGATCCAGATGGCAGCGGAAACCGGGGCGGTACAGGCACAGAGAAAAGGACAGACATTTCTTCAGCGGATTTCCAGGGCAAATGGATGGACAGATGTGGAAGAAAAAGTGGATACTTTTTTTGAATATCTGACGAGCAAAGACGAAGCGGAAAACGATATGAGTCTTCTGATTCAAAAGGCACTGGAGAATATCCGAGAATATTATGATCAGGGTATTACATTGGAAGAGATTGCAGAAAAGCTACATGTGACGGAAGAATATCTGAGCACTCAGTTTCGAAAAGAGACGGGACGGACATTTA
This sequence comes from Dorea longicatena, assembly GCF_025150085.1. Taxonomy (NCBI): domain Bacteria; kingdom Bacillati; phylum Bacillota; class Clostridia; order Lachnospirales; family Lachnospiraceae; genus Dorea; species Dorea longicatena. Next base: position 290,077 of record NZ_CP102280.1, read on the forward strand.
CAGAGACGATCCGTGGGTACCGGATTGAACGTATAAAAGAACTTCTGACGGCAACGAACTGGAAGCTGACTAAAATTGCGGAACTGGCAGGTTATACCGATCCGAAATACATGAGCCGCGTGTTCAAGGAAGAGACTGGAATGTTGCCACTTGAATACCGGAAAAAGAACGGTTAGATAGTGAAAAACATTAAAAAAATGCATTTTCAGTCAAAAAAAGTCATCCTTTTTTAAATATTTCCCCCTTGTGGAAATGCATGAGAGTGTTAATATGGTTCCGATAAGAAAAAGGAGGGACCAATAATGAGTACGAAAAATGTTATTTTTTCGAATCCGGGTGATGTGATAGATTTTGTAAAGATCGTAGAAAAATATCCTTTTGATATGGATATGAAACGGGGTAGATATATTGTAGATGCAAAGTCCCTGTTAGGTCTTATGAATCTTGGATTTGACCAGAAGATCGAGCTGAAAGTATATGATGAAGAATGCGATGATCTCTGGAAAGAGCTGGATAAATTCGTAGCTGCGTAGGGTTGCAGTTATGTTGAAAAGGACGGACAATAAAGCGTCTGCAGTCTGACAAAAAAGATACCGTGGGAATTTTTAGTGAAAATTTTAGTAAAAATTTCTGCGGGGATGGGATATTGTGTGAGAAGAATCCTCAGCGTATAATAAGAGTATACGTTGGGGAACTTTTTTGTATACCAAAGTATGCAAGAAAAGCCGCCAGTGGCAGGATTTCTGTATTGTTATGCATTCGGAAGAAGCTGTCGGTGGCAGGTACTGTAGATATATAAATATTACGGGAGAGGAAAATGGGAAATGGGAAAAAGCAAAAAAGAAAAACGACAGGCATATTTCTTTGATAATAAAGCACTGTTGGCATTGATCCTGCCGTTAGTGGTCGAGCAGCTTCTGGCGGTACTGGTTGGAATGGCGGATTCCATCATGATCGCAAGCGTCGGCGAGGCGGCGGTGTCGGGAGTATCGTTGGTAGATCAGATTATGGTGCTGTTGATCAATGCATTTTCAGCACTGGCTACGGGAGGAGCAGTCGTTGCGGGGCAGTTCCTGGGACAGGACAGACGGGAAGAAGCCTGTAAGTCGGCAACGCAGATGGTATGGTTTATCACGATCTGTGCAATCGGCATTACAGTGCTTGTATATCTGGGAAAATCCTTTATTTTACATACAGTATTTGGAAAAATCGACCAGGATGTGATGCATCATGCAGACATTTACCTGCTGATCGTGGCGGCATCGATTCCATTCATGGCACTGTATAACGGAGGAGCGGCGATCTTCCGTACAATGGGCAATTCGAAGGTAACAATGCAAATATCGATCATCATGAACGTTATTAATATAGGAGGAAATGCGATCCTGATCTATGGTTTTCACCGTGGAACGGAAGGAGTTGCGATTCCGACACTGGTGTCAAGGATGACGGCGGCGATTATTATAATTGCGCTATTGTGTGATGAGAAACGGACACTTCACATAGAACGGACCTGGCGTTACCGAATTAACTGGGAAATGGTTAAGAAGATTCTAAGTATCGGTGTGCCGAATGGCCTGGAGAACAGTATGTTCCAGCTTGGAAAGATTATCGTGCTCAGCCTGGTATCGACATTCGGAACCTATGCGATTGCGGCAAATGCGGTGTCAAATGCAATCGCATTGTTCCAGATCCTTCCGGGAATGGCAATTACGCTGGCAATCACACCGGTTATTTCCAGATGTGTGGGTGCGGGTGATTATGAACAGGCGAAGTATTATAATAAGAAATTAATGCTCATTACTTATGTCAGTATGACTGCGATGGTATTATTTATATTCTCCTTACTGCCATTTATATTAAATGCATATAACCTGTCCGATCTTACAGCAAAGACGACGGCGGATATCATACATTTCCACGGAATCGGTGCGATATTTATCTGGCCGGTTGCGTTCAGCCTGCCTGCGACGTTCCGTGCAGCGGGTGATGCGAAGGCATGTATGTACATTTCGAGCATATCCATGTGGATCTTCCGAATCGGATTCAGTTACGTGCTTGGAAAATATATGGGAATGGGTGTATTCGGTATCTGGGTTGCGATGGTGATCGACTGGGTATTCCGGGCAATGTGTTTCGTGATCCGGTATTTCAAAGGAAGTTGGAAGAAAAATGCGATTGTATAGGATAGAAAACGTTTGTCAGCAGATAGTTGCTAGTTATGATAGAAAAAGTCTGGTTTATCGGAGAAAAGATAGAAGTCCCTTGTAAAAACGGGACTTCTATTTTATAATAAAGGTTAGCCATATAGAAAACAAATAGGAGGAAGTTCTTGTGAAAAAAGAATTAGTAATTGTCATTGACTTTGGTGGACAGTACAATCAGCTGGTAGCAAGACGTGTCAGAGAATGCAATGTATATTGCGAGATCTACTCATATAAGACAGATATTGAGAAGATCAAAGCTATGAATCCTAAGGGAATCATCCTGACAGGCGGACCAAACAGCTGTTATGAAGCAGATTCCCCGACATATAAAAAAGAATTGTTCGAACTTGGTATCCCGGTTCTTGGATTATGTTACGGTGCACAGCTTATGATGCATGTACTTGGAGGAAAGGTAGAATCCGCTCCGGTACGTGAGTATGGTAAGACAGAGGTGCTGGTAGATAAGAAAGATTCCAAGATTTTCGAAGGTGTATCTGAGAAGACCATCTGCTGGATGAGCCATTTTGACTATATCTCACAGGTTGCACCTGGATTCGAGATCACAGCACACACAGCAGACTGCCCGGTCGCAGCAGCTGAGAATACAGAAGCTGGATTATATGCGATCCAGTATCATCCGGAAGTACTTCACACAGCAGAAGGAACTAAGATGTTATCGAACTTCGTATTAGGTGTCTGCGGATGTGCAGGCGACTGGAAGATGGATGCATTCGTAGAGAATACAATCCGGGAGATCCGCGAAAAAGTCGGCGACGGAAGAGTACTTCTTGCACTGTCAGGCGGAGTAGATTCTTCAGTGGCAGCAGGATTGTTATCCAGAGCTATCGGAAAGCAGTTGACATGTGTATTTGTCGATCATGGTCTTCTCCGTAAAGACGAAGGTGATGAAGTAGAAGGTGTATTCGGACCAAATGGACAGTTCGACCTGAACTTTATCCGTGTAAATGCGCAGCAGAGATATTACGATAAATTAGCCGGAGTAACAGAACCAGAAGCAAAACGTAAGATCATCGGTGAAGAATTCATCCGTATCTTCGAAGAAGAAGCCAAGAAGATCGGTGCTGTAGACTTCCTCGCACAGGGAACCATTTATCCGGACGTTGTAGAAAGCGGACTCGGTGGAGAATCCGGAGTGATTAAATCTCACCACAATGTAGGTGGACTTCCGGAGCATGTAGATTTTAAAGATATCATTGAGCCTCTTCGTGATCTGTTCAAAGACGAAGTACGTAAGGCAGGATTGGAGCTTGGAATTCCGGAGAGACTGGTATTCCGTCAGCCATTCCCTGGACCTGGACTTGGAATCCGTATCATCGGTGAAGTCACAGAAGAAAAAGTTAAGATCGTTCAGGATGCAGATGCTATCTATAGAGAAGAGATTGCTAACGCGGGTCTTGATAAGAACATCAACCAGTACTTCGCAGCACTGACAAATATGAGAAGTGTCGGCGTTATGGGTGATGAGAGAACATACGATTATGCTGTTGCTTTAAGAGCAGTAACAACTGTAGATTTCATGACAGCTGAGGCTGCTGAAATTCCTTATGATGTACTGAATAAGGTGATGAGCAGGATTATTAATGAGGTTAAGGGAGTTAACAGAGTATTCTATGATCTGACTAGTAAACCGCCTGGAACGATTGAGTTTGAATAATGTAAATGTTTGTCCGCAAACCTTATTATTCAGTTTTTGTAAAAATGAATAGCCAGAATATGACTAAGGTTCAGAATCTACATAATAGTAGGTTCTGAGCCTTATAATTATATTTTGGAGAATTACGGGTAACATGTAAAAGATATAATATAACTAATATTAGAATATCAAAAAACATATAGCAGGTAGTCTATGAGATTACCTGCTGTTTTTTGTATATGTAATAATATTGATTGTAAAAAAATAAAAGTAAAACATTAAAAAAAATATTTACACACAAACAAAGCAGTGATATCATATAGACATATAAGGGAGGGAAAGCTGTATGTATACATTGGAGGATTTGTTTGATAGACGAAGTCCGGTAGGAACACGTCTGGAACAGATTTTAATGGAAAAGAAATGTACTAAAGCAGAGTTGTCAAAGAAGACAGGGGTTTCCAGACCGACAATAGATAAGGTTTTAAGTGGAACTATTACCAGCAAAAAAAATTATGAAACACATATGTCAAAAATAATGAATTATCTCCAAATAACACCAGATATTTTATTGGGAAATAATGCATGCAGTTCAAATAGAGTGCGTGAAATTCGAAGTATAATAAGAATATCTACAGAAAAAATGGCGAGTGCGACGGGAATTTCTCAGGAAAGATTACAACAGATAGAGGCCGGGGAGAAGGCAACAATCACAGAACTTAGGGAGATTGCGATGCAGCTTCGTACGAGCACTCATGTTATAACAAATCAATACTTTTTTGAACCACAATTTAGTGAAATGGAATATTATATGGATATGAAGGATGCACTTGATGAAATTAGTGGATTTTGGGGACATGTAGGAATCAAGTTATGTGGAATTGACAAATATATGTGGTATCCAATTAACAGTAATACACGAAAGATGATATATAAGGGCATTGATGAAGAGTTAATGGTGATTCCATGTATGAATAATAAGGTATTATTTTTGAACATGTCAAATATAGAAGATATCACCTTAAGTGACTTTGACGCGGATACACCTAGTGGGAAAAATTGGGATGAGCATGTAAGTTGCGGAGAAATTCCATTGGTAGTATATGAGGCACTTGAAGATTATGAAGAAAATAGTCAGGTGACTTTATATAATGATACTGAAAATTCCACCGAACTGTATAAATATCTTATGGAATATGTTCGGAAAAATGGATGGACAGAAGAAGATATTTTTCAGTTGTTAAATACGTCTGTATTTTATTACCTTGATGGAAGAAAGAAAAGTACAATTATTGATTTTTATCAAGACTCAGATGATATTATCGAAACGATAGAGATGGTTTATGGATATGATTTTACTGATATAGAACAAAATTTTATGTTTTATATTGATGCGCACGACGAAACAGAAAACTTTGTAAATTTAAAGGGCATTTCGATGATGGAATTGCCACTGTTGAAGGTGGAAGAAGAAATTTTCAGGAGGAATGATCAATGAATCCAAAAGATGAAGTAAAATTTGAAGATATAAAAAAGTTAGTAAATGCGTCATTGGAAAAATTCTACAAAAATGACAGGGATTTAATTGAAATGTCCAATGAAGAGGACATGATTTCTGAACAATGTATGGTTTTTCATATAGGAAGTTACATGAAAAATAAAATGAATACACTTACTAAGTTTCAATGGGCTGATTTAGATTGTGAATACAATCGGAATATGAATGATCCTAAAATGATGCGTAGTGACAGAAAGATTATTCCTGATCTGGTAATTCACAGAAGACGAAGCAATAGAAATAATCTCCTTGTGATTGAATTTAAAAAGAAAAATGCTGAAACTTATGATAAAGAGAATGACAGAAATAAATTGATGTATTTAACTGATCAAAAGGAAGATTTTAAATATAATTTTGGACTGTTTGTTGAATTGGGCAGTCATGAAGTGTATATGGAAGTTTATCAGGAAGGAAACCTGCAGACAAAGTTGAACTATAGTATCACATATTAGTACTGTACATGGGCAGATGGTTGAATGGAGACAATGGAGCAGAAATCAGAGACGGATGAGTTACTGAAATGTAAGTAAAGTAATCTGGCATAGATAAGGTGTTTCGAGCGGATAAAATAAGCTTCAAAAAAGAAATGAGAAAAAAGAAAAGAGGTCATACCGATGTCACAGAAAAACCATAAGATGACAGATGGTAAATTACTGCAGACGGATAAGAAATACGCTCAGTTAAAATTAAAACAAAAAGAAAAGATTGCAGAATGGATGTTTCAGGTAACCAGAGACTATTATACAAAAAATTACACATTTCCAAATGACAGACAGATAGAAAAAGTGGTGAATATAGTTTATGAAAAAATCGAAGAAGCAGAGATCTGGGTTCCTTATGGAGAAGTGCTCAGGCATTATAAATCTAAAAGGTCAGCTATTAACAGGCGTGTAAGAAAAGAACTGAATGAAAAGGAAGAGAACAGAAACGAGAAAGTCTGTTTTATGAATATGTGTATGGTACAGGATGATAAAGGAAATGTATTGGCGTTGGATAAGGTGAATGACAGTTATACCGGTACAACTTTTCCGGGCGGACATGTAGAACAGAATGAAATATTTCAGAAATCCATAATCCGGGAAGTGTGGGAAGAGACGGGACTTACGATTGAGTCGCCGAAGCTTTGTGGTTTGTATCACTGGCATGAGGACGGTGTACATAGCGTGATTATGTTATATAAAGCAGAAAAATTCATCGGAGAACTGAAAAGTTCTGAGGAAGGACAAGTATATTGGATCCCGTTAGAAGAACTGAAAACCAGAGAACTGGCTACAGGGATGAAATATGTGTTACAGATTTTAGGAGCGGATCAGGTGAATGAGTGTTATATGCATTTGGAATCGGAAGGGTATGTAGGAGATCTGTATTAAAAATAAAAATATAATTTTTCATGGGAAAATCAGACCTTGAAATATGAGCAAAACAACTTGTAGATCAAGGCCTTTCGTTGCCATGGCAAAAGTTTCGACTGTTATATATTGTAGAAGGATTTCCAATAGTATCTCTGGAAATTATTTTTCACTATCAGAAGTAACATTTGATAATGCCTTTGCATAAGCCGTGAGCCGCATTAGTTGAGCCGCGTTTAGAGTTTTGCATGTTTCAACGAGAGAAAATAGCGCTGGAGTGTCACTTTGTTCAACGACTAGTCTATTCGGACTTGAATCTGCAGATTTTCCAATAAGATAATCTGTAGATGTTGAAAAAACTTCAGCCATTTTAGAAATAATCTGTATAGAAGGGTTACGTGAACCGGCCTCGTATCGCAGATACGCAGGTTGAGAAATCTGAATTCTTTTGGCAGCCTCTTGTTTGGTTATCCCTAGTTTCAGTCGACATTCTTTTAATCGTTCTTTATCTAAAATATCCATTGCTTTTACTGATACTCCTACTATGATTGAAATTTTGATATTTATATTTTAGCATAATCAGCTTGACAATACCATTGGTATATGAAAAAAATAATATACCAATGGTATATATGCGGATTCATGAGCAAGATAGTCTGGAAGGTATATACGTAACTGATTGGCAAGGGGTGATAATCATGCCAACAATATTAGTTGATTATGAGAATGTAAAAGGTTCTAATGGATTAAAGGGAACGGATGTGTTATGTAGAGATGACACTTTAATAATCTTCTATAGCAAAAACTGCGGAAAAATACGATATGATTATACAGGAGATTAAAGAGAGTGGCTGTGAATTCCGGGTTATAAAATTAAAAGGTACAGGAAAGAATGCACTTGATTTTTATATTGCGGCAGAATGTGGAATCATTAGTGAAAGAGGAGAAAATGAGATTGCAATCATAAGCAATGATAAAGGATTTCAGGCCGTTATTGATTTCTTTGGAGCGGATCAGAATGCGAATCGGATTCAAATTGTCAAAGCAGGAAATATAGAAAATGCACTTACATTATTTCATGCACCGGAGGATGCAGAGAGAAGAAAGAAAATACAGAATCGAAAATTATTATTAGATTTGTCTGCAGAGAGTGCCCGGATTGAAGAAGGTAACAGAATAAAAAAAGAATTGAAAAATATTCTGACTGGAACAGAATATGAATGCAAATCAGCGGAAATTATTGATTTTGTGAGTGCAAAGAGACATCAGGGGAAGAAAGACTTGTATATGGGAGCACTTCATCAATTTGGCAGAAAAGATGGCAGGAAAATATATCAATTATTAAAGCGTAAAATGAGTGAATGACAGGAATCATAAAGTCATGATTTTTGGCTGTTCTCTATAAGGTCAAGAATAGAATTATCCGATAAATTATGATAGGATGAAGTAAAGACAGATTAGAATTCTGAAAGAGGAGAAATATATGACTAAGGAACAAATTATTGGTGCACTGAAAGCGGCGGCAAAACCATATGAAGAGTATTATATTGATGACGAAGTAGTGGATGCTATAAATACATATTCTAATCCTTACGAATTGGTGGCACCGATTTTAGAAATTATTGCGGACAATCCCTCGGTAGATTTTGGAATGCCGGGAGAACTGGTACATTTTGTTGAGCAGTTCTATAAAAATGGGTATGAAGAACTGTTAATTGCTTCAGTAAGTGAAAAACCAACCCCGCACAATATCTGGATGCTTCATCGGTGTTACAATGATATTAATAATCCACAGCGTGATAAGTTTGCAGAAGTTATTAGAGAATTAAAAAATGAGGAATCGATTTCTGTAGAAATCAAAGATGCTATTGATGAATTTGACTGGGAATAAAATCAATGTGATTGTCTGGCATATGGAGATGAACGGCAATGTAGAGAACTATATGAAAGAGCTTTGGGGTATTATGAAAAGATGTAAAATCCTGAGAGCAGTGGGGACGGATGGTGAAAAAAAGAATAACATTTATGCTGGTTGTAACATTGATATCTGGATGCGGGAAAACATTTCTGAGTAGATTATTCAGATCAGATCACGGAGAGTTTACAGAAATCCTTACAGATTTTCTGGATGCGGCAATCAGAATGATAAGAAGAAAATAGAAAAATTATTTGCAAAAAATGTATCAGGAGAAAAATTTGAAAAGCAACCGGACAAATTTCTTGAATTTTACAGCGAGACAATAAAAGACGGAACTCTTGATAAGGATAGTATTTTAATGAGAGTAACAGGAAGTCAGGACAGAAATTTTTATCGTATAATGGATTCAGGTGCAAAAATAACAAAAGGAAATCAGACTTATTATATTTATATGGAGGTTGTCACGGCGGATAAGGAACATCCGGAAAATAAAGGAATTCAGATTATTGATTTGGCCACAAAGAAGGCGTATAATGACAGATATTTTCTCTGGCATTCGAAAAAAGGAATCTTTACACAGGAGAAAGTCTGTGAAGATTATCGGACGATGCTTATATTCGGAAAATGATTAAAACGATAAGGAGGGATTCTCATGAAAGCAACAGGATGCAAAAAAATCTACAATGCAGAAAATATCATTGAGGCAGAGATGCTGGTAGAAATGCTAAAAGAAAATGGAATTGCTGCATTCACACAGGAACCAAGCTCAAGTGTAGCAGCATATGGAGTTGCCGGATTCGGAGTATACGGCGTTGATATCTGGGCAGAGGCGGATGAAGCAGAAAAAGCAGTGCAGATTATAGAGGAGATTGAAAAATCTCTGGATACAGAGAATGCGGAATAAAAGAATAGAGAGAAATACAGAGAGCCTGCCACTGGCAGCTTCTCCCGAAAACATGACGATGAAAATAAGGGCAGTGTTGATTACAATGATAATCAGCACTGCCCTTGGTAGTATCAGTTCACTTAAATTTCCATACGATAGATATGCAATAACTATACAATAATTATACATTATACCGAATCCAGATCGCATCACTGTCAAATCTCTGCACATTTGTAAGCTTCAGATGTGCCAGCGGATGATCCATGGCGAAGCCGTCGAAGACAGAAGGCATTTCCCGTCTGGCATCGATTCCAGCACCCATCAGGATGCTGATCTCGTCCAGAAGTCCGGCATCCAGGAAACCGGTATTGATTGCAGGACCGCCGACGATACCCATGCGTTCTACGCCGAATTCAGAAGCGAGGATCTCGCAGGCACGTACGAGATCGATCCGTTCTTTTCCGCAGGCAATCCATGAGATATGCTGTCCGTCCAGATATGCCAGATATTCTTTCGTTACCTGTTCACTTGTGATGATCAGGTAAGGCTTGTCCATATCAGAGGCATCCGGCCAGAGAAGCTTTCCCTTGGTATCAACGATAATTTCATAGCCTTTGGCATCAGCTTTTTTAGAAAATCCTTCCTGGGTATATGTTTCAGAATTTTTTGCTTCGAAGAATCCAGGTTCAGCCATCTCAAGTTCCGCAGTGACACGGCCGCTCACGGTAGTCGGAACATTCAGTTCGTCCAGTGTCTTATAATAGTCCTCGACACCCGGAAGCTGGGATGTCATGGCACAGTCGATTCTGCCATCAACAGAAGTCATCATGTGGCAGATAATATATGGTTTGTTCATCTTAGTAACCTCTCTATGATCAGAAAATATTTTGATTAAATATTTGATTTATAATATGTTTATCTCTTTTTTGAATAATTTACAGTTTTCCGCCGTATACCGGGAATCCGCTGCTTTCTCCATAGCTTTCGATATGTTTGAAATTCTTCAGAACTTCCATATCTTCGGCACTAATCTCAAAGTCTACATCGGCATTTGTCTTCATATGTTCTGGATTACCGGTTTTAGGAAGTGAAATCGCACCGAGCTGCAGTGTATAACGGATGCAAAGCTGTGGAACAGATACTCCGTATTTTTCAGCCATAGAGGCAATCTCCGGCTGGTGTAAAATCTCGCCATGAGCGATTGGGGAGTAAGCTTCTACAGCGATACCCTTCTTCTGGCAGTACTCAACAAGTTCCAGAGGAGTGTTGCTGATGTGAAGAAGAATCTGATTTACCATAGGTTTGCTTTGGCATCTTCATAAGTTTTATGCTCTGCAGCAACTTTGGATACAATGAATAATTCTTCTCTCGGAATACCACATGTACGGATTCCTTCGCCGACACCACGCTCATTTCCGTAAGCCTGTGCAGTGTCAAAATGTCTGTAGCCGAGATCGGCAGCAGCTTTGACTGCATCAGCGACTTTATCATCATCGATGAACTATGTTCCAAGTCCTAATTGAGGAATTTCCACACCGTTACTTAATGTTAATTTTTTATTGTACATTTCTAAGATCTCCTTTCAGTTTCTGAGTTCATACTAGCACTTGAAGCGGACTCCAAGTCAATAGATTTTCAGAAAAAGCTTTCAAAAAAAGCTTTCAAAAAAAGCTTGTAAAAAATTTTTTGAAAAATGCTCCGAAAAAATCCCGGTAAATTTACAGGAAGCTGCGGCTATGCCTTTTCCTTAAAAAGTATAAAATTTTAAGAAAGTATGAAGCATAGTTATATACACTTGAGATACCCTGTGTTATACTGTTCTACGTTTCCAAGAATGTAGTATTGAAAACTACATGTAAAATGTATGAGAAATTTATTTTTACAGAACATATAAGTAGAGAGGTAATGGATATGCAGAAGAAAGTGCAGATTGTCAGTGACGGATCGTTGGATCTTTCGCAGGAGATTACAAAAGAGCATGATATAGAGGTTGTGCCATTCTATGTGTCTTTTGACAGTGAGACATATCAGAAGGAAATGGTGGAATTAGGGGTCAGAGATTTTTATAACGAAATGGTGGAACACCCGGATGTATTTCCGAAGTCTTCCATGCCATCGGTGGATGACTTCTATCAGGTGTTCGAAAAAAGTGTGAAAGAGCAGATTCCGGTTATCTGCATCTGTATTACCCGCAAATTCAGCGGTTCACTGCAGTCGGCAACTGTCGCAAAGGAAATGATCGAAGAAGAGTACCCGGATGCAAAGATTACGCTGATCGACTCAACGGTGAATACAGTACTGCAGGGGCTTTTCGTGTTAGAAGCATGCAGACTGCGTGATATGGGATTGGGATATGAAGAAATTGTGGAGAAAATTCTTCCGATACGCGAGACGGGACGGATCTTCTTTACAATCGGAAGTATTGATTATCTGAGACATGGTGGACGAATCGGTAAACTGGCCGGGATAGCTGCCGGAGCACTGGGGATAAAACCGATGATTACATTAAAAGAAGGGGAAATCTTCAGTTCCGGACTGGCAAGAAACCGTATCAAGTCTATGAAAAAGGTTGTAGATATGACGAAAAATTATCTGGACGAGATCGATGCAAAACCTGGTGAATATAATTTTTGCATCGGATATGGTTATGACTATGACGAGGCAGTCAGATTCCGTGAGATGATAAAGGATCTGATAAAAGAACGGCTTGGAATCGATGAGATCGGAATCTACCAGATTGGAGCAACGATTGGTGTGCATACAGGACCGTATCCGCTTGGTGTCGGAATTATTAAGAAGGCAGAAGTTTAAGCAGCTGAAAAGGTTGAATGGGTAGATGGTGGAGAGAAACCGATGCCCATAATCAGCGAAAATAGAATAGGGATAGATAAAGATACCTGAGAAGAGAAATCTTTTCGGGTATTTTTTGTTACTGATGGTAATTTTATACCCCATCTGATGTTATAAACTATAGACATAAAAGGGAAAACAAATCAAAATCATTATTTTTCAAAGAAATGGAGGAACTGGCAATGAAAGGTTTTAACACAGGTGACGGTTACATGGGAATGGTAGATGGCGAATATATCTTATTTGCCAGCGAGGCGGATTATTATGATTATGTAAATGATTAGAAATCAAGGCAGAATTTTCAGAAAAACAAAGAACTATGGAATCTATTTCCAACGCATGTGCTATACTGAACTTAATTAACCAGAAGGAGAAGTTCTATGCAGGTATCAGATAAATTAATCAAGCCATTGACAGAAGCAAAATATTTAAATGCCGACAACGTAAGCAGATACCGCTGTATCATGCGTATCTTTTTCGAGCATTATGAGAAATTAAAATATTGGCTGTATCAGGAAGAGGTCTATGAAGAAATGATACAGGACCCGCTTTTTGCGGATTACAGACCGGAACAGTGCCAGTAGGATCTCACCATGCTGACAGGAAATTCGCATGCATTTGACAATGGAACTGCAGCAGGAAATTTCCTGTATCAGATGATACAGATGGATCTATTTGCAAAGTCGGGAATCCGGGTATATTATGCGGGTGACCTTGACCCGGAAGGAATACTGATCGCACAGAAATTATCACAGTATTATAAGGGAGAATTTCATTACTGGCATATGGAAACGGCGGATTATGAGAAGTGCAGGTCAGAGGAAGTGATATCGCCGAAGCGTATGAAGATACTGGAGCGGATTACGGATGGGAGATTGAAACCGGTGGTGGATAGGATCGAAGAGTATGGGACTGCCGTGTATCAGGAGATGTTGGTGGAGGAGATGTGATTATGCCAAAAGGAACAAATCAAAAGCTAAAATTATACCGTCTCGCACAGATCATGTTGGAAAATACAGATGATGAACACTATATTACCATGCCGGAAATCATGGAAGAACTGGGAAAATACGAAGTGACCGCAGATCGCAAAACAATCTATGCAGATCTGCGTGATCTGTCTGTACTCGGGATCGAGGTAGAGGGCGAACCCATCGGCAACCGCTATCATTACCGCGTAGTCAACCGCCCATTCGAACTGCCGGAATTAAAGCTTCTGGTAGATTCCATCCAGTCTTCCAAATTCATTACAGAGAAGAAGACCAACACACTGATAAAAAAGCTGGAAAAGCTGGTCAGCAAATACGATGCACAGAGGCTGCAGCGACAGGTGTATGTATCCGGAAGAATTAAGACGATGAATGAAAGCATCTATTATACTGTCGATGCAATCCACAATGCGATTTCTGAAAATAAGAAGATCAAGTTCCAGTATTTCCAGTGGAATGTGAAGAAAGAGATGGAACTGCGTCACGGAGGAGCATGGTATCATATCAGCCCGTGGGGATTGTCCTGGGATGATGAGAATTATTATATGATCGGATATGATACAGAGGCGCAGCTGATCAAGCATTACCGGGTGGATAAGATGCTGCATATCCGGATGTCGGATGAATCCCGCGAGGGAAGAGAACACTTCAAGAAGCTGGATATGGCGGATTATGCCAAGAAGAGTTTCGGAATGTTCAGGGGAAAGGAAACGTCTGTAAAGATGCTGGTAAATAACAGCCTTGCGGGCGTGATCATTGACCGGTTCGGTGATGATTCCGGAAGATGAGGATTATTTCCGGGTGAATGTGGACGTGCATGTGAGCAAACAGTTCCTGGGATGGGTATTCTCGCTGGGGGAAGCAGTTAAGATCATTGGACCGGATGAGGTTGTGGAGCAGATGCGGGGAGAGGCCCGGAGGCTTATGGAGCAGTATGGGGAGTAGGAAATGGATTCTAAAATAGCAAAACAAGAACACGATTGTAAACTTGCAAGAAAAATAAGTTGACAATCAAAGCGAAATACGATAAATTGTTAACCATAAACGGAAAGGAAGGTTAACAATTTAATGAACACAAAAACAAAAAAATTATCCACCGTAAGTATGGTATTATGCGGAATGTTCGCAGCGCTGGTTGCCATAGGAGCATTTATCCAGATCCCGGTTCCATATATGGATTATTTCACACTTCAGTTCTTTTTCGTACTGCTTGCAGGATTGATTCTGGGGGCTGATAAGGGAGCAATATCTGTAGGATGTTATGTATTACTGGGACTTGTCGGAGTACCAATCTTTGCAGCAGGCGGAGGAATCGGATACATATTCCGGCCAAGCTTTGGTTATCTGGTCGGATTCATTGTAAGCGCATATGTAACCGGAAAAGTATGCGAAAAGCTGAAAGCAAGTTACAAGAACTATCTGCTTGCCTGTCTGGCCGGATTTGTTGTGACATATGCAATCGGAATCGTGTATAAATTTATAATCTTAAACTTTTATGCACATACACCGGCAACGTTGGGCGTGATCTTTTTGTCCTGCTTCCCATTAGATATGCCTGGAGATTTTGTATTATGTCTGCTGGCAGCCGGTGTGGGACTTAGAATGCGGAAAAGCGGATTTTATCTGAGTTAATAAAAAAGGGGCATGAGATTATGGCAAAAGGAATATTTGTGACGGGCACAGGCACAGATGTAGGAAAGACGTATGTCACAGCATTAATCGTGAAAAAGCTGGCGGATGCAGGAATCCATGCAGGCTATTATAAGGCTGCATTATCAGGTGCAGAGTCCATAGAAGAAAGTGACGCAGGCTATGTAAAGAAGATTGCCGGTATCACACAGGAAGACAGCAGCTTACTGTCATATCTGTATCAAAATGCGGTGTCTCCGCATCTGGCTGCCAGAATAGAAGGGAATCCGGTTGATCCGGAAACGGTAAAAGCAGATTTTGACAGGGTAAAGAAAGCGTTCGATTATGTCACGGTAGAAGGAAGCGGCGGTATTGTATGTCCGATCCGCTGGGATGAAGAACATGAGATCCTGCTGGAAGATATTGTGAAAATGCTGCATCTGAATACTCTGGTGATCGCAGATGCCGGACTTGGCACGATCAATGCGGTTGTCCTGACGGTAGAATACATCCGGAATCACGGAATGGATGTAAAAGGAATCATTCTGAATCATTACTCGGGTGGGGCGATGCAGGAAGATAATGAGAAAATGATCGAGAGATTAACGGGGGTCCCGGTGATTGCCAGGGTAAGAGATGGTGACAGGGAGCTTGAGGTTGATCTGGAAGTGTTGAAAAGGGTGTATGATTGATGATGAGAAGAGGGAATTGACTGCGGTTGATTTCCTTTTTTGATGTATGGAAATAAAAAAGGTGAGAATATTATACCCCACCATCTGAATTATACTATACACATCAAAGGGAATAAAACAGAATTCCGGGAGATAAAAGTAATTATAAGACAACAAATTAAATTCAGATGAACACGTTTTCAAAGCGAAAGGAGCACACACAATGGCAAAAATATTTATCACCCTGACAGGAACAAAACACTACTTCGGAAATGATTTTCTGGAAAAAGGTATGAAGATCAGATTAGAAAAAGAACCGGATAATGAATATGACAAGGAAGCAATCAAAGTAACGTATGAAGGACTTGGGAAGATCGGTTATGTGGCAAATAGTTCGTATACAGTCATCGGTGAATCTATGAGTGCAGGCCGCCTGTATGACAAGATCGGTGACACGGCATATGCGAAGGTGGTATTAGTTACACCGGCAGGAACAATCTGCAAGATTTGTAAAAAGAGTCTGAAAAGTGAACAGGAGGAAACGGCCTGGATTATGCTGTAATAGATATGGAAGAAGTCGTAGAAATATGACTTCTTCTTGTGTGTTAATGGTCAGCGAAGTATAATTAATATTAGGAAATTCGAAACCATACAAATATAAATACACCGGAGAAATACCATGTTCAAAATAATTGAAGGAGATTTCAAAAATAATAAATACAGTAACGAAGAATATCTGGATAACTGGCCAATGTTATATATTCTGGAAAATGGAAAGAAAGCCTATATAGGTGAATCCAATCATGTAAAAACCAGAATGACACAGCATACGACAAATGAAGAAAAGCGAATATTTAATAAGGTCCACTTCATATATTCCAGATTGTTTAATCAATCGGTAACCTTTGATTATGAATCCAAGCTGATTCAGTATATTGTCGCAGACGAATTATTCCAGGTTACGAATAAGAATTCCGGAATAGCAGATAAGCAGTATTATGAGAAAGGAAAATATGATAAAAAATTCGAACTGCTTTGGCGTAAGCTGCAACAAGAAAAACTGGTCAAACATTCGCTGGAAGAAATTGAAAATTCAGATCTATTCAAATATTCTCCATATAAAGAATTGAACGACAGCCAGCGGAAAGCAGTAGAAGATATACTTGCGCAGATTGAGAGTGGAAATGTGAATCGTGTAGTGGTAAATGGAATGCCAGGAAGCGGTAAGACAATTGTGGCGGTATATCTTATGAAATACCTGGCAGACAGCGAAGAGTTTGCCGGGAAAAAGATTGGATTCGTTGTGCCGCAGACTTCGCTCAGAAAGACGATGAAATTCATCTTCCGAAGTATTTATGGATTGACGCCATCACAGGTACTGTCCCCTTCTGATATCACGAAGAAAAAATACGATATCTTACTGGTCGATGAAGCACATAGACTTCATCAATATAAAAATATTTCCTATAGGGGAGCTTTCAAGAAAAGCTGCGAGCGGCTGGGTATGACAACGGATGCAGACGAACTAGACTGGATATTGGAACAATCGAAGTGTGCAGTATTATTCTACGATTACAATCAGGTGGTTGGTCCGTCAGGCATTGATTATGAAAGATTCGAAGAAAAAATGAGAAATCCTTATAAGAAACATACAATATCGTATTTTACTCTTGCAACGCAGATGAGGGTGCAGGGCGGAAATGACTATATTGCATTCATAAAGGATCTATTGGCCGGATCCGCTGACCGGAAGTATCATTCGAAAAAATATGATTTGAAATTATACTCTGATTTTTCAAAATTTGAGAAAGATATGTATGCCAAAGAGGAGGAAGCAGGGCTTTCCCGAATGGTAGCAGGATATGCCTGGCCATGGATCAGCAAAAATGACCGAAGCAAAAAGGACATAGAGATACAAGGTGTAAAACGAATGTGGAATCATTGTACAGAAGGATGGGTTCATACAGGAGAAGCAATCGATGAGGTGGGATGTATTCATTCCATTCAAGGTTATGATCTGAACTATGCGTTTGTTATTCTCGGAAATGATATTGGATATGATAAAACAACAGGACAGATCATTATCCGGCCAGAATGTTATTTTGATAAAAATGGTAAAATAACGGCATCATATGAAGAACTGAAAGAATACATCACAAATGTGTATTATGTGCTGATGACCAGAGGAATCAAAGGAACATATTTGTATGTGTGCGATGATGAATTAAGAGAATATTTTAGTAAATATATCGAAGAGGAAAACTAAGATGACAGAAGAAACAATCAAAGAAATATTAAAATTCAGGGACGACAGAGATTGGAAACAATTCCACAATCCGAAAGATCTGGCAATCTCCATTTCGCTGGAGGCAGCAGAGCTACTGGAAGTATTCCAGTGGAGCGGTGCGGATATCTCAAATGAAGGAAAACAGGAAAAGATAAGAGAAGAACTGGCGGATGTTGTGAATTATTGTGTCTTGATGGCAGATGCCTGCGGACTGGATCTGGATGAGATCGTGCGGGAGAAGATCAAGGTGAATGCAAAGAAGTATCCGGTGGAGAAGGCTAAGGGGAAGAGTGCGAAGTATGATAAGCTGTGATTGAACCGGAGGTATAGAAAATAGTCATTGACAGACATTTATACATGAATTATTATTTTAATAACGCAATGCGTCTGGAAGGTGATTTAATGAGTCGAGGAAAAGAAGTAAAAGAATTACGGGAAAAAATGGGAATGAACAGGAGAGAGTTTAGTGATTATTATGGTATACCGTATCGCACTGTTCAAGATTGGGAAGCTGAGAAGAGAGAACTTCCGGAGTATCTTTTACGTTTGATGAAATATCGGGCGGAAGTGGAATATATGATGAAAAATAAGTCGTAAGACTTATTTTTTTACTGATAATATAACGCAACGCGTTAACTGCGAGGAGAGATAAAATATATATGAAGAAGGAAAATATTATTGACATAATTACAGATGAGGATGGAAGAAAAATAGTTGTAATTACAGATATACGATTTAAAGGGAAGAGAAATATCGATTGGGAAGATGTTGAAAATTATTTGAAGGAATATGTAGGAAAGTGTTATGAAGTTGTTGAAACAGCGGATCAAGTCTTTATTGGAAATGATTTTCCGGCAGAATTAAAAGGATCTGAAGATACAAAACGATTGTGTGGTGCTAATGCAAAAGCCAAAGCAAATGCGACACAGAAAATTCCTACGTTATTGAAATGTGCAACTAACAAACGATGGCAGGAAAATTTTAAGGGGAAGCATAAAGTTGATGCAAAATATGGCTAGTATCGTTTTACAACTAGGTTTGCATTACCTGTTTATAGTAGTGATTTAAAAGAGGTGGAACGATTTAATATATACAGGATAGAAATGTTAATTCGGCATGCAGCCGATGGAAATCTAT
This sequence comes from Dorea longicatena, assembly GCF_025150085.1. Taxonomy (NCBI): domain Bacteria; kingdom Bacillati; phylum Bacillota; class Clostridia; order Lachnospirales; family Lachnospiraceae; genus Dorea; species Dorea longicatena. The sequence continues at coordinate 309,212 of NZ_CP102280.1, forward strand.
ATTTATATGATATGGTGAATATAAAAAAAGAAACGGAGAGTGTAAAATATTTTGTGTAAATCTCTTAGATTAATGAAAAAATCATAATGATTTACATTAAGTTAAAAAAAATGAATTAGGCTTGAATGGCATGATTGCTGTTTAAGCCTTATTTACTATTTAGCATGAATAAGCAGACATGTCAAGAACGCCCGCTGAAAACGGGCGTTTTTGACCCTTACTCATAGTTGCTTTTTATTCTATTCGAGATCTTCTGGTTGGATTCTGTCTCCAAAATATATGCAGAGCTGATCCAAGGTCTGTCCCCAATCCCATGTTTTTCCAGTCCATTTCTTTGTGATGTCGGTCATGGCAAGATACAGAATCTTAAAAAGCGAATCATCTGTCGGAAAGATGGTTTTTGATTTCGTCACTTTTCTTAATTGACGATTGAAATTCTCTATGGAATTCGTGGTATAAATTAGTTTCCTAATCTCTCCAGGGTATTTGAAATATGTAGAAAGTTGCGGCCAATTATTACGCCAGGACGCTATTGAAGATGGATATTTTCCACCCCAATTTTCTTCCAGCATATCTAACGCTTCTAATGCAAGCTGCTCTGTATCTGCCTTATAAACCAGTTTCAGGTCTTTCATGAAGGCTCTGATATCTTTGTAGGAAATAAACTTAGTGGAATAACGAATCTGATGTACAATACATCTTTGGATTTCCGCTAATGGGAAAACTGCATGAATTGCATCCACAAAACCAGTCAGTCCATCAACAGATACAATCATGATGTCTTCCACACCTCTATTTTTGATTTCATTCAGTACACCAAGCCAGTATTTTGCACTTTCATTACCGCCAATCCACATACCTAAAACTTCTTTTTGACCAGAAAGTCTGATACCTATAGCTACATATACAGCTTTCTTTACCGTTCTATTATCTTCTCGTACATAAAAATGAATGGCATCCATGAAAACGATGGCATATTTCTTCTCCAAAGGGCGATTCTGCCATTCTTTGGCAATTGGAAGAATGCGATCTGTCATGTGAGAAATCATCTCTGCAGATGCATCCACCCCATAGACATTAGAAAGGTGTGTTGATATGTCTCTGGTAGTCATTCCCTTTGCATACATGGACAGAACTTGATCTTCAATGTTAGAAATATCTGTTTGATGTTTTTTTACAATCTGTGGTTCAAATTCACCTCTGCGATCACGGGGAATATCAAGATCAATATCGCCCATCGAAGATGTAACCGTTTTATGGCTGTAACCGTTCCGGCTATCATCTGTCTCCTTATTTTGATAATCATACTTCGAATAGCCAAGTTTCTGATCCATTTCTGCTTCTAGCATTCCTTGCAGGGTATCTCCCAAAAGATCCTTCAACATTTCTTGAACATCTTGAGCATCGGTTGGTTGATAGTGTTCCAATAAGCCGTTAATAAACTCTCTTCTTTCTGGTGTCATTTTTCTTCTTCTTGCCATAAAAATATCCTCCTGAATTAATATTTATTTTAACATCAATCCAAGAGGATACATATCACGTATTTAGTTTACACAGAATTATTTACACACTCAAGAAACGAGCACCCCGCTTAGGCAATAGCCGTACGGTAACAAACCCATTTCTTATATATAATATTAACCTGCTTGTTAACAAAAGTCAACTATAAAAATCAAAAAGATGAAAGTTGTGAAGCTTAACTCAGTACAGTATAATTAATATATCATTTCAATTCAAAACATAATGTAAGGAGCACCCCTATGTCCACACCTCATAAAGAAAAATTAATCCGAGTCTTTCAACTTTTTCAGACTACTGATGAAAAAACACCGATGAATGCTGTGCAAGTAAGCCAGAAACTGGAAGAAGAATACGGAATGGAAAATGTACACCGTACATCCATTTATGACGATGTGCGTTTGTTGCAAAGCTGCGGTTATCCGATTAAGCAGGCAGAAAATTCACATAAAGGATGGTATATGGAGAAACATTTGCTGGAAGACTGGGAAATTAAGCTGATGTTAGATTCGGTGCAACAGGCAAGGTGTGTGTCCGTTCATGATGCGAATGAGATTCGAAATAAGCTGTTAAATCTGACGAGTCAGAGAGGACGAAGCAGATTGATATCATCGTCTCATTTCTGATGGAGTCAGGTGTGCGGATGCTCTTAAATGATATGAAGCGGGCGTTGGACCGGGGCGTGAAGATCCGTATCCTGACAGGAAATTATCTGGGGATCACACAGCCGTCGGCTTTATATCTGATCAAGAGCGAGCTCGGTGACCGTGTGGATCTGCGCCTGTATAATGAAACATCACGCTCATTTCATCCAAAATCTTATATCTTTCATTATGAATCTTCGAATGAAATATACATCGGATCATCGAACATTTCCAAAAGTGCGTTAACTTCAGGAATCGAATGGAATTACAGATTCAGTGATACACTGGACAAAAAGAATTATGAATTGTTCTATGCTACATTTGAAGATCTGTTTCTGAACCATTCGATCATTATAGATGATGAAGAATTAAAACGATATTCCAAGGCATGGAAGAAGCCGGCGGTGTCCAAGGATCTGGCGAAATATGACGCTACAGAAGATGGAGAGGACAGGAATGCTGAAAATGTCCGAATGTTGTACCGTCCGCGGGGAGCACAGATAGAGGCACTATATGCGTTACAGGAAAGCCGCATGGAAGGTGCGGCGAAAGGACTTGTATATGCGGCCACCGGAATCGGAAAGACATACCTTGCTGCATTTGATTCGGCAAAATATAAACGGGTGTTATTCGTTGCACACAGAGAAGAAATCCTTAAGCAGGCGGTGGTTTCTTTCAAAAATGTGCGGAACTCGGCGGATTATGGATTCTTTGACGGAAAAGAAAAGGATAGGGATAAATCCGTTATCTTCGCATCGGTAGCGACACTCGGAAGAACGGAATATTTGAATGAGACATATTTTCCGGCAGATTATTTTGAATATGTGATCATTGATGAATTCCATCATGCGGTTACAGATCAATACCGGAGAATCGTAGAATATTTTCAGCCGCAATTTTTACTGGGATTAACAGCAACACCGGAAAGAATGGACGGAAAAAATATCTACGAAATCTGTGATTATAACGTGCCATATCAGATTTCCTTAAAAGAAGCGATCAACAAAGGAATGCTTGTACCATTTCACTATTACGGCGTGTATGATGAGACGGATTATTCCGGATTGCGGATCGTGAAGGGGCGTTATGATGAGCAGGAGCTGAATCAGGCTTATATCGGAAATGAGAGAAGATATGATCTGATTTACAAATATTATCGAAAATATCGTTCTTTGCGTGCAATCGGATTCTGCTGTTCCAGACAGCATGCAGAAGACATGGCAAAAGAATTCTGTCAGAGAGGAATCGCATCCGCAGCAGTATACAGTGGTGAAAATGGAGCATATGCCGAGGAGCGTAACGAAGCTATCCGCAAATTGAAGAACGGAGAGATTCGGGTGATCTTCTCTGTGGATATGTTCAATGAAGGCATGGATATCGCTTCACTGGATATGGTAATGTTCCTGCGTCCGACGGAATCCCCGGTCGTATTCCTGCAGCAGTTGGGACGAGGACTTCGTCTATATAAAGGGAAAGAATATCTGAACGTATTGGATTTCATCGGAAATTACGAGAAAGCGGGGAAGGCACCGCTGTTGTTAAGCGGAGAGCAGTCATTTAACAAGAAAGGATCCTGTGAGTATCAGGATTTAGAATATCCGGATGACTGTATCGTTGATTTTGACATGCGTCTGATTGATCTGTTTAAGGAAATAGATAAGAAGAAATTAACGCTGAAAATGCAGATCCAAAAGGAATATTATCGTGTGAAAGGACTGTTGGACGGAAAGCGGCCGAGCAGAATGGACTTATTCACTTATATGGATGATGATATTTACCGGTGCTGCGTCAGCGGCAGTCATGCAAAAGAAAATCCATTCCAGCATTATCTTGATTTCCTGTATGAACTTGGTGAATTGTCAGAGAATGAGCAGGAGTTATATGCGGGAATCGGTCGAGAATTCATTCAGACCATCGAAACTACGGAGATGCAGAAAGTGTATAAGATGCCGATCCTTTACAGCTTTTATAATCATGGAAATATCCGGCTTGCAGTTACGGATGAAGAGGTAGTGGAGAGTTGGAAGGAATTCTTTGATACCGGGACGAACTGGAAGGATTTCCCGAATGTGAATACTTATGAGGATTATAAGAAAGTGACGGATAAGCAGCATTTGAGTAAGGCGAAAAGGATGCCGATCCGATTCTTGAAGGCGTCAGGGAAAGGGTTCTTTGTAGAGAAGGATGGATATGCGTTGGCGTTGAGGGATGAGATTGGAGACGTTGTTGGGAATATGGCGTTTGGCGAGCAGATGGGGGATGTGCTTGGGTATAGGAGTTTGGAGTATTATCGGCGGAGGTATGAGAAGAGTAGAATAACGAATGTTAAAATTATTTGTTAAAAAATGATAAAAAGACAAAATGTGACAGTTTTTTAATAGTTATGTGTATTTATATATGGAGGCATTTGATAATATAAGCGTAACTTTTATAGAATAAAATCTACATAAATAAGAACGAAAATGGAGGATGTTAATAATGGAGGATGATAAAACACCAAAAGTATTTATATCGTATTCTTGGAGCAGTGATGAACTTGTATTGGATTTAGCCAAAAGATTGGTTGCCCATGGTGTAGATGTAGTTCTTGACAAATGGGATTTAAAAGAAGGCAATGATAAATATGAATTTATGGAGAGATGTGTTAATGATTCAGAAATCACAAAAGTACTTATAATATGTGACAAGATATATGCACAAAAGGCAAATGACCGAACAGGAGGAGTAGGGGATGAAACAGTAATTATTTCTAGTGAAATATATGGGAATGCAAGACAGGAAAAGTTTATTCCTATTATTGCGGAACGAGATGAAGAAGGAAAAGAATATGTGCCGATTTATATAAAAACAAGAATATATATTGATCTTTCAGATCCAGCCAAATATGAGGAAGAATATGAAAAACTTCTTCGTAACATATATGAAAAGCCACAGTTTATAAAGCCTAAATTGGGGAAAAGGCCAGAATGGTTAGATGAAGAAAAAAGTGATTTTTTTCCCATAAAGGATTTGATTCGTCAAATTCGGGGGAGTAATACAGTTAATAAAAGAAAAAATTGTATATCAAGATTTTGGGAAGATTATGTTGAGGTTTTAAAACCATATTATGTATATAATGTGAATCCGGAAGAAGCATATAATAATTTTTTAAATACAAAACCAATACGAGATATATATTTGGATTTTATGGAATCAATTGTGGAAGTTGAAGATAATTATGCAGAGGTATTAGCAGAAACATTTGAATATTTATATAATAAACTGTCATGTGTAAGAACATTTAATTTGCAAGCAAGTTCAGCATATGAGACAGATTTTGATGTTTATAAGACCCTTTTGTGGGAAGTGTTTATATGTACCATTGCATATTTTCGTCATACAAAAGATTATATGGCAATAAATACATTGTTAACATATACGTATTTTTTAGAAACAAGTTCTTTTGGTGGAGCTATTAAACCAAATAATTATACAGCATTCAGACATTTTAATAAGATTATTGAAAATCAGTATAAGCCAACGTCTGAAATGAAAAACAAATATACATTGATAGGAGATGTAATTTGTAATCAGAGAGAAAAATTTCCAATATATACTTCAGAAGCAATTGCAGAGGCGGACTTATTTTTATATCAGGTTTGTAATGCGTATGACTTAGTTGAAGATAATCAAAATTGGATGGGTATATATTGGTTCCCTGGATGTTACGTTTATGTAAAAAATAAGGGGTTGGAATGGGAAAAAATGAAGTCTCGCAGATATTGTAAGAAAATGCAAATATTATTTGGGGTAGATAATATTGAGCAGTTGAAAGAAAAAATTGCAAAATGTGAATATGATTCAAATATGAAATATTCAGGAAGTTGGGAAGCAGCGCCAGCTATATTAAGTGTGATTAAGCTGGAGGATATTGGAAGTTTAAATTGATTTATAATGAAAATAACGAACATAACATGAAGGACATAAATTGGGGGGAGGAATAATGAGACAAGATTTGTTTAATTCATTAGATGAGTTTTATGAATTTACGGAATTATTGAAAAAATGAAAGAGATTATTTTATTATGTACACCATTGATAACATGTGTGATCAATAATTGCTATGATTAAAGAAAAGAGGAGAGCGTAAGGATGAGTATTATATTTGAAAGAAGTGAAGATGAATTATTACTGATATTAACTCCGGAACGTATCGATATTCAAGATATTCTTGAAATTTTGAGAAAAGACGAAGAATGGCATATTTCAAGGACATTTACAGTTAATATAACGCATTTACGTTTTGAGGATGATATGCTTAATGAACTCCATTTTTGTGTTGGTAAGGTTTTAGACGAATACACCGTTATTGATCGTGATGTGATTGGTGTTGATCATGATTTTTATTTTGCTAATAGCGTTAAGTTAAATAAACGTCATTTTGTTGCTTATCGTAATATTTCTGTTCTTGCTAAAATAGATCATATTGTAGAAAAAGATGTTTATATAGGTGGAAGTGATATTAAAGACCATATACCTATAGAGACTTTTGAATTATTAATAAAAAAATTTCCCAAAACAGCCGAATTAAATTATTATGCAAATGCTCGGATTGCAACAATTGTTAAAGAGTTTTTCCCGCATACAGAGTCGTGTGAAGAGAAATTTAATAAGTTTATAGAGAGACAAGAAAAAAGTCTTTCATCCGCTCTTCAAGATGATATACAGAACGCATTTAAGGAAAATGCAAAAATAGAGCTTTGTCAATTTCGAGAGGTCAGAGCAAATCTGTTAGAACTTTTAAACAGATCAGATAGTGTAAGAGAAGAAGTATGGCAAAAGCAAATACATGGGTTGTTGAGACTATTATATCCGAAGTACATAGCTGGAGTACGAGAAGTTGTAATCAAAGGAGTTGATCGACATGAGAAAAGACCAGATTTTCTCTTGGTAGATGCAAATGGATATATTGATATTCTTGAAATAAAAAAGCCGAATGTTCAAATTTTAACCAAGCAATCTTCATATCGTAATAATTATGTACCTGTGCGAGAACTGGCTGGAGCTATTCAACAGATTGAAAAATATATTTATTGTCTTAATGTTTGGGGAACGGAAGGAGAGAAAGTACTTCAAAAACAACTTTCAGAAAAATTACCCAATAATGTGATGCCAAAGGTTATTAATCCTCAAGGTATTTTACTTCTGGGACGAAGTGAGCAATTTAATCAACAACAAAAGAACGATTTTGAATTAATCAAACGACAATATAAACATATTGCAGATATTATGACGTACGATGATTTGATACAGCGTATTGATAATATTTTGGCAGCACTTAATATGGAAATCAGAGTAGAGTAAAGTAGGTATTGGAAATAAAAGAGAGTTATGTATTGATGATGAAGAGGCTAATGATAGGAATAAATTTTAGAAGGTGAGAAGATGGAAATTGTAAAGATTAGAGTTAAAAATTACAGAGCATTAAAGGACTTTTCAATGGACTGGCAGAAGACCCTTTCTCTGATTATCGGGAAAAATAATTGCGGAAAAACATCATTAATATCTATAATGCAAACGTTTTTTTCAGAGGGTAAAGGTCCGGGGATTCGATATGATGATTTTAATTTAGAGTTTAAATTAAGATTAACTGATTGTATAGCATGTAAGAAAAGTGAGTGGGATAATACAGATATACAGGGAATAGAATTATTTTTGTATATCGAATATAACGAGAGTGATAATATAGCAAATATTTCTCCATTGCTTATGGATTTAGATCCAGATAATCATATGGTCGTATTGAAGATAGAATATGTTTTGAATGATATTAATCAACTAAAAATGGACTATGATAAATATTTTGAAAAATTATCTTCTGGTAAGAAAAATGCTAGAAATAAACAACAATTATTTGAACGTTTTATGCGTGACAAATCGAAAAATTATTTCAAAACTGTTTATAAGGCCATTAAGTATGATTATACAATACACGAATGCAATCCGGACATATTTACGATACTTGATAAAAATATCCTTCATTTGTCTCGTATAGTTTCTATTAAATCCATTGGGGCAAAGAGAGAAACAGATAATAAAGAAAATGATACATCACTTTCATCATTATCAAACCAATATTACGAGCGTGTAAAAGGTGAAGCTGGTGATCCGGTACTTGAAGAATTTGAAGCACAATTATTGAAAACAGATCATGAATTGACTGGATTATATTCAAAAGTGTTTGAAGAAATTGTTGGAAAAGTAAAAAGATTTGGTGGAACAAAAGAAAATGAAACCATTATTCAAATTAATTCCACTTTAGGACGACAAGAATTAATTAAAGATAATACGGTTATGACTTACAAAAGTGGTGATCAAGAACTCCCTGAAAGTTATAATGGATTAGGATACTTGAATCTTATTAGCATCATTATTCAAATTGAAACCATCATGGCAGAATTTAGATGTGATAGTGATAAGGAAAAGATGCCTGCTGATATAAATATTCTGTTTATTGAAGAACCAGAAGCGCATACACATCCACAATTACAATATATTTTTATTAAAAATATAAAAGAATTACTGAGAGAAGGAAAAAAATGTAAGGATGGATCAGATATTGTTGTTCAGACATTGATTACTACCCATTCTTCTCATATTGTCGCGGAATGTGATTTTGATGATATAAAATATTTTTGCAGAGTATCTCCATATGCAGTTATTTCAAAAAATTTATGTTCTTTGGAAGCAGAATACAAAGATGAAACTGATCCAAATAATAAACGTTATAAGTTCCTTAAACAGTATCTTACTCTTAATTACGCAGAAGTATTTTTTGCAGATAAAGTGATTCTCTATGAAGGAGATACGGAGCGCATTTTATTACCGGCAATGATGCGTAAAATTGATCAGGAAGAGGAAGCATCAGGAATGCCGCTGTTGTCTCAAAATATATCTATTATTGCGGCGGGTGCTAACTCACAACTATTTAGTCCTTTATTAGCATTTTTAGATATTAAGACATTGATTATAACAGATATTGATGCAGTTAAAAAGAAAGAAATAAAAGGGAAAGGGACTTATTATGTTGCCTGTGAGGTTGAAAAAGGCGAAAAGACTAGTAATCATGCATTGAATTATTATTTTAAAGAAGCATTAGAGAATTGGGGAAGAAATGATTTAACCTTTTTTAAAAAACAAAATGCAAGACAAAAGGTATTAAGCTATATACAAAAAAACTGGCAACAAAATGAAGATGGCAAGCTCATGATTGCATATCAAACTAAAGAAGAAAACGGAAAAGAATATTATCCACGAAGTTTTGAGGATGCGTTTTTCTGTTGTAATAGACAGTTTATTATTGATAATATATCAAATTTCCATTGCTTAAAAAATAAAAAGTATTTTGATGAAAAAGATGAAAGTGGTATTTATCAATATTCCCCATATGAACTGGCTGAAAAGTGTGTGAAAAGTAAACCGGCATTTCCAATGGAAGTGCTTTTAAACAGTGAATCAGATGGAAAATGTGATTATTCGAATTGGAAAATACCATCGTATATTAAGGAAGGATTATTGTGGCTGAAGCAGGATTAGAAAGAGAAGTAATTGATATTTTATCGCTTATAGAGAAAAAACAAAATTTTTTACTGAGTGGAGGAGCTGGTAGCGGAAAAACTTATTCTTTGGTCAGTTTATTGAAGAAAGTATCTGAAAAGTATCCGAAAGTGAGAATTGCCTGCATAACATATACAAATGCTGCAGCATTGGAAATACGTGATAGATGTCATATTGGTAATTTATATGTGTCAACAATTCATGATTTTTTGTGGGATAATATTCGACAATTTCAAGTAGAATTGAGAAAAATTTTATGTGAAATAGTGAATGATCCAAATGGGAAAATTCAAAATCCATTATCGGATGATGAGGAGGAATTTCAATTACTTGATGATATTCAGATTACATATAAAGAATATACAAGGATCTTAAAAGGAGAAATTTCGCATGATGAGGTTTTGATTATTGCAAAGAAAATGTTTGAAACATATCCTAAATTGTGCAAAATTGTATGTAGCAAATATCCGTTTATTTTTGTTGACGAATATCAGGATACGTCTCCGTTAGTAATAGAAATATTGCTTGAATCATTACAAAAAGTTGTTGAACCTAGTATTGTTGGCTTTTTTGGAGACTCGATGCAGTCGATATATGATGAAGGCATTGGAGATATTGAAAATTATATAAAAACTGGAAGAGTGACAAAAATAGAAAAGAAACAAAATCGTCGTAATCCTCAAAAAGTTATTGAATTGGCTAATAAATTACGCACAGATGGGTTGATGCAACAGGCTTCAGATGATGCGAATGCACCAAATATGGAAAATGGTGTGATAAAAAAAGGAAGCGTAAAGTTTCTGTATGGAAATGATCTTAAAATGGCATATTCATCTGAATTTATGAAAGATTGGAATTTTGAAAATTCAAAACAAACGAAAGAATTACGTTTGACACATACCCTTATAGCGGGAGAGGCTCATTTTGAAGAACTTTATAATATTTACGATTCTGATCCAGTATTGAAATTAAAAAAAGATTTAAAAGCTTATGTTAAAAAGAAGCAAATAGAAATTGAGGAGGATAAAACTTTTGATGAAGTATTAAATGAGATAGAGTGGTTTTATCAAAAAGGTAAAAATACAGGGAAGAGTCATTTAGAGGTTTTTCTTGATGATCCAAGTAATGAAAAGTTATATTCTCATGTAAAAGATTTACCATATTCAGTGGTGAGTAAATTTTATTGGGAAAAAGATCAATTAATAGACGATAAGATTGAAAAAGACGGAAAAATAATCAGAGACGCTAAAAGGGATGCATTGATTGCACACTTGTTTAGAATTCAAGATATTATTGCATTATATATTTCTTCAAATTATAGAGATTTATTGAGAAAAATCGGAAGAAAAATTCAGAGGAATAGTGATAAGAGAGAACTTCATGATGAACTTGAAAGTTTGCGGCTAATAAGCCAAAAATCAATTGGAGAAGTAATTGATTTTGCAAATGAAAAAAGTCTTTGTGTTAAAAGTGATGCGTTTAATTCCTTTATTGAAAAAAATGAGTATTTATATTGGCGTGTTTCAGCGGTACCATATTCTGTATTTCAAAATTTATATTCATATATAGAAGGAAGACGTCCATTTTCAACACAGCATAAGGTGAAGGGATTAGAATATGAAAATGTTTTGGTGATTCTTGATTCATCGGGTTGGAATAAGTATAATTTTGATTATGTTTTAGATGATTCTATTTATGATAGTTTGCCGAAAGGGAAAAAAGAATCATATAAAAGAATAAAAAGAAGGACAGAAAAACTTTTATATGTTTGTTGTACAAGAGCGAAGGAAAATCTCGTTTTGTATTATCCAGAGCCTTCAAGCGGAGTTATTCAAGGAATGGAGCGTTTGATTGGAAAAGACAATTGTGTAAATTTAGGTTTAGTTTAATAGTGATATTATATTGAAATTATAGGCGCCGATTTTTTGATTGGCGTCTATTTGGTATATTAAAATATTGTAACGAGAAGTGTTTTTTTGATTATTGCATTGACTGAATTTGATTTTTGTAACAACCTGAACTGGATTGAATCATACAGAGGAATAACGATAGTGTTTCGAAATATATTGACAAATAGGAATGTTCAGTTAATTACTTTTATGTTATACTTTTAAAGTTAGGGCTACAGGATCCATCATTCGATGGTGCTAATAATTTACCCTAAAATACAAGTGTGATGGCACGTTGTGTCAAGGAGGACTTTAACAATGAAAAAAACTATTTGTGAGCTGTTTGCAGGCGTTGGTGGTTTCCGATTGGGATTCGATAAATTAGAATCTGGATGGGAAACTACATGGTTTTCACAATGGGAGCCAGGAAAGAAAAAGCAGTGGGCACACGATTGTTATGTTTATCATTATGGTGATTGTGCAGATTTAAAAGGAGAGTTTCATACTGGCGAAGATATTAGTCAAATGAATAAAAACAATATTCCTAATCATAATCTTCTTGTGGGGGGATTTCCTTGCCAAGATTATTCAGTTGCACACTCATTATCTTCATCGAAAGGAATTGAGGGGAAAAAGGGTGTTTTATGGTGGCAGATTAGAGATGTTTTAATTACTAAAAGACCACCTTTTGTTATGTTAGAAAATGTTGATAGACTTTTGAAATCACCAGCATCGCAAAGAGGGCGTGATTTTGGTATTATTTTAACATCATTTGCACAGTTAGGATATAGAGCAGAATGGAGAGTAGTAAATGCTGCTGAGTATGGAGCTGCTCAAAGACGTCGTAGAACATTTATTTTTGCATACAATAAAGATACCAAATATGCAGAAACAATGGATAACTATGAAGCAGATAATATTTTATCAATGAATGGTTTTATGGCAAAATCATTTCCGATTTCAAAGTGTGGTCCACTTGTAGAGACAACTGTACTTTGTTCTGATGTCTCAAATGTTGATAGAGTACACTTGCTTGAAGATGGTACAGAGGAATCAGATAATGATCTTTTGGAAATGACGAAGAAGTTTCAATTTTGTTTTCAGACTGCAGGTTATATGAAAGATGGAGACGTCTTTACAACAACTGTGACACCTGTGGAAATGAAGCCTGTATTATTGTCTGAAATAGTTCAGAAAGGTGTTGATGAGTCATATTATATTAGAGCAGATGATATGGCATCATGGACATATATGAAAGGTGCAAAAAAAATCCCTAGAGTTTCTGCATCTGGTCATGAATATATCTTTTCAGAAGGTCCAATTGCTTTTCCAGATCCGTTGAATAGGCCGGCAAGAACAATGCTCACTTCTGAGGGGACCAAGAATCGCTCTACACATGTTATTGCAGATCCTGAAACAGGAAGATTAAGACTTATCACTCCGGTAGAATCAGAAAGAATTCAAGGATTTGATGATGAGTGGACTAAAATCACATTGATGGATGGAAAAGAAACTCAGATGCCTGATAGAATGAGGCGCTTCTGCATGGGAAACGCATTGGTTGTTTCGATGGTTACTAGAATGGGAAAAATTTTGGACGAAATTATTGAAGAAGAGTAATTATTATTTAGTTGCTATAGAATAAAGGTATACAAAGGTTGGTGATAATGAATGTCGAATCATATTTACGATAAGAATGCTTTGATTCATAGATTGGAAGGTTATTTGGGGAAAACATTTGAAATGATTGATAACAAAGAAATGTTTAAGCATGTACAAGATTTTAATCTTCAAAAAGGAATTGCCGGATCCGTCGTTGAACAATGCATTTTTGAATATCCCCCAGATTCCAAACAGGAAGCCGACTTAATTATTGTTGATGGGATAGAAAATGTAAAAACAGAACTTAAGACAACAGGAATGCTTATTCGGGAAAAACCTAGAAAACATTATGTTGCAAAAGAGCCAATGTCAATTACTGCTGTTGGAGTATATGATATTGCGGAACAAGAATTTGAAACATCACACTTTTGGGAAAAACTAGAACATATGCTTATTATCTATTACTATTATGCAGCTACTCACGCAGTATCTGCGTATGAGTATAAAGATTTTCCGGTTGTCGGATATGAATTTCATGAGTTTTCAGATGATGAGATAGAAGTATTGAGAAATGATTGGGAACATGTGCGTACTCTTTGTGCAAAAGTAGTATCACATCATTCCGGACCACGTGATAAAAACTGGAAAGAAGCTGTGAAACAAGAATATATAGAAGTACATGGTGAATTAAGAAGAGTATTAAGTTATATTGATTTGGCCCCTAAGTTTCCACCAAGATTCCGATTGAAAAAACCAACCGTTTCTTCTATAATTGCAAAACATTTTGGTTATGATCTTGAGCAACTTCCGGGTAGATACGTATCGATATTAGATATAGATGCAAAGTGCCGAGAATTAATAAATATGTATGCAGGGAAAAATATTAGGCAGTTGATAAATCATTTTGATTTGAATCTTCCAACAGACGGTCGGTTGAGTATGAAGGCAATTGCAGAGAAAATTGTTATTGCGATGTTTGGAGGAACTGTAAAAAAATTAAATCAGATAGAGTTGTTTGAACAATTTGGATTAATTGCGAAAACTATTACGTTTACTTCAAAAGGTGGTCGTACTGAAGATATGAAATTGTATCATATTGATTTCGGTGAAATGATTAAAGAAACTGTAATTGATGATGATGGAACTAAACGAGCTATGACTTTTGAAGATTCAGATATGTATGCATATTTTGCAGATCACGCATTCTTATGTATTATGTTTCAAGAATCTTCAAGGGATTCAGAAACAGAATATAGACCGAATTCGTTATCATCGAATGTCTTTATTGGTTTTAAAAGAATTGTATTCAGTGATGAATTTATTGATACGAAAGTTCGTAAGCTATGGGAAGATACCAGAGATAAAATTATGCATCATAAACTTACGGATGTTGTTCAGAAACGTAGTGATGGATCAACTGTCACTTTAAAAAGTGGGAAAGTCAGTACTGCACCTAACTTCTTAAAAGGAAGTGAAAATGATGTTTTTGTACGTGGATCAGGAAAAGATTCGTCTATACAAAGTAAGACGGAGTGTGTGAACGGAATTCGTATGTTACCGCAGTATGTTTGGATAAAAGGTTTATCTGTAGTCGAAGAATTAAAGAAAACTCCAGAGATATAGAGGTATGAGATGAAGCATCCAAAACATTACGATACTGATGAAGCTACTTCAAAAAGAATGTCGAATGTAAAGCTGAAAAAGGGTACTGCAGAAATGCTCCTTGCAAAAGAATTATGGCATAAAGGCTTTCGGTATCAATTAAATGATAAAACTTTACCGGGATCTCCGGATATAGCCATTCGCCGTTATAATATAGCAATATTCGTTGATGGTGAGTTTTGGCATGGTTATGATTGGGATAATAAAAAGCCAAAATTAAAACGTAACAGAGAGTATTGGATTGAAAAAATAGAAGAAAATATGGCTAGAGATACAAGGGTGGACAAGGAATTACTTGTTAAAGGTTGGGTTCCAATTCACTTTTGGACAAAGGAAGTTTTAAAAGAAACTGCGTCCTGTGTACAAGTAGTTCAAGAAATTGCATTTGAAATTAAAATGCAAGATATAGATGATTTAATTAAATATGACTAAATCAAGGGCGATTAACTGTAATTATTCAGCTGGTCGCTTTTGTTTTGGTGAACTTATAAAAATTTTCGTGTCTTGTTCACAAATTTGGGTATCGATTGCGATGTCCGGCAATCACAGTTATAATAAGGATAATATTCGCCGTTATGTCACGGAAGGTGGCAGAGTAATTATGAGCGCGAGCAAGATTCAACTTGGCGAAATTTCTAGAAAGTGGATTTTGGGGTGATGGATAATACAAACTTTAGCGATATCAAATTAATTCGAGAGAATTATACGAATTTGAAGAATAAGTTGGATTATATCTCGGTGCTTGTAGATTTTGATAAGTATGGGGGAATGGATGTGCTGCGGATTTTTGATAATAACATTCTGGGTTGCAGTTATTAAAGTGTAGATTCAAAATAATAATTAATTAGAAATGATAAAAAAGCGCATAAAAATTATTTTGTACAAATGTGGTTGGTATGGATGAGAATATTTATTAGTAAATGTTTGGAAAAATAAAAAAGAAGGAAAAGCGATGAATTATTTTGATCATGAAGAAAATGTTAAATTTGTTGATGGAATCTTGGAATATTCACAAGAATGGCAATGGCTGTTTGATTATATTGATAAAAGATATGTTTTTGAAGAACCAAAATCGTGGCATGAATTTGTAGATAATTCATATTCAATAAGAGAATTAATTGTTAGATTTGAAAAAATAAGAAATGTGTGTGCTAAAGAATGGATAATTAATAATTCAATAATAAAAGAAGGATGGGAACTGGCAAAATTTTATAATGGAAGAATTGATATAGTGACTTGTCAAAAATCAATAAATTCATTAACAGGCAAGCTTATGTTGCTAGTATTGTGGATTACTAAATTACTTAATATTGATAATGGGACAGACTATGATTTTAATATAGGGATGCTACAAGAAAAAAATTATTTTCAATTAGTAAATATCGATGAAATAATTAAAAATCTGGATGAAATTAATGAATTTATAGATAATATTTCAATAACAGGAATAGATGAGATAAAGAAATGTTTAAATGATAATGTGCATTATATAAAATATGATATAGGAGCAGAAGCTGAAGAGAAAATTAGAAAAAGGGCGAATACTTATAATGCATTTAGATTTGACAGTATAAGAACTAATTTGGGGGCAACATGGCAAGAAGATACAATATTTATGCTTTTAAGTAGGGATTTGCGAGAAGCTGATTCGGATGGAAAAGTATTAGGCACAGATAAGAAAAATATTATAAGAATAAAAGATGATATAGACAATAAGGATGTTAAATTTATTGTAGAAACAATTTTATTTTATTCTTTTGGAGATATTCCTTCGGATGAATGCATTTTAGCCCATTGTGAGATGATACGTCGAGAAATCATCAATAAAACGGATTTGTTTAATTTAAGTATAAGTTCTTCATGTAAATTTATAGAAAAACTTTTTGAAAAAAAATTAACTGGAGACTGGAGAAAAGATACGAGATTTGTGGAAATGTTAAAAGCTTTTCAAGTATATATGACTCCAAATGACATCAGAAGAATTCAGCAAATGCATATACCATTGTCAAAAGTACAAATTGGAGTATATAAAAAATTTTGCGAATCCAAATATAAGGATATAGAAGAAATTAAAGAATTACGTGGAATTAGGGATTATTTTGAAGATAAAGATGTGATAACTGGAATAGATAAAACATATTTTGAAATGTTGAGTGTAAAGTTTGATGAACTCGTAGAAAACAGTGAAAGAGATATAATCTTGGCGGTATCCTTTTATTATTACATGATTTTTTTGATAAGAGTAAAAAAAGAAAATATGTATATAGATAACCAACGTATACAATCTGAGATGTTAAGAATAAAAAAATTATGGAGTACAAATTATTATGAGGATGTAGTTAAGAGTATGCAAGTCATTTCAAGTCAACAAAGAATTTCTGCTCAAAAATGCAATGAATTTAGCAAACGGATTATGATTAATCCTATTTTATTTTCAAATTTGACAATGTCATACGATCAAAATAAAATTTTAAAAGAAATGATGAAAGCTGCAGAGAATCCGCTTATAATGCTCGTTTCCAATATAGAAATATCAGAGGTTTTTCCGCGAGAAGGGGCAAAAGTAAATTATAAAAGACATGATATCGATGCCAAATTTTTAGAAATTATTTCAGAAATAGTAGAAAACAAAGGATATAAATTGTTGAATAAGATGTTGCCAGAGAAATTTGTCGCATATATTTACCAAAACTGTAAAATTGAGCTTCAATTAAATATTACATTGTTTAATGAAGAGGAAAAAATGTATAATTTAATTAAGGCAAAAGCGCCTATTGAATTGTTGGAATATGATAAGAAAATATCACTAGCGATGATAACTCAATTATTCCCTGTTTTGGAAATGCAAATTAGAAAGCTTGTATCTTATTTAGGAATATTTCCTTATAAAATAGATGAAGAGGAGTTTATGCAATGCAACGATCCGAGTTCTTTACTTAGAGAATTATTGTTACAAATATATAATGAACAAAAAAGTTTTGAAAATGTTTCGGATATAATGTTTGTTTATAATTCAATGTATAATAGTAATTTTTTGAATATAAGAAATGAATGTATTCATGGACGAGATTATTTAGCAGGAGGGAAACTTCGATATGCGTTTAGAGTTACGTTATTGTGCATATATATGGTGATGTTTCGAATTGATACTATTGAAGAAAAGGTTAGTGATTTAATTGATTAACAAAATCTTATATATTTTGTCTGTTGAAAATTTCTGAAGATAATATTTAGAAATAATTTTAAATAGGTAAATTTCGTTAATGATGAAAAGAATATATTATGAAATCAAAGAAATTATATTTGAAATAAAGAAACATGAAAAAGTTGGCAAAAACAGGTTTTGCAAAATTTAGAAGTGACTGAAATAAAGGGAGAACAATTTATATGAGAGAAATGATTGATTTTGATAATCCAAGTTCATTTCCGAAAGAATTGCAAATGTGGGATGCAAGATTTGAAGATTATATACGAAATAGGATATCACTAGAAGGCGTAACTGAATGGTGGCAGATAGAGCATCAATTACAGGATTTGTGTCTTAAAGAAAGTAATAGTGTAGTAGACTTTTTAAATAATAATTTAGAAACAGAGGTTGCAGTATGGCATTGTACACGAGTTTTAAATGAAGAAGATTTTTGGAGAAATGGAATAATTGTGAGTGGTGGACGTGGCTGTTTAGGAGAAAAACGTATTAGATTACTCTTGTCACAAATTGGAGTTGCACAAGATATGATAGAAAAAATTTTTAAACATATTTATGTGTATTGGGATAGAAATATAGAATCCCGAACGGAATCTGTACACTTTCAAGGAGATAAAAAAACTATTTATAACGATGTTAATGCAAGTATTTTTGCAACTAATTTGGGTGGAGAAATTGTGCGATGGTCTATTGAGAATATAGACAAGAATTTACATAAAAAAGAACCGTATAAACGGCTTTGGATTTTAGGAAAACCTTGTATAATAAAATTCAAATGTAAATTATCACAAATGCGAGAACGTTCTAGGACAGATGTAATTGTCGAAATTTTAAAATATTTTATTGTGACGAAGATGTATAAATATCCATATGAATTTGACTTTACAGGAATGACAATTGGAAGTGTTCCATCTGAAAATATTCTTAGCATAGAAGAAATTGAAAATTTTATTGAAATTCATGAGAAATATGAAGTAGGTTTCTATGACGAATTGAAAAATAATAAGTAAAGGGTATGTAAGGTGTTAAACACACTACAAAAAGGAAGAGTTGGTTGACAACCCTAAGATATAAAGTCGAAATAAGTAGTTTAAAAGAAGAGGGGAAAGGTATGATATTTTTAGATGCAAACGCTTTTTATTCATATATGGGGAGAAAGAATGTAGGATTGGGTGAATCTGCACATGTAAAAGAAAAAGAATTGAGAGGGTATTTAGATTCTATATTTGATAAGAGTCTTCCAACATCTGTTTTTATAGAAATAATGGTTCATTTTAGAGATGATAAAAAAAGATTAAAACAAATTTTGGATTTTAGAGGAGAAAAAAAATTATCATTATTCAATAATATTCCCGATTATTGTGTAAGTGATGTGGAGATGAATTGCATATATCATATGAGTGATAATGATTTAAAGAAATATGCGTATCAATTGTTGAATACAAAGATTGATATTGAAAGCAGATTTAGTTATTTATTCTATGAAATAACTAAGAATTTATATTTGGAATACAGATTATCTGAAATGAATAAGTTTACTGAAAATCAGGAAAAAGGCATTTGGGAATTCCTTGGAAGAAAAGAATTTCAAGAAAATCAGGAAGTAGTAACAAATGAATTTAAAAATGCATTGAAAGTTGGTTATGAACAAGGTAAAGATCAAAATATATTAAAAGAAAAATATATTGATGTGCTTAACGATGCATGCAAAGTTATAGATTTAACACTTGCAGGATGTGCTGCGTGTATAGAAAATCAAATTGATATTATAGAGGCTATTCAAAAAGCAAATGCTGAAAGTGATTCAAAAGGTTTTGATGGGTTGAATGGAACTATGCCAGGAATAGTTTCAGTGCTTCAAACCAATATTAAATTTTTAGAGTATGCAAAACAGAGAATATCAGATATGTTTTTAAAACATGGATATAATAGATATCAAACGGATTATCTTAAAGAGGTCATGTTTAATGCATGGTTTGATAGGGCACAAAAATTAAAGAAGAATGATATTTTTGATATGTTGTGTGCTGGTTGTTTGGGATATATAAGACCATTAAAACAAGGCGAAGTTATTTTGGCGAATACAAATTCCTATATTATTTCGTTTGATTCAACTATGGAAAAATATATTCATATTGTAAGACCTGATAATATAAAACTTATTCAAAAGTTCAAAAATAAAATATAAACAATGTAAAGTGTGATATCAACTATGCCGGGAACTAATTTTAGAAGTATTTTATTTACATGCTGACGAAAGCGCCGCCAACAGCTACAAAAAAGTCCTGGACTATTTCGAACCAAAGCTATGGCTTGGTATGACCGCAACGCCAGATAAACGAGACGACAATCTGGAAGGCAGGAACATTTACGAAATCTTCAATCATCAGATCGCATACGAGATTCGTCTGCAGGATGCGATGGAGGAGGATCTGTTGTGTCCGTTCCATTATTTTGGAATCACGGATCTGGATATTATTGCAGATGCGGGGAAATCATCCGAAGAAAAGGTGGAGAACTTCCGCTATCTGACATCCGAAGAGCGTGTGGAAAATGTCATGAAACAGGCGGAATATTTCGGATACAGTGGCGACCGCGTGAAGGGGTTGATTTTCTGTAGCCGGATTGATGAGGCGAAGGAATTATCGAAGAAATTCAACGCCAAGGGCTGGCGGACGCTGGTGCTGAGCGGTAGTGATTCGGAAGAAGCGAGAGCAGCAGCGATCGAACGGCTGGCAGGAGAAGAATCCGAAGATGCCTTGGACTACATCATTTCCGTAGACATATTTTCCGAGGGTGTGGACGTGCCGGAGATCAATCAGGTCATCATGCTTCGTCCGACAGAGTCACCGATCGTGTTCATCCAACAGCTTGGTCGTGGACTTCGTAAAGCTGAGAATAAAGAATATGTCGTTGTACTGGATTTCATCGGAAATTATCGGAATAACTTTATGATTCCGATTGCGCTGTCCGGCGACCGCAGTTATAACAAGGATAATATCCGCCGTTATGTCACGGAAGGCGGCAGAGTGATTCCGGGTGCGAGCACGATTCACTTCGATGAGATTTCCAGAAAGCGGATCTTCCAGGCGATTGATAATGCGAACTTCAGCGATATCAAATTAATCCGGGAGAATTATACGAATCTGAAGAATAAGCTGGGGCATATCCCAGCGCTTGCGGATTTTGATAAGTATGGGGAAATGGATGTGCTGCGGATCTTCGACAATAACAGCCTGGGTTCATATTACAAATTCCTTGTGAAATACGAAAAGGAATATACCATCCGGCTGTCAGAAGACGAAGAAAAAGCAATCGAATTCATTTCCAAAAAGCTGGCGAGTGGCAAGCGGATTCATGAGCTGGAATTATTGAAACGTACGTTGCAGTATCGCCATGGAATCATTGGGCGTCTGCGGAAGTATTTATCCGAGAAGTATCATTGTGAGATGAACGAGCACTGCATGGAAAATGTGATCAATATGATGACCAATGAATTTCCGACGAGCGCAGCAAAGAAGACTTACGCACAGTGTGTATTTCTGAAGAAGGAACAGGATGATTATGGCATTTCCGATGTGTATGGGAAAATGTTAGAGAATCCGGAATTCTGTGCGATTCTGGAGGAACTGGTGGACTTCGGAATCTCGAGATATAAGGTCAATTACAGTTACCATTATCAGAATACGAATCTGGTATTGTATCAGAAATATACATATGAGGATGCCTGCCGTCTGCTGAACTGGGAGAGAAATGAAGTGCCGCTGAACATCGGCGGTTACAAATATGATAAGAAGACTAAGACATTTCCGATATTCATTAACTACGATAAGCAGGACAATATCAGCGATACCACGAAATACGAAGATCATTTCGTAGCAGAGAACCGGCTGATCGCGATTTCCAAAAGTGGAAGAAGCATGGATTCGGAAGATGTGCAGAATTTCCTGAACGCAACAGAACGTGGCATAGATGTGCAACTGTTTGTGAGAAAGAATAAGGATGATAAGATATCCAAGGAATTCTATTATCTGGGGCGTGTGATCGCGACCGGGAATGCGAAGCAGTTCGTGATGCCGAATACGGATAAGACGGCGGTGGAGATCGAATGGGAGCTGGAGACTCCGGTGAGAGAAGATATTTATCAGTATATTGTGAATGAATAGGGACTGTTACAGGAAGATTTTTGACAGGAGATAAATGGTAAGATGAAGACGATTAGAGTTGTGGCAGCAGTGATAAAGGCAGTAAAGGAAGACGGAAGAACGATGATATTCGCAACACAGCGCGGATATGGCGAGTTCAAAGGCGGATGGGAATTCCCAGGCGGCAAGATCGAAGCCGGGGAGACACCGCAGGAAGCGTTGAAGCGTGAGATCATGGAAGAACTGGATACGGAAGTTGCGGTTGGTGAATGGATCGAGACGGTGGAGTATGATTATCCGGGATTTCATCTTTCGATGGATTGCTTTTGGTGTGAGATTGTGAAAGGGGATCTGGTGCTGAAGGAGCATGAGGCAGCCAGATGGCTGACCAGGGAGGAGCTTACGGATGTGGAGTGGCTGCCGGCGGATGTGGCGGTTGCGAAGAAGATTGCAGGAGATATGACGCCTGCTGAGTGATCGCATTTTATAATTAACAGCCTATAGGTCTATATGATGAGAAGGGGAAGAAGAGATGGACTATAAAATATAGAGAGGAATAAGTGGACATTGAAAATGAAAAAGAACTCAAATTTGAAGTATAAATTTGAGTTCTTTTTTAGTTCATAAGAATAATATTTGAGTTTCTTGCATAAACTTAAATATAATGCTAGAATCTAAAATATAAATGGAGGAACTAAAATGACAACAGAAGAATTATATGACAAACTAAAATTAATTCAAAAAATGAAATGCGAAACGCAGAATTTGGAATTGAAATCAGCGGAGCAAGGATATCCGAAACGATTATATGATTCTTTGTCAAGTTTTTCTAATCAGGATGATGGTGGCATTATTGTTTTTGGAATTGATGAGAAACAAGATTATAAAGAAGTTGGTGTTTATGATGCTCAGGACATTCAAAAGAAAATTAACGAGCAATGCTTGCAGATGAATCCGGTTGTACGGCCGCTTATTACAGTTGTGGAGAAGGAAAATAAAAAATTTGTTTCTGCTGAAATTCCCGGAATAGATTTGGCAGACAGACCTTGCTATTATCAAGGACGTGGAAGGTTGAAGGGGTCCTATACCCGTATTGGGGATAGTGATGAACCGATGACAGAATACGAAATATATAGTTATGAAGCATATAGAAGAAAATATCAAGACGATATCCGTGAGGTTCCGAGAGTAACATTAATGTCATTGGATCAGGAAGAACTGAATCGTTATGTTGAACTGTTAAAGAGAGGAAAACAAAGATTAGCAACACTTGATAATGAAAGTATTTATGAACTTATGAGCATAAAGCGAGGAGAGAAAGTAACGCTTAGTGCGACTTTGCTTTTTAGTCCATATCCACAGGCATATTTTCCACAATTGTGTATTACGGCAATTGTAATTCCTGGGAGAACAATAGGAAGTCTTGGCGACATGGGGGAAAGATTCTCAGATAATCAGAGAATAGAAGGAACAATTCCGGAAATGTTGGATGAGGCATTATTATTTGTGAAACGCAATATGCGGACAAAGACAATTATAAGTCCGACAACCGGACGAAGAACTGACAGAACAGACTATCCAATAACAGCGGTTAGAGAAGCTATTATAAATGCATTAGTACATCGTGATTATAGTATTCATACAGAAGGAATGCCGATTCAACTTATAATGTTTGAAGACAGGATTGAAATACATAATCCAGGTGGATTATATGGAAGAATCACTATCGACCAATTAGGAAAAATTCAACCGGATACAAGAAATCCGGTACTTGCATCGGCACTTGAAACATTGGGAATAATAGAAAACAGGTATTCGGGAATTCCAACAATCCGGATGGAAATGGAGAAATATAACTTAAGACAGCCAGAATTCTTGGATGAAAGAGGAAGTTTTATTGTAAAACTATATAAAGAATCAAAGAATGATTATGAAGATATGTCAAATGATGAAGAAACAAATAATTTAATAGTATTTTGTAAAACACCGCGTACAAGAAAGGAAATTTGTGATTATCTGGGGTTAAATTCTGTTACTTATGCTATACAGACGTATGTAAATCCATTAGTAGAAGCTGGCGTAATTAAGTTGAGTATTCCAGATAAGCCAAAGAGTCCAAAACAGTTATATTATAGCGTAGAAAGAGAAAAATGAGAGAAGACCAATTCCTGCGGCAGCGTCTGCAGAAAGAAATCCCGATTGAGATTTCACCTGTTTTAAGAGATTTAATAACTGTTATATTTTGTTATTAAATTCTCCGCAAACCCTTGAAAATCTTTGTGTGAATCCTCTATTTCGGACAGGAGATAATTTGACAGGAAATTTCAAAGAAGAGTATAATACATATTAAGACATTTTGAATCGGCATGTGTCCGGAAGAAGCTGTCACTGGCAGGTTCTCTGTATTATAAGCAGGTTCGAAATAGACGCTATGGGGGAAAATAATTTGGAAAAAAAACTGACAATAAATGATATAGCCCAGATGTCCGGTGTGGCAAAAAGTACTGTATCAAGATATCTGAACGGGGGAAGCGTTAAAGATGCAACGGCCCAGAAGATAAAAAAAATCATCGAAGAAAATAATTATGAGCCGAATCTGTTTGCAAGGCTGAATGCAAAAGAGAGCCGGATCATAGGACTTACGGTACCTGGATTTAACTCGGTAACAACACCGAGACTTGTAGAAGTAATCGTTGCCTATCTTAAGAAAAATGATTATACACCTCTTATCATGCATACGGAAAATGATATCGAAGAAGAAATACGCTGTATCGAACGGCTGAAGAATATGAATGTAGATGGAATTATGGTTCTTGCGACGGGAAGCACAAAAGAATACGAAGAAGCAGTAAAGAAGTTAAAAATTCCAATCCTGTTTCTTGGACAACGCTTCCCGGGAGAGAATTCTGTCATTAATGATGATTACAATGCAGGATATGCGGTGGGTAATTATATCGGACAACGTAAGTTCAAGGAGATTTATATGCTCTGGGTACCTGAAGATGACCCGGCAGTAGGAGGAGAACGACGCCATGGAGTGATCGATGGACTTATGTCCTGTGAGAAAAAGCCAAAAGAAGTCATAGAGACAACGTTCTTTTATGAAAATGCAATTGAAAATGTACAGAAATTTGTAGATCATATGAAGACACCGGCGGCAGTCGTATGCGCAACAGACCGTATCGCATTTGGCGTGTACAAAGTAATGTCAGAGAAAGGTATACGGATACCGGAAGAAGTATCCGTGGTAGGATTTGGCGATTACGAAGCAGGAGAACTGTTACAGCCGCCACTTACGACGGTAAAATTTGACTGGAAGAACTGGGGGGAGATCAGTGCTGAGTCGATGATCCAGATGATTTTAGGAAAGCCGGTAAGCCCGCTTCAGGTCAACCCGTATGAAATTATAGAAAGAAAAAGTGTAAAAGAGAACTGAGAATCAGGCGGATCTGTCAATTTGACAGACCTGCTTTTGTGCAATATAGACAAATTTAGATATCAATTTTTGGAACCGTTTCCAAAAATGAAAGTGCAGTGACGTTTTGTGTTGACATACAAAAGCTGATGTATATAATAAAAACATAGGAACGGAACCGGTTCCAAAACAAAACAATACAAGGAGAAGAGAAATGGGAAAGAACAATGAGTATCTGGAAATATCAAAACAGATCGTAGCCAATATTGGTGGAATGGATAATATCCAGGGAACAGCACACTGTGCAACCAGACTCAGGATCGTATTGAAAGATAATGATCTTGCAGATATTGAAAAACTGGAAGATATCGACAAAGTAAAAGGTGCGTTCATAGCAGGTAATCAGTTACAGCTGATCCTGGGAGCTGGAACAGTGAATGATGTATATGAGGTATTTGCCGAGTATACGAATACACAGAATATGTCACTGGGAGATCTGAAGGAAGAAAGTGCGAAGAGGCAGAATCCACTTCAGGCAGTGATCAAAGCGTTATCTGATGTATTTATCGGAATCATGCCGGCACTTCTTGCAGCAGCCCTTCTGATGGGAATTACAAGCGTCCTTGGCGGACTTGAAGTAGTAAAGACACATGATACCTTATATGCGATCAACCGGCTGGTAAGTCTTGCGTCTACAGGTATCTTTGCAATCCTTCCAATGGCAGTATGCTATTCAGCCGTAAAAAGATTTGGCGGGAATCCGGTTCTTGGTATGGTAATCGGAGCAATCATGTTAGACAGTTCTCTTGCCAATGCTTACCAGGCTGCACAGGGAACCGTTGATATAGAAGTTATCCGTCTGTTCGGACTGAAGATTGAGATGGTAGGATTCCAGGGAGGAATCATCATCGCGCTTATGATGGGATTTGTAGTTGCAAAACTGGATAAATTCTTCAATAAGGTAATTCCGGATGTAATCAAGCTTCTGGTTGCACCAATGCTGACAGTATTTATCTCTACGGTATTACTTTTTACACTTGTAGGTCCGGCAGGACGAATTCTTTCTAATGGAATCACAGACGGACTGATGTGGGGTACAGAACATCTGGGAGCATTCGGGTATGCGTTATTTGCCGGAGTTCAGCAGATCGTAGTTATCACAGGTCTTCATCACATTATCGGTGCGGTAGAAGCACAGCTTATTGCATCGACAGGAACAAACTTTTTAAATCCACTGATGTCTGTAGCTTTATTTGGACAAAGTGGTGCGGTACTTGGTTATCTTTCCCTGAACTGGAAGAACTTAAAAGCCAGAGAGCTTTGTATTCCAAGTTTCTGCTCGACATTATTTGGTATCAGTGAACCGGCAATCTTCGGAGTAAACTTACGTTACAAGTTTCCACTGATCGGTGGATGTATCGGTGGTGCAGTTGCAGGTGCATATGTATACTATTCAAAGCTTACTGCTCTTGGATTCGGTACAACTGCACTTCCTGGAATGGCAATTGCTAATCCGGCACATCACGGGTACATTAACTACATCATTGCACATGCAATCGCGATTATGATTGGATTTGTATGTACAGTCATCTTTGGAAAAATGTGGTCAGCACCGGATAAGAATAAAAATGACAAAAAGAACGATACAAAAGAAAATGATACAACAAAGGCAGTTATTACAGAAGAGCCTGGTGCAGTCTATGCAGCAGCAGAGGGAACAGTAAAAGATATCGAAGCATCGACAGATCCGACATTTGCAAACAAGGTACTTGGAGACGGTGTCGTTATCTTTCCGGAAGACGGAACCGTTATGGCACCATGTAAGGCAACCGTATCACTCGTATATCCAACCGGACATGCAATCGGACTTACAACTGCAGATGGAGCAGAGATCCTGATTCACTGCGGGGTAGATACCGTCAATATGAACGGTGAAGGATTTGAGACACTTGTAAAAGAAGGACAGGAAGTAACAGCAGAAGAAGCACTTATCAGATTTGACATCGACCTGGTGAAGAAGCATGGATACTCTCCGGAGATTCTTGTTATCTTCACAGAGCTTCCGGAAGGAAAGACCATCAAAACAGAAGAAAAACATATTGCAAAAAATGATAAGATGGCTGAAATCGTGTAAGGATAAGGTGGACAGGAACAGATGAACAAAGAGACATATTTAACAGAATATCCGAAGCATGAAAGTATGAGGGAGAATGTAAAAAAAGATAAAAACAGACTTCACTTTCATATGATGCCGCCGACAGGCTGGATGAATGATCCGAATGGTCTGTGTGAATTTCAGGGTGTGAATCATATTTATTTCCAATATACACCATTTCTTGCCGGATGGGGAACGAAGCTTTGGGGACATTACACAACAAAGGATTGGATTCATTATAAAGAAGAAGAGCCGTTCCTTTATCCGGACGAAGAATGGGACAGAGACGGTGTATATAGCGGATCAGCCTATACCTGTGAAGATGGAATTCACTATTTTTACACAGGAAATGTAAAACTCTGGGATAAAGATTATGATTATATCATGAATGGACGGGAACAGAATACGATTCACGTATTCAGTCCGGATGGAAAGAATATTGCATACAAGAAGCTTGTAATGACCAATGATGATTATCCGGTGAATATGTCCAAGCATGTCAGAGATCCAAAAATCTATAAAAAAGACGGCCGTTATTATATGATCCAGGGAGGCCGTGATGCGGAATCTTATGGCTGTGCACTTTTGTTTTGTTCCGACGATCTGGAACACTGGAAATGGTACGATACGGTGCGGACAGCAAAGCCATTTGGTTATATGTGGGAATGCCCGGATCTGTTCGAGATTGACGGCCAGCAGATTATGACATGCTGTCCACAGGGAGTAGATCAGAAGGGATATGATTACCAGAATGTGTACCAGTGTGGATATTTTCCGGTAGAGTTTGACCTGAAGAACAAATCATACAGCTTTGGAAAATTTCAGGAATTTGACAAAGGATTTGACATCTATGCGACACAGACATTTGCAGATGAAGCGGGTAGAAGAATCCTGATTGGCTGGATGGGGATTCCGGATGCAGATTATGATAATGATGCAACGGTTGCATATGACTGGATCCATGCACTTACCATGCCAAGAGAACTGGAATGGAAAGATGGAAAGATCTTACAGCATCCATTAAAGGAGATGAAAGATCTGCGTAAAAATGCATTTACCTGCGAGCTGGAAGCATTTACAAAGTGGGCGCCTGCGGACTGCTGTTTTGAACTGAGACTTGACGTGGAAGAAGCAAAAAATCTGGAGCTTAAGCTTCGTGAAGATGTTACAATAAGCTGGAAGGACGGGCTTTTTACCTTATCGATGGGAGAAAGCGGACGTGGAAGAAAGCAGCGCTTTGCTAAGGTGGAAGAGCTTTCGGATATTACCATCTTTTCGGATACATCAGCCATTGAGATATTCATTAATAACGGGGAAACGGTTCTGACAACAAGAGTATATAGTGAACATCTTGAACAGAAAGTAGAGCTTGTATCCAGAGAGGTAAAGGGAAGCGTTCATGGATATGAACTTGGATCATTCGAGGTTGAATATAAAAAATAGATTCCGGACTGCATAAGATATAACAGGTGAATATACGGAAAAGAAAATAAAAATGTGGACAGGTTCCTGAAAAAAGAGGTGCCAGTCCACATTTTTTATACCATAGTATGCAAGAGATGCTGTCAGTGGCAAGTTTTATGTATTGCCATGCATTTGTAAGAAGTAGCAGGTGGCAAGTTTTTTGTATCTGACTGCAAATTCCGCTTCATCGGATCACCGATTCCGCTAGCAACGGATCAGTTTTTCAGGTCGTAACGGAACACTTTTCCGCTTCGTCGGATCACGCATTCTTATAAAGTGTTATAGTTTTTTCGTAGTCATTATTTTTAGATTACGAAAGGAGGCATTTTTATGCAGGACTACAACACTATTATTGGTGCTATTCAGATGCGTCTGAATAAGTGCCCAACCAGATCTGTTATGGATCGTTTTCGAATCGGATCAAGCACTCTTATCTGCTTCAAGAATCCGCCCATGCGCATAGTGAAGATAATTACTATGAGTATTCAAACAAGATGGCCGGTTATGATCTTCTTGTTATAGATGATTTTGGATTGATGGACTTAAATCTTGACAAGTGCCGTGATCTCTTTGAAATCATCGAAGCTAGAGATTGCCGAAAATCAACAGTCATCATCTCGCAGATGCCAGTAGCGAACTGGTACCAATTGTTTGGTGATAACACATATGCAGATGCATGTCTCAGCCGCATGACCTCTAAAGCATATCGATTAGACTTTCCAGGTCGCGATAGACGTGTAGAAAGCAAGTAACTTTATTAACAAACAGGGCAATGATCCGTTCCTAGCGGAACAGCGCTCCGCTCATGCGGAGCGAGTGCTCTGTTTTTGCGGAATATGCAAGTTTCTTGCATAAACTTAAATATAGTGTTTCTGCTGAAATTCCCGGAATAGATTTGGCAGACAGACCTTGCTATTATCAAGGACGTGGAAGGTTGAAGGGGTCCTATACCCGTATTGGGGATAGTAATGAACCGATGACAGAATACGAAATATATAGTTATGAAGCATATAGAAGAAAATATCAAGACGATATCCGTGAGGTTCCGAGAGTAACAGTAATGTCATTGGATCAGGAAGAACTGAATCGTTATGTTGAACTGTTAAAGAGAGGAAAACAAAGATTAGCAACACTTGATAATGAAAGTATTTATGAACTTATGAGCATAAAGCGAGGAGAGAAAGTAACGCTTAGTGCGACTTTGCTTTTTAGTCCATATCCACAGGCATATTTTCCACAATTGTGTATTACGGCAATTGTAATTCCTGGGAGAACAATAGGAAGTCTTGGCGACATGGGGGAAAGATTCTCGGATAATCAGAGAATAGAAGGAACAATTCCGGAAATGTTGGATGAGGCATTATTATTTGTGAAACGCAATATGCGGACAAAGACAATTATAAGTCCGACAACCGGACGAAGAACTGACAGAACAGACTATCCAATAACAGCGGTTAGAGAAGCTATTATAAATGCATTAGTACATCGTGATTATAGTATTCATACAGAAGGAATGCCGATTCAACTTATAATGTTTGAAGACAGGATTGAAATACATAATCCAGGTGGATTATATGGAAGAATCACTATTGACCAATTAGGAAAAATTCAACCGGATACAAGAAATCCGGTACTTGCATCGGCACTTGAAACATTGGGAATAACAGAAAACAGGTATTCGGGAATTCCAACAATCCGGATGGAAATGGAGAAATATAACTTAAGACAGCCAGAATTCTTGGATGAAAGAGGAAGTTTTATTGTAAAACTATATAAAGAATCAAAGAATGATTATGAAGATATGTCAAATGATGAAGAAACAAATAATTTAATAGTATTTTGTAAAACACCGCGTACAAGAAAGGAAATTTGTGATTATCTGGGTTTAAATTCTGTTACTTATGCTATACAGACGTATGTAAATCCATTAGTAGAAGCTGGCGTAATTAAGTTGAGTATTCCAGATAAGCCAAAGAGTCCAAAACAGTTATATTATAGCGTAGAAAGAGAAGAATGAGAGAGGAACAAGGATGAACATACAAATATTCGGAATCAAGAAAAGCTTCGACAGCAAAAAAGCAGAACGCTTTTTCAAAGAGCGCGGAATTAAATACCAGTTCGTAGATATGAAAGAAAAAGGTCTGAGTAAAGGTGAATTCAATTCGGTATGCCAGGCTGTCGGAGGATATGAAAAACTGATCGATCAGGAGTGCAAGGATAAAGATCTGCTTGCGTTGATTACTTATCTTGCAGAGGAAGATAAAGCAGAAAAGATTTTGGAAAATCAAAAGATGATCAAGACACCGATTGTTCGTAATGGAAAGCAGGCAACGGTAGGATATCGGCCGGATGTGTGGAAGAATTGGAAATAGATGCATATGGAGAGTGCGAGAAGATGACATATTACAACCGAGAAGACCAATTCCTGCGACAACGCTTGCAGAAAGAAATCCCGATTTTACGGGCATTAATACAAAATCTATATGAAGAACTGGACAGAAAACTCCATTTGAATGGTGCAAAAGTGCCGATAACATTTGGATATGACACGGACACACTGGGATCTTACACTAGACGAAGTGCACATGAAAAAGAGCATTTTCATTTTTCGCTGTTGTTTATTGCATATGGTGTGAAGAATCCGCTGTCCAAAGAGGATCGCATAGATTTATTCAAACACGAATACGCCCATTACATGCAGTACAATATGCAGATTCCCGAAAAGTATAAATGGCAGGCGGGAACACACGGAAGTGCTTGGAAATACTGCTGTTCTCTAATCGGAGCGGCGCCGACGCCGTATTATAAGGCGGGCGAAGCGCTTATGAATCATGACTACGATAAAGTATTAAAGAACAGGATTCATGATAAGTCCGTGCCGGTCCGGGATACTTATCAGCAACTGAAGACTGCACAGAAGAAAAAAGATGAAGTGGTTCAGTATAAGCTTGGCGATGCAGTGACACATCCGAAATTCGGACATGGAATTGTGGAGAAGATTAATCAGAGATCTGGCGGGGTGCATTTACATATCCGGTTTGATGGGGAAGTGAAGTGTATCGATCAGAAATGGTTGTCACGGAAGAAGTATACGTAAAAAGATATACGTAAAGAGATATGTGTAAAGAGTATATGTGAAAAGATTCAGTAAAAACAAATAAGCAAGGTAGTGAAGTATCTGAAGAGGATAAACGTACACGAAGAACGTTAGAAGATGAGATGACATTTTTCGTGTGCGTAAATTTATATATTGACATACTATCAAAGCGATACTAACATAAAGATAATAATATAGGACGAAAAAAGAAAGAGGTAGTAATCATGCGGAAAAAATCAGAAATGCAAAAGGCTAACGAAGAATTTGTAAAGACTTACGATGATTCAAAATATCCAAAACCATCCGTAACTGCAGATATCGTCATTTTCGGAATGTTTGACAAAGAAGAAGATAATTACAGAAAAATAGCCGAGAAAGAGTTAAAGGTACTTTTAATCCAGAGAGGTGCGGCACCATATGAAGGCTGTTATGCCCTTCCGGGCGGATTCGTTGGTCCGAAGGAAACCATCGGCGAAGCCGCAGAACGTGAATTAAAAGAAGAGACAAACTGCAACTGTAATTTCCTGGAACAGTTCGGTACCTACAGCAATCCAGACCGTGATCCGAGAAGATGGGTGATCAGCAATGGATACATGGCACTTGTCAATGCTGGACAGGAAATAATCCAGGCAGGAGATGATGCTTCAGATGCAAAGTGGTTTGATGTGTCATTTCAGGAAGAAGCCGGTATATGGAATCTGTGTCTGACACATGGGGATGAGAAGCTTCATGCAAGATTAGAAGAGACAACTTCGAAGTGGGATGTAAAGAAGAAATTCAAGACGATAGAAAGTGATGACCTTGCATTTGACCACGAGCTGATTCTTGCAGATGCAATCGTACAGCTTCGCAAGTGGATTACGGAGACGCATATAGCGTTCCGGCTTTTACCGGAGAAGTTTACATTGAGAGAATTGCAGCAGATTCATGAGACGGTGCTGGATACGAAGCTTCTGGTTCCGGCGTTTCGAAGAAAAGTGGCTGATCTGGTAGAAGATACCGGGGAGATGACGGGGGATGCCGGGCATCGGCCGGCGAAGTTGTATCGGGAGAAAAGATAAACTTTAGTAAGAAGAAAGGGCTGTGCATACTAATGATGAAATTTTTATTCTTGATACTTTTCATAATTTTGGAAAAAAGAACATTTAGAGCAATTGTGGCATTGCCGGCAGGCATTGTTACAGCCGGGTATATGGAAGAGATTAATAAAGATGAATCTTTGTAATTTAGGAGAATTGCAGATGGAAGATAAAGAGAAAAAGCAAATGCTTACAACGGAGCTAACAAAAGAAAAGAGCGGCAGGAGTGCCGGGATGATTCAGGATATGTCAATAAACGGAATCAAACTACATCTCGCTCAGAACGGAACCGGCGGCCCGGTTATCTTCTGGGGTATGTATCCACATCAGCAGAACGAAGTAGAACATCTGTGGGAATCTCTACTGGAACTTGTGCCGGAACAAAATTTCCTGCTCGTCGCATTTCAGGTGGAAGACTGGAATCGGGATTTTTCGCCTTGGGAAGCAGCGGCGGTATTCGGGAAGGAAGGCTTCGCCGGACAAGGTCTGAAGACGCTGAGATGGCTGACAGAGGAATGTGTGCCACATATTGACCGGACTTTTGGTGTGAAAGACAGGGAACATTGGCTGATGGGATATTCGCTTGCCGGATTATTCGCGCTATGGGCAGCTTATGAAAGTGACGTGTTTTCTGGAATTGTATGCTGTTCGGGTTCGTTGTGGTTCCCGGACTGGGACCATTATGTGAGGAATCATGTGATTCAGAGTAAATGTAGCGTGTATCTGAGCCTTGGCGGAAAGGAAGAGAAGGCGAAGAACAAAGTAATGGCAGCGGTCGGTGACAGGACCAGGGCGCAGGAAGGGCTGTTACAGGAGGACTCGATGGTGGAATCCGTGGTTTTAGAGTGGAATGCGGGAGGGCATTTTGCAGATGCGGGGAAAAGGCTGGCTAAGGGCGTGAAATGGATGTTTGGAGTGAAAAGTGGCTTATAATATAAGTTGAGGGTGTTAAGGTTTCATGGTATCATAATCAGTATAGAAGAACAGTGTGACAGATTATGTTATTACAACCGGAGGTGAAAATCAATGAACAAAGCAGACAAAGCAGAATCCCTCTTCCGCACAGGCTACAACTGCAGCCAGTCGGTCTATGCAGCATTTGCGGAAGAACTGGGAATAACAGTGGAAGAGGCAGCAAAAAAAGCAAGCCCGTTCGGAGCGGGATTTGGCAAGCTGCGTGAGGTATGCGGAGCCGTGACAGGAATGGTCATGGTAATCGGTGATCTGTACGGATATGACGATCCGAAAGATGCGGCGGGGAAAAAGCAGCTTTATGTACTTGTGCAGAAGCTTTGTGGATCCTTTGAAGCTTCGGAAGGAAGCCTGATCTGCCGGGAACTTCTCGGGCTGGAGAAGGGCGAAGATCTGGAAGAGCCTGCGGTCAGAACGGAAGCGTATTATCAGAGCAGACCTTGTGTGAAAGCATGCAGAAGGGCAGCGGAGATTCTGGAAGAGTATGTGAAAGAGCAGAAAAGAAAATGAGTGAATACATTACGACCTACACAGGAAAACATTTTAAACCAACAGAACCGGATCCGGAGTTATTTGACATAGCAGACATTGCACATGCGCTGTCCCTGATATGCAGAGGAAATGGTCATGTGAAGATGTTCTGGTCGGTCGGGGAACATTGCATTTGCTGTGCAAAAGAGGCAAAGGCGAGAGGTCTGTCGGATAGGATGGTGCTTGCATGCCTGCTTCACGATGCAAGCGAGTGTTATATGTCGGATGTTCCGTCGCCTTTTAAGAAGGAACTGCCGGAATATAATGAACGCGAAGAACGTATGCTTTCTATGATTTATGAAAAATTTCTCGGTTCGGACCTGACACCGGAAGAGAAGATGCAGTTGAATGCGATTGATAAGGCAATGCTATGGTATGATCTGACGTTTCTTCTGGGAGAGAAACAGGAGAGCGAAGCGCCCGAATTGCATATTGATCTGAGGTATGAGGTCAGAGCATTTGGTGAGGTGGAAGAAGAATACCAGAGGATTTTTGAAGAACAGCTTATAACCGTACAGAATAAAAGAATCTAAAATCGTACGGATAAGATAGAAAAGGAGGAATACATTATGTTACACGAAGTATCTTTTGCGTCCTACAACGGACGTGACCAGGTCCAGGGATGGATCTATGTTCCGGCTTGCAAACCGAAGGGAATCGTCCAGGTGATCCACGGATTTGGGGAACATTCCAGACGTTATCTGCACATGATATCTGCCTTCATGGATGCGGGTTATATCGTGGCAGCAGACGATCATGTAGGACATGGGAAGACAGCAATGGTCAATAATGTGTGGGGCGACTGGGGAGACAAAGGACCGCATACAATGATGGAAGACGAGCATACATTGAAAGGAATCGTGTGTGAAAAATATCCGGATCTGCCATATTTCTTATTCGGACACAGCATGGGATCTTTTATCACAAGAGATTTCATTGCAAAATACGGGGACGAACTGGCCGGGGCAACTATCTGCGGAACAACGGGAATCTTCCGCGGGGCAGAAGAGACGGGAAAGAAATTAAAAGAAGCGATCGATGCAGGACATGGAGAAGAATCCGATCCGTCATATACCGGAGAACTGATGGGATGGATGTGTGAGCGCTGTGGAGAGGTCAGCATCGGAAATGAGTGGATCTGTGCCGATCCGTATGTACAGCGGGATCATGCCGATGATCCGTTTGATGCATTTACCAGACCGACCAGCAACCGTTCGGTATATGATTTCATCCAGATGATGTTACAGATCGAGGGAACAAAGTGGGCCGAAAAAGTGCCGACAGACATGCCAATCTATAATATTGCGGGAGATCAGGATCCGGTAGGTGAGTATGGTGTCGGTGTATATCAGGTAAGTAACTGGCTGGTACAGACCGGACATAACGTAACGACGAAGCTGTACTCGGGATACCGTCACGAGATACATAATTATGCTGAGATTAAGAACGAAGTCGAAGCGGGTATTATTGCATTCATGGACAAGGCATTATAAAAATGTATTAGGTGTCGGGAAGGATTATAATTCAAAAAACATAGAGATAAAGACATAAAAAGTACAATAGCATTTGTGATAGCGATTGTCGTGATCAGTGTAGATAAGAAAGACGTAAGGGAAATTTGATTTTCAGGGACTCCGGTTTTATGAAACCCGGAGTCCTTTTTGAAAAAAATTATTTTTTGATCTCTGATTGGAATGCATTGATATCTTTTGCTTTACAAATGATATATAAAGTATTATGATAAAAAAAACGAAATCTTCAGGGCAGGGTGCGATTCCCTACCGGCGGTAAAGCCCGCGGGCCGAGAGGCATGATCCGGTGTGATTCCGGAGCCGACAGTATAGTCTGGATGAAAGAAGATGATGGTACAGTTATTTTAATAGATGAATGTAGTGTCTGAGCTCTGAGATGGTGATCCATTTCAGAGCTTTTTTGGTTAACAGATCATTTGTCAGTTATATGTAACAGATCATTTCCCCTGTAGGTATCCTGCAGGGGTTTTTGTATAACTAAGAAAGAAGGAAGAGAAATGACGGATCAGGAATACATGCTCCGGGCAATCCAGCTTGCAAAAAAGGGAGAAGGATGGACAAATCCGAATCCGATGGTAGGTGCGGTGATCGTAAAAGACGGCCGGATCATCGGGGAAGGTTATCATAAAAAATGCGGAGAACTTCATGCAGAGCGCAATGCAATCGCATCGCTTACAGAATCGGCAGAGGGTGCGACAATCTATGTTACGCTGGAACCATGCTGTCATTATGGCAAGACACCGCCGTGTACGGAAGCGATCATAGAACAGAAGATTAAAAAAGTGGTGATTGGTTCCAGGGATCCGAATCCAAAGGTGGCAGGAAAAGGTGCACAGATATTGCGTGAATCGGGAATTACAGTAGTTCAGGATTTTATGCGGGAAGAATGTGACTGTCTGAACCCGGTATTCTTCCATTATATTACGACGAAGACACCGTATGTAGTGATGAAATATGCCATGACACTGGATGGGAAAATTGCGACAAAGACGGGTGCATCGAAGTGGATCACAGGAGAACCGGCCAGACAGGAAGTGCAGCATATGAGGCACCGGTATATGGGTATTATGGCCGGTATCGGGACTGTACTTGCGGATGATCCGATGTTGAATGTCCGGGTAGAAGGATGGAAAAGTCCGGTCAGAATAGTATGCGACAGCAGTCTTAGGATACCGCTTGACAGCCAGATCGTAAGAAGTGCAAAAGAGTACCGGACAATCGTGGCTTATGCAGGACGGGAAGAGAACGAAGAAATAACAGAAAAAATAGAACGGTTACATGCGAAAGGCGTGGATACTGTCTGCTGTCCGGATGAAAAAGGTCAGATAGACCTTAAAAAGCTGATGACATATCTTGGAAATGAGGGCATTGACAGCATTCTGCTGGAAGGCGGGGGCACGCTGAACGACAGTGCACTGCGGGCAGGAATTGTAAAAGAGGTACACTGTTTTATCGCACCAAAATTATTTGGCGGAAAGAACAGTAAGACACCGGTGCAAGGAATCGGCATCGGACTTCCATCAGAAGCATTGAAACTGAAATGTACGGATATCTGCCGGATCGGTGAAGACATCAGGATAATCTGTCAGGTATGTGAAAAAGAACAGGAGGGGCCATGTTTACAGGAATCGTAGAAGAGAAAGGATCGGTCCGCTATATGCAGCTGACCGGAGAGTCGGGAGTTCTGGCAGTCAAGGCGAAGAAGGTATTGGAAAGAACGAAGATCGGTGACAGTATCGCAGTCAATGGAGTGTGTCTGACAGTTACATCACTTCAGCCGGATGGATTTACTGCAGATGTGATGGCAGAGACCATCAGGAGAAGCAGTCTGGGAAGCTGTAAAGTCGGAAGTCAGGTGAATCTGGAACGGGCGATGGCTGCAGACGGAAGATTTGGAGGACATATCGTAAGCGGTCATATTGACGGAACCGGTGTGATCCGGTCTCTGACCCGGGAGGAGAATGCCATCTGGGTATCTATTGGAACATCGCCGCAGATATTACATCTGATCGTAGAAAAAGGCTCCATCTGTATAGATGGCATCAGCCTGACGGTGGCAAAAGTAGAGGAAGAGGGATTTCAGGTATCGGTTATCCCGCATACAGGAGAAGAAACAACGCTTTTGGAAAAAGTGCCGGGCGATTCGGTGAATCTTGAGAATGATGTGATCGGAAAATACGTAGAAAGGCTGTTAGGCCTTGGAAAGAGTGAAGAAGAGAAAAAAGAATCCGGAATTACGATGGAATTTTTGCAGGAATTCGGATTTTAGAACAGGAGGATAAATAGAATGTCACAAAACAATCAGTACAATACAATCGAAGAGGCACTAAGGGATCTGAGGGAAGGAAAGGTTATTCTGGTTACAGATGATCCGGACAGAGAGAACGAAGGGGATCTGGTATGTGCAGCAGAGTTTGCAACACAGGAGAATATCAATTTTATGGCGACTTATGCGAAAGGGCTTATCTGTACACCGATGAGTGCGGAAATTGCAGCAAGGCTTAACTTTCCACCGATGGTTGCGGAGAATACCGATAATCACAGCACAGCATTTACCGTTGCAGTGGACCATGTTGATACAACGACAGGTATTTCGGCAGCAGAACGTTCTTATACAATCATGAAATGTGTGGATGAAGATGCGAAGCCGGAAGATTTCAGAAGACCGGGACATGTATTTCCACTCATTGCCAGAAAAGGCGGAGTCCTGGTGCGGAACGGACACACAGAGGCAACGACTGATCTGGTGAGACTGGCTGGATTGAAAGAATGCGGCGTGTGTTGTGAGATTATGAAAGAAGATGGCACAATGATGCGTACACCACAGTTGTGGGAACTTGCAAAAGAGCATAATCTTACATTTATTACGATCCGTGATCTTCAGGATTACATGAGAATCCATGAAAAACATGTAAAAGAAGAGGCGGTTGCAGACCTTCCGACGCAGTATGGAGATTTCAGACTTCACGGATATATCAATGATATTACAGGAGAACATCACCTTGCACTGGTAAAAGGTGATATCGGAGACGGTGAAGATGTACTTTGCAGGGTACATTCGGAGTGCCTGACAGGTGATGCATTTGGCTCGCTCAGATGTGACTGTGGTCTGCAGCTTCAGACAGCGATGCGTCAGGTAGAAGCAGAAGGCAGAGGAATCATTCTTTACATGAGGCAGGAAGGCAGAGGAATCGGGCTGCTCAATAAGATCAAGGCATATGCACTGCAGGAGCAGGGATATGATACGGTAGAGGCCAATGTAAAGTTGGGATTTGCACCGGATCTCAGAGAGTACTGGATCGGAGCGCAGATATTATCGGATCTCGGAGTGAAGTCATTGAGACTTCTGACCAATAATCCGGACAAAGTCTATGGACTTGGTGGGTTTGGGCTGAAGATCAATGAAAGAGTACCGCTGGAGATCCCACCGCAGAAGTATGATCTGAAATATATGAAGACAAAACAGGAAAAGATGGGACACATTTTCAAAGAAATAGAATTATAAAAAGATTTAATGAATAACAGGAGGAAGAAATCATGAGACAGATCAATTTAGTAGAAGGAAAAGTAGTAGCACCTGAGGGAATGAAAGTCGGAATTGTGGCTGCCAGATTCAATGAGATCATTGTGAATAAGTTATTGGGCGGAGCCGTCGACGGGCTGGTAAGACATGGGGTAGAAGAAGAGAACATTACGGCTGCATGGGTACCGGGAGCATTTGAGATTCCGCTGACTGCACAGAAGATGGCACAGTCCGGAAAGTATGATGCAGTCATCTGCGTGGGAGCAGTTATCCGCGGGGATACTTCCCACTATGATCTGGTGTGTAATGAATCGGCCAAAGGAATCGCGCAGGTTGAACTTGCAACAGGAATTCCGGTATTATTCGGAGTAATCACAACAGAGAATATCGAACAGGCTATCGCACGTGCAGGAAGTAAAGCAGGAAATAAAGGATATGACTGTGCATTGTCCGCAATTGAGATGGTAAATCTGATGAAGCAGCTTTAATCAGGTGCAGCCGATGGTGAAAACAATCATTTTTGATTATGATGGAACGATACATAATACTCTTGGAATCTATGAGCCGGCGTTCAGGGAAGCTTATCAGTGGTTGGCAGAACAGAATGTTGTAGAGGAACAGAAGATAGAGACGGCGCAGATCGCAGGATGGCTGGGCTTAAACAGCAAAGAAATGTGGGATACATTTCTGCCGGAATTAGATCAGAGATACAAAGATCAGGCGAGTGCGATCGTGGGAGATTCCATGGTCAGGCAGATCAGGAAGCACCGGGCAGTGTGGTATCCGGGAGCGGAAGAGATGCTTACAGCTTTGAAGAACAGAGGATATCATCTTGTGATCTTAAGCAACTGTAAAGTGGCATACCGCAAAGCACATTGGGAAGAATTCCGAATGGAAAGATGGTTTGAACAGTTTTATGACTGTGAATCGTATGGTTTCTGCCCTAAGACGGAGATCGTGCAGGAAGTTATCCGGGACTATCCGGGACCTTATCTGGTGATCGGAGACAGAAGACAGGATTTGGAATGTGCCAGATCCTGTAAAAGTCCGTTTATCGGATGCCTGTATGGTTATGGTGAGAAGGGAGAACTGGATGGAGCAGATTATTTTGTGAAATCTGTAGAAGAGATAACCGGAATCGTATAATGTGAAAAAATGCACAAAAATAGAACTGTATTTTTGTAAATTATGTTTAATTCCACTCTTGCGCTTTACAAGAAAAAAGTGTAAAACATTAAGTAAGCTAAAAAAAGTAAATAAGAAATGCAATGAAAGGGATACGTCATAAAAGTTAACTGGAATTCAGAGAGCCGTTGGATGGTGTGAAACGGCAGAAAGTATTTTATGATATCACCCAGGAGCATCCCGCTGAAATATACAGGTTGGAAGAATCAACATAGTCAGGTATCAAGTAAGCCGGGACGTTGTCTTCACGTTACAGAAGAAACTGTTAGATATTTTGACAGTAACAAGTGGTTGTGGTTAGTGATGACTGCAGTAAAACGAAGTGGTACCACGGAAGAATATTCCGCCTTTGTTATCCGAAAGGATAGCGAAGGCGTTTTTTTATATATTTACTTTAAAGAGAAAGAAGAGGGATTGTTTTATGAGTGGAATATTAATGATGATCATTGCCATTGTTGTGCTTGGTGGAGCATATCTTCTTTATGGTCGTTATCTCCAGAACAAATGGGGCATTGACCCAAATGCCAAAACTCCGGCATATGAGATGGAAGACGGGGTTGACTATGTACCGGCCGATACGAACGTCGTATTCGGTCACCAGTTTGCATCAATCGCAGGTGCAGGTCCGATCAATGGACCGATCCAGGCAGCAATCTTCGGATGGCTTCCGGTACTTTTGTGGATCTTAATCGGAGGGGTATTCTTTGGAGCTGTTCAGGATTTCGCATCTATGTATGCATCTGTAAAGAATAAAGGACGTACAATCGGATATATCATTGAAGAATATATCGGAAAATTAGGTAAGAAATTATTCCTGTTATTCTGCTGGCTGTTTTGTATTCTGGTCGTTGCAGCTTTTGCTGATGTTGTAGCCGGAACTTTTAATGGATTCTCAGTAAGTGAAGCCGGAAAAGTAACAAAAATTGCAGCTAACGGTGCAGTCGCAACTACTTCTATGATATTTATCTTAGAAGCAGTCGGACTTGGAATGTTTTTGAAGTATACGAAATTCAACAAGTGGATTAATACAGCGGTTGCAATCGTATTATTGGTAGCAGCAATCGCACTGGGACTTCACTTCCCAATGTATGTAGGACTGGATGCATGGCATCTCATCATCTTCGTTTACATCCTGATTGCCAGTGTCGCTCCTGTATGGGCGCTTCTTCAGCCTCGTGACTATCTGAATAGTTACCTTTTGATTTTTATGATCGTTGGTGCGGTTATTGGTGTATTTGTAGCAAATCCATCTTGTAACCTTCAGGCATTCACAAGCTTTAACGTAGATGGACAGTATATGTTCCCAATCTTATTTGTAACGATCGCTTGTGGTGCGGTTTCCGGCTTCCATTCACTGGTATCTTCCGGTACAGCATCCAAACAGATTAAGAATGAGAAGAACATGCTTCCTGTATCATTCGGAGCAATGTTAATGGAAAGTATGCTTGCAGTTATTGCACTGATCGCAGTTGCATCTTTTGCCAAAGGTGAAGCAGCAGCACAGGGACTGACAACACAGCCTCAGATTTTCGCCGGAGCGATTGCGAACTTCCTGTCAGTTATTGGTCTGCCACATTCACTTGTATTCACACTGATTAACCTGGCAGTATCCGCATTTGCATTGACATCACTGGACTCTGTAGCCAGAGTCGGACGTCTGTCGTTCCAGGAATTCTTTATCGATGACGATACAGATATGGATCATCTGAATCCATTCATGAAAGTGGTAACAAATAAATACTTTGCAACAATCATTACACTGGTACTTGCATATTTCCTGACCAAAGTCGGATATGCAGAGATCTGGCCACTGTTCGGTTCAGCCAACCAGCTGTTATCTGTACTGGCACTGGTAGCCTGCGCAGTATTCCTTAAGAAGACAAAACGTCAGGGATGTATGCTCTGGATTCCAATGGTATTCATGATGGCAGTTACATTTACAGCACTTGGTATGACGATCGTGAAACTGACAAAAGCATTCCTGACAACAGGGCTGGATCTTGGAAATACATTACAGTTGATTTTTGCCGTATTGCTTCTGATCCTTGGTGTGTTGGTTGCAATCCAGGGTGTAAAGAAACTTCTTGAAAAAACAGATGATAAGAAAGCAACAGCTTAATCATTATTTTATTCGTAATAAGAACATATAAGAGAAACTGTGGTAATAGCGTGAAGGT
The DNA here is from genome assembly GCF_025150085.1 of Dorea longicatena. NCBI lineage: Bacteria > Bacillati > Bacillota > Clostridia > Lachnospirales > Lachnospiraceae > Dorea > Dorea longicatena. Next base: position 352,603 of record NZ_CP102280.1, read on the forward strand.
TATTATCGCAGTTTTTTTGTTTTATATTATATATAGTAGAGACAGATTCTGCGCAATTGGATAAAATGTATAAAAAAACATAGGTCAATATAAAAATATTGATAATTAATCCAAAAATATTCTATGTCAAAAAAATAGTGTTGTTATTATAATGAGATTAGTCAATGAGTTAGACGCGATTAAAAACAAAACGCACAAAACAGGAGGAAAGAAAATGAAAAAGAAAAAAGTATTTGCACTCATGATGGCAGCAACACTTGCATTATCACTGGCAGGCTGCGGAGGATCTTCGTCAGGTGATTCAAAATCATCAGGATCTTCAGACAGCAGTTCTGTAGCCAATAAGGACAAACCGCTTTGCTGGTTTAACCGTCAACCTTCTAATAGTTCAACAGGGGAATTGGACAAAGAAGCGTTGAATTTCAACAAAGATACTTATTATGTAGGATTTGATGCTAATCAGGGAGCAGAACTTCAGGGAGAGATGGTTGTTGATTATATCAAAGCAAATGCTGATAAGATTGACAGAAATGGTGATGGAGTTATCGGATACGTACTTGCAATCGGTGACATCGGACATAATGATTCTATCGCACGTACACGTGGTGTTCGTGCGGCACTTGGAACAGGAGTTAAAGATGGTGACGAAGTTGCTTCCAAGCCGGCAGGAACAAACGTAGACGGAAAAGCAAAAGTTGTCCAGGATGCTAAGATTGATGTAGACGGAAAAGAATTTACAGTCCGTGAGCTTGCTTCTCAGGAAATGAAGAACTCAGCAGGGGCAACATGGGATGCGGCTACAGCAGGTAACGCAATCGGAACATGGGAAGCTTCTTTCGGAGATCAGATCGATATTGTTGTTTCTAACAATGATGGTATGGGAATGTCAATGTTTAATGCATGGGCAAAAGATAACAAAGTTCCTACATTCGGATATGATGCAAACAGTGACGCTGTTGCAGCAATCGCTGATGGATACGGCGGAACAATCTCTCAGCATGCAGATGTTCAGGCTTATCTGACATTAAGAGTACTCCGTAACGCACTTGACGGAGCAGACGTGGATACAGGTATTGGTACAGCAGATGATGCCGGTAACTGCCTGACAGAAGGTGAAGATTACAGATACAGCGAAGAAGAAAGATCTTACTACGCATTAAATGTTGCAGTAACAGCTGATAATTACAAAGACTTTACAGATTCAACAAAGATTTATGACAAAGTGTCAAAACAGCTTGATTCAAGCAAGAGTCCATCTAAGAAAGTATGGCTTGATATTTACAATGCATCAGACAACTTCCTGAGCTCAACATACCAGCCACTTCTTGAGAACTATGATGATCTCCTTAACCTGAAGGTTGATTACATCGGTGGAGATGGACAGACAGAGTCAAACATCACAAACCGTCTCGGAAATCCAAACGAATATGATGCATTTGCAATTAACATGGTTAAGACAGACAATGCATCAGCATACACATCACTTCTCTCAAAATAAGAGACTGGTTAAATGGTAAATGAATGAAACGCAGAGGGGTGTCAGAGATGATACCCTTCTTTCATCAAGAAAAGGAAGCAGAGTTATGACAGTAGATAAGAATAAATACATCTTATCGATCAATGGCATGAGTAAGTCGTTCGGTAGAAACAAAGTTCTGAAACATATAAACCTGAATGTCAAACCTGGGACCATTATGGGACTTATGGGTGAAAACGGTGCCGGAAAATCGACAATGATGAAATGTCTCTTTGGTACTTATCAGAAAGATGAGGGGACAATTATATTAGACGGCAGAGAAGTAAATTTCTCGGGACCAAAAGATGCACTGGAAAACGGAGTAGCGATGGTACACCAGGAATTGAACCAATGTCTTGAAAGAAGCGTTGTAGATAATATGTTTCTTGGACGATATCCAAAGAATTCTTTTGGAATTGTCGATGAAGGAAGAATGAAAAAGGAAACTGCAAATCTCTTCAGACAGCTTGGAATCACAGCAAATCTGACACAGCCAATGAAAAAAATGTCTGTGTCCCAGCGGCAGATGTGTGAGATTGCAAAAGCTATTTCCTATCATTCCAAAGTAATTGTACTGGATGAACCAACCTCATCCCTGACAGCACCGGAAGTTGAGAAACTTTTCAAGATGATGCGTCAGTTGAAAGCACAGGGAATTTCGCTGATTTATATATCACATAAGATGGATGAGATATTCAATATATGTGATGAGATATCTGTGCTCAGAGATGGTAGTCTGGTTATGACAAAAGAGTGCAAAGATACAGATATGAATGAACTGATATCGGCAATGGTTGGGCGCTCGCTGGATAACAGATTTCCACCTGTTGACAATGAGCCCGGAGAGAAGATTCTCTCTGTACAGAATCTTTCGTCAAAATATGCACCAAAGATTCAAAATGTATCCTTTGATATCAGAAAAGGAGAAATATTTGGATTTTACGGTCTGGTTGGTGCCGGACGTACGGAACTTTTAGAAACAATTTTCGGAATCCGCACAAGAGCAGAAGGAAATGTAATATACGATGGAAAGATTATGAACTTTTCATCGCCGAGAGATGCAATGGATCATGGATTTGCCCTGATCACAGAAGAAAGAAAAGCTAATGGTCTGTTCTTAAAAGGCGATATTACATTTAATACGACCATCGCTAACATGAACCATTATAAGAATGGTGCAGTGCTGTCACATGACAGAATGGTACGTGCAACTGCGGAAGAGATTAAAATCATGCATACAAAGTGTATGGGCCCGGATGATATGATCACAAGTCTTTCCGGAGGAAATCAGCAGAAGGTAATCTTCGGAAAATGGCTGGAGCGTTCACCGAGTGTATTCATGATGGATGATCCGACACGAGGAATTGATGTTGGTGCGAAATATGAGATTTACGAACTGATCATCAATATGGCAAAGCAGGGGAAAACAATTATTGTTGTATCTTCTGAGATGCCGGAGATTCTTGGTATTACGAACCGTATCGGTGTTATGTCAAACGGACGACTGGCCGGAATCGTAAATACAAAAGAGACGAACCAGGAAGAATTATTGAGACTCAGTGCAAAATATCTGTAACAGAGAGGGGTATGGAAGATGGCAGAAAAAAGCATTATCATTTCGGCAGAAGAAGAAGCAATACTTTTGAAACCGATTGACGAATATGTTGGAAAAATACAGGAGCAGATCGATGCACTGCGTGTGGAAGGATCTGACAAAGTCAACAGTTTAAAAAATCAGATTGCAATAGCAAAAGAGAATAAGAACTTAACAAAAGAAGAACAGAATAAGATTATCGGGGAATGTAAGAAGAATCTGGAGAAGGCAAAAGCAACAGAAGATGCAAATAAACAGCAGATTGCAAAACTGATCGCAGATGCTGAAAGTTTTCTTTCCAAACATTACAACAGTGAGTATTATAACATTGTTGCAAAGAGCTGCGAAGCAGAGAAAAAAGCGGAAAACAGTAATTTTGAAAAATTAAAAGCGGATCTGCAGGAAGAACATAAGAAGGCAGTCAGCAGCCTGAAAGATGCAGAAGAGATCAAAGCTGAAAAATACACATATAAGAATAAATTATATGATGCGCAGATGACACATGAATCCAGGATCCAGGAGATCAAGGATAGAAAACATGATGCATACATGCATAAGTTCCACCTAATCGATCTGCTCAGAATGTCAAAATATACATTTGCACAGAAGCAGGCACAGAATTTTGAAAATTACAAGTACACATTTAATATGACACAGTTCTTGTATAAGAACGGTCTGTATATTGTAATTATCATGATCTTTATCGCATTGTGTATTATTACACCATTCGTGAAAAATACACAGCTTTTTACAACCACAAACATCCTTAACATTTTGCAGCAGGCTTCACCGCGAATGTTCCTTGCACTTGGAGTTGCCGGTCTGATCCTTCTGACAGGTACAGACCTTTCTGTAGGACGTATGGTTGGTATGGGTATGGTTACAGCAACCATTATCATGCATAACGGAATTAACACAGGTACTGTGTTTGGACATGTTTTTGATTTTTCGGGTATGGCACCGGCATCAAGAGCTATATTAGCATTATGTGTGTGTATACTTTTCACAACTGTATTTGCAATGACAGCCGGATTTTTCATGGCAAGATTTAAGATGCATCCATTTATTTCAACGATGGCAAATATGTTGATCATCTTTGGTCTTGTTACATATGCTACAAAAGGAGTTTCTTTTGGTGCGATTGATCCGACAATCCCAAATATTTTTATTCCACAGGCAGGACGTTTTCCGATGATTATTTTATGGGCAGTAGTTGCGATTGCTGTTGTATGGTTTATCTGGAATAAGACAACATTTGGAAAAAATTTATATGCAGTTGGTGGAAATCCAGAGGCGGCAGCTGTATCAGGAATCTCGGTATTTAAAGTAACGATGGGAGCATTTATCCTTGCAGGTATCCTTTATGGATTCGGTTCATGGCTGGAGTGTGTACGAATGGTTGGATCCGGTAGTGCCGCTTACGGACAGGGATGGGATATGGACGCCATTGCAGCCTGCGTAGTTGGTGGAGTTTCCTTTACCGGTGGTATTGGTAAGATATCGGGAGTTGTGACAGGTGTACTGATCTTTACATCATTGACCTATTCTTTGACGGTTCTTGGTATTGATACAAACCTTCAGTTTATTTTTGAAGGTATCATTATTCTGGCAGCAGTAACACTTGACTGTCTGAAATATGTACAGAAGAAATAATAAATAAAAGACTGTTTATACAGGTTTATACAAAAAGAAGTAGACCGTCCTGCTCATCGGAAAGATGAAAGGGACGGTTTTTTTCAACATGATGCGTTCGAAAGGAATTTGTGAGTAAAAAAATTTTGAAGGCAGATTTTGTATTTGGATATGTTATAAGAGACGTAAATTTGTTATACTGGAATAAACGTATAGCGGCCATGAAGAAGGGGAAAAAGATGGAACGATATAAAGTGATTCTCGTAGATGATGAAGCCGAAGTCATCGATATGATAGAGAAAAAAATTCATTGGAATGATCTGGGGTTTGAGGTGGCAGGAAGTGCGACAAATGGGGTGAAAGCACTGGAATTAGTAGAAAAACTCCAGCCGGATGTGGTGCTGACGGATATTAAGATGCCTTATATGGACGGGTTAGAGTTATCCAGAAGGCTGAATCGGGAATATCCGAATATTTATATCATGCTCTGTACGGGATTTGATGAGTTTGAATATGCGAAAGAAGCAGTGCATCTGGAAATCAAGGAATATATGCTTAAACCGGTCAATGCAACAGAATTGTCAGAAAGCCTGACCAATCTGAAACATACGCTGGACAGAGAAAGAGAAGAAAAATTAAATGTAAAAAAATTAAATGATTATTTTCAGGAAGTACTTCCGAAATTACAGTCCAATTTTTTTATTTCATTAATTGAAGGAAGAGTAGAAAAAAAGGATTATGAAAGATTTTTACAGGCGTATCAGGTAGATATGAAAGGACCTCTCTTTGGCTGTGTAATCTTCCACACATCGGAGAACCATGTGCCCGAAGGCATGAACCCACTGCTTTTATCCATGTCGGTAGAAAGAGAGATCAAGCAGAGACTGATGAATCAGTGGAACTGTCGAGAATTTATATATATGGGAAATACACTGCTGATTCTGGAACTGGATGCGGAAGATAAGATTACCCAGATAACAGATGCCTGTGACAGATTCTGCCGGTGGGCGTACCGCATCATGGGTGCGGTTGTTACAGCGGGGATCGGAACCGTGTGTGACAGCCTGTATGAGATCAGTCTTTCCTATGAGAGGGCAAGAGAAGCAGTTTCTTACAGGGTTTTATACGGAACAAAACGGGCAATTAATATTGGAGAGATTGTTCCGAAGGAACAGATCAAACCGGTTCAGTCAGAAGAGTCAAGGATGCAGATGCTATTTCGTGCAATTCGTATAGGAGATTCGGCAGAGATAGAGCGGGCAGCACATGGAGAGATGGAAAAGCTTCATAAAAATACAGAAACCATGAGTCAGTATAATCTTGCTACAATGGAGATAGTCAGTGGATTTTTTAAGTTCTGTACAGATAATTCGCTGGATTTCAATAAAATATCCGGTAATATGCAGAATATTTACGAAAAAGTATCGCAGATGGATGAGAGTTCACTGACAGCATGGATTGTGCAGATGTCGGAAACAATCAGTGAAAAGCTGAAATGTGCAAGAAACAGTTCTGCCAGACGGCTCATTGTGGAAGCACAGAACATTGTGAAAGAAAGGTATATGGAGGCGGATATATCATTGGACGAGGTATGTGCGGTTCTCGGTGTATCGAATTCTTATTTTTCTTCTGTATTTAAAAAAGAAGCGGGAAAATCGTTTATCTCTTATTTAACAGATTACAGAATGGATATTGCGGCAGAGATGATATTAAATACAGATGAGAAAAGTTACACAATAGCAGAAAAAGTGGGGTATCTCGATGCCAATTATTTTAGTTATGTATTTAAAAAGAAGTTTGGAGTTTCTCCTTCGAAGTATAGAGCATCTGTAAAGTAGAACAGTAATCCGTATGAAGGGAACAGGAAAAAGCGTGAAAAAAAGAAAAAAAGATTCGGATTTCAAAAAAAATGTTGTATTTAATATACAGTCAATCATCATGTCTGTTCTTATGGCGATTACACTTGTCACGATTGTAACTATGGGACTCCTTTTGTATCAAAGATTTAAGCTTGCGATTGATAAGATGGCAGTATCAAATACAGAGGCGACGGTGGAAAGCACGGTAGACAGGGTGAATTCGGACCTGTTAGATATCAGGCAGATTTTTAATGCAGCGAATTATAATATCGTACAGGAATTTGATATATCCAGTGAAAAATTTGCTGAACAGTTCAGCTTATTATACGAGGTGAATTCGGATAAAATCGAGAGTCTGGCATTATATGGGAACGAAGGCCGGCTGATTGCTTCGGAACCGGTTGCTGTTGAAAAAGAAAATATAGATGTAACGGGACAGGACTGGTATAAGAATGCCGAGAGTGCAATTGAAAATGTACATTTTTCCGTTCCGCATATTCAGAATTTGTATGAAGATGGTCTGTATCGTTATCATTGGGTTGTTTCACTGAGTCGTTATGTGGATATAAACGATGGGGAGATTCCGGGAAGCGGAGTCCTTCTTGTAGATATGAAATATTCGGTGATCGAAGATGTCTTAAAGCAGATTAATGATTCTTCGGAAGGAATCTATTATTATATGATCAGCCGTGACGGACAGATGATCTATCATCCGAGAAAAACAGAGATGGCCAGGGGACTGTTTGAGGAGAATAGTCTGAAGGCTTCCGGGTATGAGGAGGGCACTTATGAGATCACAACAGACGGACACAAGGAAAGTGTAGTGGTTGGCAACATTGCCTATACAGGATGGAAACTGATCGGAGTTGTACCGGAGAGCGTGCAGACTGCAAGAATTAACAATTTCAGATATTATATCTTTACAACAATCATGGTTCTTATGATGATGCTTCTGGAAGGAAACAGGCTGATTTCCAGAAAAATATCCAAACCGATTCGGAAACTGGATGAATCGGTTAAAACATATGAAGCAGGAGGAAAAACGGATATTTACATAGGAGGTTCTTCAGAAATACGACATTTGGGTTATTCTGTTCAAAGATCATATGAACGGATTGAGACGCTTATGGAGGAAATTATCCGTCAGCAGAATGAACGGAGAAAAAGTGAACTGGATGCATTACAAAGTCAGATTAATCCACATTTTCTGTATAATACACTGGAATCTATTACTTGGATGATCGAAGCACAGAAAAATGAAGAAGCAGTTATTATGATCTCCGAACTGGCAAAGCTTTTAAGAGTCAGTTTATCCCGCGGAAAGACGATCATTCCGGTTAAAGATGAACTTCAGCACAGCAGAAGCTATATGAATATCCAGCTTGTGCGTTATAAAGAACGTTTTCAAATGGAATTTCAGACGGATAAAGAGATAGAAGATTATTGTATTGTAAAATTAGTCATTCAGCCGATTCTCGAAAATGCAATTTATTACGGCGTGGGAAATATGGATGAGGACGATGAAGGAAAAATCACAGTCCGGGGAGAAAAGAAAGAAGACGATATTTACATTATTATAGAAGATAATGGAATGGGAATGCGAAAAGAAGTTCTGGAAAATATCCTGAAAGATAACAATAAAGTTCCAAAACATGGTTCGGGTGTTGGCGTGATCAATGTGCATTCCAGAATTCAGCTGATGTTTGGTGAGCAATATGGCCTGGAGATATATAGTGAACCGGATGAGGGGACCAGGGTTGTTATCCATATACCGGCAATTCCATATACAAAGGAGAATGCAGAACAATTGGAGATGCAGAAATATATACAGGGGAGGGATGTAGATGAAAAAGAATAAAATTACATTCCTGATACTGGAGTGTATTTTCCTGATACTGACATTATTTTTTGCATGGAAGATTTTTGACCGGGATGTGCCGGAAAAACGAGTGGCGGTGATCTTACCGGAATCAGGAGATAACCGGTGGAATTCACTGATTAAAGGGATGAAGCAGTCGGCGAAAATAAACAATCTTCATATGATTATCTGTAATACAGATGAAATTGAAAATGCAGAGATGGAAAAAGAAATTATAAAAGAGCAGAAGCACAACAATATAGATGCATTTATCATATGTCCGGCACCGGGAAGTGATACGAAAGACATGTTAAAAAAACAGTGTGCCAAGACGCCATACACACTGATCATGGAGGATGTATATTCCAAAGAAGGCGGGAATTCCGGTAATCCGGTAATCGGACCGGATTATTATAAGATAGGTTCTGAACTTGGAAAGCAGCTGGGAAAGAAGCGGCAGAAAATCGGAGTTGTCGCAAACTGGAAAGAATCAAAGTCAGATCAGGATGCGATCCGGGGATTAAGGGATTCACTGAAAGATACCAAAAGTGAGATCGACTGGTATTGTTACCGGAAAAAAGATCAGAATATCTATGAAAAAGTAAGTAAAAAAGATAAAGTAGATGCAATAGTGGTTCTGGATCCACATGCATTGGAAGAACTAGGCGAGCAGTCTGATGAAGATTCATATCAGGGAGCGGACATATATGGCATTGGGAGCAGTGTAAAAGCGGTAGTGTTATTGGATAACGGAAATATCCAGGGACTGGTGGTTCCGGATGCCTATGAGATCGGATATAAAAGTGTCGGGGAAATGGCACAAAGGCTGGAACACAGATTCTACAGGCTAAAAGGCTATAAGACAGAGATAAAGGTGTTTGACAGAGATGAATTTTCATTAAATGATAATTTGGAAAGGTTCTTATATTCTTATGAGTAAAAAAAACAGAAAAAGAAGAAGTATGATAGCAGTTATCCTGCTGATTGCTTTTCTGATTACCGGATGTGAAGACAAGAGTGTAAAGAGAGATCATATCATTCGGATAGGAGTTGTAACCTATACGCAGGATGATCCATTTATCAATGCTATGACGGATCAGTTAAAAGAGAATCTGAAAAAAATGGAAACAGATCTTATGAAAATCATCACAACGGTAAAAAACGGCGATGATAATCAGCAGGATCAAAATGAGATCGTTGAGGAGATGATTGACGCCGGCTGTGATGTATTGTGTGTGAATCTGGTTGACAGAACGGCACCATCCCGTATTATCAGGATGGCAAAACAAGAAGATATCCCGGTTCTCTTTTTTAACAGGGAGCCGGTCAGGGAGGATCTGATGCAATGGGAGAAGCTGTATTATATAGGATGTAACGCAGAGCAGTCCGGGATCATGCAGGGAGAAATTGTGGCGGATTATATTAAGAATCATCCGGAGGTTGATAAGAATCAGGATGGGAAGATTCAGTATATACTTCTGGAAGGAGAGGCCGGACATCAGGATGCCATCAGCAGAACAGACTATTCGGTTAAGACCTTGCTTGAACAGGGGATTGATCTTGAAAAATTGAGTTATCAGTTTGCAGACTGGAACCGTGGACAGGCTGAAAACAGAATGAGTCGTCTTATTGAACAATATGGAGATGAGATAGAACTGGTTATTTCCAATAATGATGAGATGGCACTGGGAGCAGTGGCAGCCTGGCAGAAGGCCGGATATGACTGCCGGAACTGGCCTGTCATATTTGGAATTGACGGTCTGGACGATGCGCTGGAGGCAATCAAGACTGGAAAAATGAAGGGAACCGTCTATAATGATAAAGAGGATCAGGCAATGGAATTGGCGAAATTATCGGTAGAGATTGTCTGTGGAAAAGACACAAATCGGAAACATTTAAAGGAAGGCAGATATTATGTCTCCGAATATTGCCGTGTGGATAGCAGTAATGTAGATCATTTTTTGAAATAATAATGAGGAAATAGAAAATGGATAACGCATGGATAATTGCATTTTACAAAGAAACAGATCCGGTAAAAAGACTGGAGTTATTAAAAGCAAATACCGGCGACGGAGAGTCGGAGAAAGACAAATACCGGAAACAGTTATGGATTGCAAGATATGGAAAACGAACACCCGTAAAAGATGAATTTATGAGATGTCTTATGGAAATGAAATATCTGGCAGAGGGTACGACAGTGGATCTGGGAGGAAAACGGAGAAAGCAGGGAGCGAAGATAGCTGCCACTTTGGGGCTGTCAGAATCACTGCTT